>DASVWH010000073.1:0-10026 GCA_036389715.1 Pyrinomonadaceae bacterium | reverse complement strand
ACGCTTCCGCTATTGTTAACGCCTCTGCCGTCATGGAGAGATTGTTTCCGGCTCTCGCTGACAGCACACGGTCTCGGGCGCGGCGGGACCGGCGAACACAGAGGGCTGCTCATGTTTAAGCTCAGACTCTCCGTCTGGCTGCGCTACGGGATGGCGCTGGCGAGCGTCCTCCTGGCCACGCTGGTGCGGGAGATGCTCGATCCCATCCTGGGCGGTAATCTTCCTTTCATCACCTACTTTCCGGCCGTCATGTTCAGCGCCTGGGCCTGCGGTCTGGGGCCCGCGCTGGTTGCGACCGGGCTCTCGACGGTGGCGGCCGCCTATTTCTTCATTCCGCCGGACTATTCGCTCGCCGTTACGGGGACGCCGGAGCTTCTGGGCCTCGGCCTCTTTCTAGTCGTCGGCATCGTCACGGCTTTGATGAGCGAGTCGCTGCATCGCTCGAACCGGAGGGTCGAAGAGACTACGGCTGCGCTGAGTGCCAGCGAGAGACGGCTGGCAACCACCCTCGGCAGCATCGGCGACGCCGTGATGGCGACGGACGCGGAGGGGCGCATCTCCTTCATGAACGCCGTCGCACAGGAGTTGACCGGCTGGACCTTCGAGCAGGCGCGCGGGCGAGAGGTCAAAGAGGTCTTCAAGATCGTCAACGAAACGACGCGCGAGGAGGTCGAAAGCCCCGTCGAGAAGGTCTTTCGCCACGGTAATATCGTCGGGCTGGCCAATCACACCCTGCTTATCCGGCGCGACGGCGTCGAAGTGCCGATTGACGACAGCGGCGCGCCCATCAAAGACAGCGACGGGTCCATCTCCGGCGTCGTCCTGGTCTTTCGTGACATCACGGAGCGCAGGCGCGCCGAAGAGATACATTCGAGGTTCGCCGCGATAGTCGAATCAACGGACGACGCAATCTTCGGCAAGACGCTCGACGGCGTCATCATGAGCTGGAACGAGGGGGCGCAGAAGCTCTACGGCTATTCGGCCGAAGAGATCACTGGCCGCCACGTTTCCGTGCTCGTTCCGCCCGGTCTGACCGACGAAGTGACGCAGATTCTCGCGGGCCTCAAACGCGGCGAGCATGTGGAGCATCTCGAAAGCGTTCGCGTCAGGAAAGACGGCAGCTTAATCAACGTCGCGCTGACCATCTCTCCGATTAGAAACGCGGAGGGGCGCATCGTCGGAGCCTCGACCATCGCGCGCAACATCACCGAGCGGCGGCGGGTCGAAGAAGCCCTGCGCGCCAGCGAAGAACGCTACCGCGCCTTTGTCGAAAACAGCTCGGAGGCCATCTGGCGCTTCGAGCTTGAAGAGCCCGTCCCCATCGGACTGCCCGAAGAAGAGCAGATCGAGCTTTTCTACCGGCACGGCTACCTGGCCGAGTGCAACGACGCGATGGCGCAGATGTACGGGCTCGGGCGGGCCGCGGAAATCGTCGGCGCGCGGCTCGGAGACCTGCTCATCCGCGACAATCCGAACAACGTCGAACTGCTGCGCAGCTTCATTCGCTCGGGCTACCGGCTGACGGAAGCCGAATCGGCTGAAGCGGATCGGGCGGGCAATCAGAAATACTTCCTCAACAACTTGGTCGGGTCGGTCGAAGCGGGCAGCCTGCGGCGCGCATGGGGGACGCAGCGCGATATTACAGAGCACCGGAGCGCCGACGAAGCGCGGGCCAGGGCGCTGGAGCGGGAACAGGCGGCCCGCCTCGAAGCCGAACAGGCCAACCGGACCAAGGACGAATTTCTGGCCACACTCTCACATGAGCTGCGCACGCCGCTGACGGCTGTGCTCGGCTGGACCACGATGCTCAGGACTATGGAACTGGATGAAGCGACCGCCAGCCACGCGCTTGAGACCGTCGAGCGCAATGCCAGGGCACAGGCGCAGTTGATCGAAGACCTGCTCGACGTTTCGCGGATCATCACGGGCAACCTGCGGCTCGATGTCCGCCCGGTCGAGCTGGTCCCCGTCGTCCGGGCCGCGATGGATGCCGTGCGCCCGGCGGCCGACGCCAGGGGCATCCGGCTCGAAACCTCCTTCGACCCGCTGGCCGGGATGGTTTCGGGCGACCCGGCGCGCCTGCAACAGGTCGTCTGGAACCTGCTCTCGAACGCCGTCAGGTTCACGTCCAGAGGAGGGCAGGTGAAGGTCTCGCTCCAATCTGTAGACGCGCAGGCCGAGATTACCGTCAGCGATACAGGGCAGGGCATCAACCCTGAGTTTCTCCCCTACGTCTTCGACCGCTTTCGCCAGGCCGATAGCTCGATGACGCGCAGTCACGGCGGGCTCGGGCTGGGGCTCGCCATCGTGCGCCACCTGGTCGAGCTGCACGGCGGCACTGTCGAGGCCGAGAGCGAGGGCCAGGGCCGCGGGGCCAGCTTCAGGATCAGCCTGCCGTTAATGCCCGCCCCGCCCGCAACGGCGCAGACCGCGCCAGCCGAAACGGGCGAGCCGTCACGCATGCGACAATTGGCCTCGCTCGAAGGATTGCGCGTGCTCATCGTTGACGACGAACCGGATGCGCGCGACCTGATAAAGACGGTGCTGGAGACGTGCGGCGCTGCCGTCACCGCGGTGGCCAGCGCGAGCGAGGCCCTCGCGGCCCTCGAACAGTTCAGGCCGGACGTTTTAATCAGCGACATCGGTCTGCCGGGCACGGACGGGTACGCCTTAATCAAGCAGGTACGCGCGTTGAAGGCGGAGCAGGGAGGAGGCGTTCCGGCAGCAGCTCTTTCGGCTTACGTCGGGGAAGAGAACCGGCGGATGGCGCTCGACGCAGGGTTCCAGCTTTACGTCGCCAAGCCGGTTGACCCGGCCGAGCTGGTGGCCGTGGTCGAGCGCCTCTCGAAGGACGGCAAAGGGTAGCAGCCGCAGGCCCGCAGGCCCGTTCTCAAAGGCTTAAAGAGCCTCGGCGAGCGACGCTTCACCGGGACGCCGCGGCCCCTCTCGATGTCGGCTCGGCAGACTTCTTATGGCTGCCTTATCTTGACCAGCTCGATGTCGAAGATGAGTTTGCTTCCGGCCAGCGGGTGATTGGCGTCGAGCGTGATGGAGTCTTCCGTGACTTCCGTGATGGTGATGGGAATCTCGTTGCCGTCGGGTAATTGCATGATTAGGTTCATGCCCGGCTGCGGGTCCGTATCGAGCCCGATGCTGTCGCGCGAGACCTTCTGGACCAGCATCTCGTTGCGCTCTCCGTAAGCCTCTTCGGCCTCAATCTCGATGGTCCTCTTGTCGCCAACGTCCATCCCGCGCACGCCGTCGTCGAAGCCCTGAATAACGTCGCCGCTGCCGACCTCGAACTCCAGCGGCTCGCCCCCTTCGGAGGAATCGAAAACCTGGCCGCCTTCGAGCCGCCCCGTGTAATGAACCTGCACCGTATCGCCCTTTTTTGCTTGCTCTGGCATAATTACTCCGTTTCGTTTGTTGTCGAGATGTGCCAGAGCATCGCATATTAAGTATGAGAAATCCAGCAGGGATAAGCTGGCCGCGGGCGGCGAATCCACATCCTGATTCTTCGCCCCGCAAAGAGAGCCGACGCGGAAAGAATGGCCATGACAGACCTACTTTAGACGGAGAAGCATTATGAAGAAACAGTCCCCGCTCGCTTTCGTCCTCATTCTCGCGCTCTTTGTCCAAGGCGCGGGGCAAACTCCGAAGCCGCAGCCGCCCACCGCGCCCGTTTCAACGCCGCAGCAGCAGCAGGCTCAAAACGACGATGATGTCGTGCGCATCAGTACCAATCTCGTGCAGGTGGATGCCGTCATCACGGACAAGGCCGGGAGGCTGGTCACCGATCTGCGGCCCGAAGAGCTGGAAATCTACGAAGACGGGCGATTGCAGACCATCACGAACTTTTCGCTGGTTTCGACGGAGAGCCCGGCCCCGCCGGCGCGCGAGACGGCCGCCGCCGCCGCTCGGCCCGTTGAGAGAAACGTGCCGCCGGTTCCGCCCTCGCGGCTGCGCCCGGAGCAGATTCAACGCACCGTCGCGCTCGTCGTTGACGACCTCGGCCTTTCATTTGAAAGCACGCATTTCGTCAGGGAAGCCTTGAAGAAGTTCGTTGACCAGCAGATGCAGCCGGGCGACCTCGTGGCCATCATTCGCACGGGCGGCGGGATGGGCGCGTTGCAGCAGTTCACTTCCGACAAACGACAACTCTATGCCGCCATCGAGCGTGTCAAGTGGAGTTTCCAGGGGCGCAGCAGCGTCGCCGCCTTCCCGCCCATGACGGGGCGCGACCCGTCCGCACAGGACGGCATGGGTCTCGAAGAGGATCAGCCGGGAATCATCAAGGGCACTGACCCGGACCAGTTTCGCGAAGAGATTTTCTCGGTCGGCACGCTCGGCGCGCTCAATTACGTCGTCCGCGGGATGCGAGAGCTGCCCGGGCGCAAGTCTATCCTGCTGATGTCCGACGGAATCCCCGTCTTCATTAAAGGAGATGCCTCGCGCAGCACGCGCATCCTGGACGCCCTGCGCCGTTTGACCGACCAGGCGAACCGCGCTTCGGTCGTCATCTACTCGATGGATGCGCGCGGACTGCCGACGTTCGGGCTCAACGCGGCCGACGATACCTCCGGCATGAGCGCACAACAGGTTGACGCCGCGCTGCAAGAACGCCGCGACGACTTCTTTGAATCGCAGAACGGCTTAAACTACCTGTCGCAACAGACCGGCGGCTTCTTCATCCGCAACAGTAATGACCTCAGCACAGGCATCAGGAGCGTGCTCGAAGATCAGAAGGGCTACTACCTGATCGGCTATCGCCCGGACGAGTCGACTTTCGATAAGGTGACGGGCCGCCGGAAGTTTCATCGAATCTTAATCAAGGTCAAGCGTCCGGGCCTGCGCGTGCGTTCGCGGACCGGATTTTACGGCATCTCGAATGAGGAAGCCGACCCGCAGCCCAAGACGCGCGCCTCGCAGTTAATCGGCGCGCTGACTTCGCCTTTCGCTTCGGGCGGCGTGCATCTGCGCCTCACCTCCCTCTTCGGCACTGACCCGAAGACGGGCCCTTTCGTCCGTTCGCTCCTGCACATAGACGCGCGCGACCTGACCTTCACGGACGAGCCCGACGGCTGGCACAAGGCCGTCTTCGATGTCTTTGCCGTGACCTTCGGGGATAACGGGACGATCGTTGACCACGTTGACCGCGTCCAGACGGTGCGCGTGCGCGGCGAGACTTACAAGCGGGCTCTGCAAAACGGGTTCGTCTTCACGGTCACGGTCCCGATCAAAAAGCCCGGAGCCTATCAACTGCGCGCCGCCCTGCGCGATATAGCTTCGGAGCACGTCGGCTCGGCCAGCCAGTTCATCGAAGTCCCTGACGTGGGGAAGAATCGCCTGGCGCTCTCGGGCATCGTCGTCAACGGCAGCAACCCCGCGGCCAATCGCAAGGCGACGGAGACGGACACGGCGGGCGCGGCCCTGGCGGCGGGCGCTCAGGCCGGGAGAGGTGAAGAAGAGATTGCCGACAAGGACCCGCAGGCAGGCCCAGCCGTGCGAAAGTTCCGGCGCGGGATGGTCCTGCAATATGACTACCTGATCTACAACGCGCAACCGGCGAGGGATTCGGGACGCCCGCAGGTACAGACACAGATGCGGATTTTCCGCGACGGCAAGCCGCTCTTTACGGGACGGGTGCAGCCGCTCGACCCCGGCGCTCAGTCCGACTTTAAACGAATCGCGGCCGGCGGAGCCCTGCAACTCGGCACGGACATGACGCCCGGCGAATATGTCTTGCAGGTCATCGTGACGGACCCTTTCGCCAAGGATAAGTACCGGATGGCGACGCAGTGGATAGATTTCGAGATAGTCAAATAGTTTCGGGTGCGGCGCTCAGGGTTTCCAGTTGAAACCGGCTCTTGACTCCGAACCCTAAACCCTGAGCTGCGGAACTTATGAAATCCCTCATCGTCGGCACGGCCGGACACATAGACCACGGCAAGACGGCGCTGGTGCGCGCCTTGACGGGCGTGGATGCTGATCGCCTGCCCGAAGAGAAGCGGCGCGGCATTACGATCGACCTCGGATTCGCCGAGCTGGCCCTGGGCGAAACCCGCATCGGCTTCATAGACGTGCCGGGCCACGAACGCTTCGTCAAGAACATGCTCGCCGGGGCTCACGGCATTGACCTGGTGGTGCTCGTCATCGCCGCAGACGAGGGCGTGATGCCGCAGACGCGCGAGCATTTCGACATCTGCTGCCTGCTCGGCGTCTCCTCCGGCCTAGTCGTCCTGACCAAGACGGATGCGGTGGAAGAAGAGCTGCTGGAGCTGGTGCGCGCCGAGGCCGAAGAGCTGGTCGCCGGGTCGTTCCTTGAAGGCGCGCCCATCCTCGCGACGAGCGCGCGCACCGGGTCAGGGCTCGAAGAATTAAAGGCTGCGCTCGTCGCAGCGGCGCTGCGTCTCCCTCCGCGCGCGGGCGGGCGGGTCGCGCGCCTGCCCGTTGATCGTGCGTTCACGATGCGCGGCTTCGGCGCGGTCGTGACCGGCACGCTCGTCGCCGGTGAGATAGCGGAAGGCGACGAGCTGGAGCTGTTGCCGGTGGGGGCGCGTGTCCGCGTGCGCGGGCTTCAGGTTCACGGCTCGCAGGTCGCGCGGGCGAGCGGCGGCCAGAGAACCGCCGTCAACCTGGGCAGCATCGAAGCGGCGGCCATTGAGCGCGGGATGGTGCTCGCGCCGCCCGGCAGGCTGCGCCCGACGCAGATTATTGATGCCCGCGTTGACGTACTTGAGAGCGCGGCGCGCCCCTTGCGGTCACGCGCCCGCGTGCGGGTCCATCTTGGCACGGCCGAGGCCCTGGCCCGCCTGCGCGTGCTGGAGGAGACGGGCGAAATCGCTGCGGGCGAGAGCGGCTTCGTGCAGCTGCGGCTGGAATCGCCCGTCGTCGCGCTGCCCGGAGAGCATTTCATCATCCGCTCGTATTCACCTTCGAGGACGGTGGCGGGCGGGCTGGTGCTGGACGGCTTGGCGGCCAAGCATCGCGGGCGCGAAGCGGCGGCGGCCCGCGCACGCCTGGCCCGCCTGGTAACGGCCGACGAGGCGACGGAGCTTGCGCTCTTCGTCGAGGCGGCGGGCGAGCGCGGGCTGCGGCGCGCGGAGCTGGCGGCGCGCACGGGCTGGACGGATGATGTCCTGGACGCCGCTGCGAGACGTGCCAGAGAGAGCGGCGCGGTGATTGATGCCGACGGCGTTTACGTCGCGCGCTCCGGTTTCGAGCAGTTGTCGCGGGCGGTCCTGGAAGAAGTCGCCGCGCATCACGCGCGCGAGCCGCTGGCACGCGGCCTCCCGCGCGAGACCCTGCGCGAACGCCTTTTCGCACACCTCGCGCCGGAACTCTTTCGTTGCGTCCTCGCGCGTCTCGAAAGCGACGGCGCGCTCGTTGCGGAAAAGGAGATGGTGCGCGCCGCCGGACACAGCCTCTCGCTCTCGGCGGCCGACGCCGCCGTGCAGGAGCAGCTTGAGCGGGCTTACAGTGAAGCCGCGCTCGAAGCCCCGACGCTCGACGAAGCGATTGCACGCGCCGGAATCAAGACCTCGCGCGAGCATGCGCGCAAGATTCTACAGTTGCTGGTAGACGCCCGCACGCTGGTCTCGGTCGGCGGCGACCTCTTCTTTCATCGCCAGGCGCTGGACCTGCTCGTCAGCAAGCTCGGCGACTATGCCGCGGCGCACGGGCCCGAGCGCCTGATTGATGTCGCGGCCTTCAAAGAGCTGGCGGGCGTCTCGCGCAAGTACGCCATCCCGCTGCTCGAATACCTGGACCGCCAGCGCATCACCCGCCGCGCGGGCGACAAACGGCTGATCCTCTGAACCTGTGCGGGACGAAAGCGCCGGGTCTTTGCCGCTGAGCGGCTGCGCCTGCATGAGCCTTGAGCCGAGCCGCCTGATCCTTCGCAGCTCATTCTTCCAAAGGGGCTTGCTTCTTGCGCAGGGTGGCAGTAACATGAGCCCCATAATAAATTAAGACCGTCGGCTGGAGAGCAGCGTGGCGGTCGGCCCGACGGTTCTCTTCTGAGCTTTACAATAGGCGTTAACGGCGACGGTTCTCTTTCCGAGCCATTATATTTACAACTCTAACGAACGCCGGAGGTTCAAGATGAAGGGCATAGACATTCTAACCTGGGTGGTCGGCCTGGCAGCGACCGGGTTCGCCATCTACGAGTTCTTTTATAAGTACAAGGCCCATCCCGGAGCCGAGGGAGACCCGAAGCATTTGTGGCTTGCCATCGGAGCCACGGCCATCGCGTTCATTTGCGCGTTGATCTACTTCGTGCGTCGCGTCAACAAAGAAGAAGAGATTCACATCACGCAGTAAGCGATCAGCCGCACGCTTCTTTACAGGGGTTGTCGTGTCGCTTTCTCGAACTGGCGCTCTTTCCGCTCAAAGGGGGCGACGGGCGCGAGGGCGTGGTCTGGTGTCGTGAGTCTGCCGTTGACCGCAGCTTGACGCCGTTTGCGTTGCCGCAGTAGCCTGCCACTTCGCAAACGGCGCTTTAATTTGTTTTTGAAACGGTGATTCCAGAGGAATCCTGCCAGAGGAGTGATTATTTAATGTTGGCTGCTTCGGTTTTACTGTTCGCGCAGATGGAGACGCGCTATAACGCGCCGGGCTATTTCAGCTGGGTTTTGATCGGCCTGCTGGCGCTGGGCGGGCTCGGCTGGCTGGTGGCGGCGGTCCTGGGCTTTGCGCGGGCGCGGGCCTTCGGGGCCTCGACCCGCTGGTTCGCGCTCGCGGCCGTCTGTCTCGTCATTTATCACCTGCAATGGGTCTTACTGGCCTTCGCCATGCTCAGCAACGCCGACATGGTGCTCACCGTCGGGGCTTTCTTCAATCTCTTCATCGTCGCCGGGGCCGTCTGCGCCATCATGGGCTTCGTCCGCCTGACCGACCCGCGCTAGCTCCGGGCGCAGACAGGGGCCGAGCGTGAGCCCCTCTCTTGAAAGTTTTACATGAGTAAGAAATTGATCTTTCTGGCCGCGTTGGCAATAGTTGCAGGCGCGGCCATACTCCTTGCGGCAGAGCGGCGGCCCGAGGGAAAAGCGCGGCCTGGATTCGTCTCTGCGAGCGGCGCGCAGTTCCAGTTGGACGGACGCCCCTTCCGCTTCGCAGGCGCGAATGTTTCCGTCATGTACAGGGAAGAGGACCGCGAGCGGATGCCGGAGACGCTGCGCGAAGCGGCGCAGCAGGGCGTGCGGGTCGTCCGCGTCTGGGCCTTCGGCGAAGGCGGAGAGGACGGCATCGGCGCTGTCGGCAGCGACCGCGACGACTGGCCGCGCAAGCACAGATTCCGCCCCGCGCCCGGACAGTGGAACGAAGACGAGTTCGTCCATCTCGATCGTGTCATCGCCGAAGCCGCGCGTCTCAACCTGCGCGTGCAGCTGTGCCTGACCAACTGGTGGCGCGACACGGGCGGCGTGACGCAGTATCTCTACTGGGCAGGCATCACGGACGCTGCCGACGACGCCCGCCCCTTCGGCATCAACATGGACCGCGCGATGCTCTTCTATACTAACGAAGTGACGCGCCGTCTCTACCGCGAGCACATCGAAAAGGTCGTCACCCGCCGCAACACCGTGACGGGCCTCCTCTACCGCGACGATCCGGCCATCATGGGCTACGAGTTAATGAACGAGGCGCAGGCCCCTACGGGCCGCTGGGCAGAGCGCCGCGCCTGGGTCGCGGAGATGAGCGCCTTCATCAAATCGCTCGACCCGGACCACTTGGTCACGCCCGGCACTTGGGGTTATCGTTCGTCCTGGGAGCGGCGCGAATGGCTGGCCGAGCACAGCCTGGGGACCATTGATTACTGCGACGTACACAACTACCCGCGCGATGATCTGGACAGCTTCGTTGACTCGCCGCAGGCGCTGCGTGAATTCATAGACAACCGCGCGGCAGCGGCACTCTCGCTCAATAAGCCGCTCGTCATCGGCGAGTTCGGGATGGGGCCGGAAGGTTACAACGGATTTTCCGAGGTCCAGTGGTATCGAGCGCTCTTTGAGGCCGCGGCGCAGGACG
>DASVWH010000072.1:0-3007 GCA_036389715.1 Pyrinomonadaceae bacterium | reverse complement strand
CGGACTATCCAAAGGCTGCGAAAATCGCGTTTCTTGAGCTTGCGCCCGGTGTAAGCGAAGTTCAGACCGCGCTCGACAGACTCTTTGGCCGAGCGGTAAAGCTTGGATTTAGTGCCACGATATCCTTTGGCTAATTTGAGAATCTTCTTGCGCTTTTCGAGGCGCTTATTTCCACGTTTTGCTCTAGGCATAACTCATCCCTCCTCACGAGTGACCCACTCTATTCATCCAGTCATGGCAGCGATGAACGAATGAGGCAATAAATCAATTCCTTAGCTCCGCCCGTAGGGAAGCATCGCCTCGACGCGCTTCTGATCTCCTTCGGAGACGAGCGTGTCTATGTCGAGCAGGCGCTTTCGCTTGTTGGTCTTCTTGGTCAGAATATGGCGCGCATGGGAATGCCCGCGTTTGATTTTGCCGGTCGCGGTCAGACGAAAACGCTTGGCCGCTCCCTTATGTGTTTTCAGTTTTGGCATGATTACCTTCCCTTAAAAAATGGTTCGCCTGCCGGGATTCGACCGCGGCGGAGATTGCTTGCCCGCCCGCAGTCGCGGCCCGAAAAACGGCGAATCTTCAGATTACGATTCCTGCTTGGTTTCCGGCGCCGGTCTGTTTTCCTGCACCGGCTGTTCAGCTTTGGCCGCGCTCTTGTGCCGTTTCGGGCCGAGGATAATGAACATCTGGTTGCCTTCCATGCGGGGCCTGGCCTCCACTTCGCCGACATCGAGGAGGTCTTTTTCGAGCCGCTCCAGGATGCGTGCGCCGAGTTCGCGGTGCGTCATCTCGCGCCCGCGAAACCAGATCGTCGCCTTCACCTTGTCGCCCTCCTGCAACCACTGGCGCGCGTGCTTCATGCGATAGTCGTAGTCGTGATCGTCCGTGCCGGGGCGAAACTTGACCTCCTTGACGGTGATGACGACCTGCTTCTTCTTGGCCTCGTTCGCCTTCTTCTTGGCCTCGTACTGGAACTTGCCGAAATCAATGATTCGACAGACGGGCGGCTCGGCGTTGGGCGCGACCTCGACCAGGTCCAGCCCCAGCTCACGCGCTCTGCGCAGGGCATCGCGCACGTCCAGGACGCCGAGCTGCTCGCCGTCGTCGCCGATCACGCGCACTTCCGGCACGCGGATTCTTTCGTTGATTCGCACGGCGGGAGCGCGACGATTATCAGGACGCTGCCCGCGACCTCGAAAGCCTGTAGCTATTGCTGCACCTCCAGAGTTGGAGTCCGGTGCGCGAAGTCTCAAAGTCTCAAAGCCGGAAACATCGCTTCCGACTCGCGGACTCTAGACCCCCGGCTTCGGACTATCGTTAGTTAAAGCGCGCGCTGCGACGAGCCCGCGCGCCATCTCTCTAAATTCATTGAGCGTCATTGCGCCGATGTCGCCGCGACTGCGTTCGCGGACGGCGACCCTGCCCTCTTCCATCTCGCGGTCGCCAAGCACGAGCATGAAGGGAATCTTCTGTAGCTGTGCGTCGCGTATCTTCGCGCCGATCTTCTCGCTGCGGAGATTCGCTTCAACCCGCAGGCCCGCCGCGCGCAGCTCCTGCGCGACCGTCTCGGCGTACTCGTTAATCCTGTCCGTAATCGGCAGCACCGTCGCCTGCACGGGGGCGAGCCAGAGCGGAAAAGCGCCCGCGTACTGCTCGATCAGGATGCCGAAAAAGCGCTCGATTGAGCCAAACAGAGCGCGGTGGACCATCACCGGACGATGCGGCCTGTTATCTTCGCCGATGTATTCCAGCTCGAAGCGCTCCGGCAGGTTAAAGTCCCACTGCACCGTGCCGAGCTGCCAGAGACGGCCGATGGCGTCTTCGATCTTCAGGTCAATCTTCGGCCCGTAGAAGGCCGCTTCACCCTCGACGCGCTCGTACGAGACGCCGCGCTCGTCCAGGGATTCGGCCAGCGCGCGCTCGGCCTTGAGCCAGTCCTCTTCCTCGCCGAGATAATTCTTGCTCGTATCGCTGCCCTTGACGGAAAGCTCGAACTTGACACGCTCGAAGCCGAAAGTGCGAAAGACCTGGCGGACGAAATCCACGCAATCGCTGATCTCGCGGCGCACCTGTTCGGGCGTGCAGAAGAGATGCGCGTCGTCAACAGTGAAGCCGCGCACGCGCATCAGCCCGTGCAGCGTCCCGGATAATTCCGCGCGGTAGACCGTCCCCATCTCGGCATATCGCTGCGGCAGGTCGCGGTAGGAACGCTGCTGCGATTTGTAGATGCCGATGTGGAACGGGCAGTTCATGGGCTTCAGCCGAAACTCCGTCTCTTCGAGTTTCGTCGGCGCAAACATCGAGTCGCCGTAGTTCTGGTCATGGCCGCTAATCTGCCAGAGCTCGCGCTTGGCGATGTGCGGCGTGTAGACGAAACTGTAGTTGCGCCGGACGAGTTCCTCGTAGAGGTAATCCTCCATCTGCTTGCGGATGATCGCGCCCTTCGGATGCCAGAAGATAAGCCCCTGCCCGTACTGCTCCTGAATCGAGAAAAGGTCAAGCTCTCGCCCGAGACGACGATGATCGCGCTTTTCGGCTTCCTGGCGCTGCCGGACCCAGGCGTCAAGCTCCTCCTGCGTCGAGAAGGCGGTCCCGTAGATGCGCTGCATCTGCTGCTGCGCGGCGTCGCCCATCCAGTAGGCGCCCGATAGCGAGAGCAGCTTGAAGGCCCTGAGCTTGTTCGTGTTCGGGACGTGCGGGCCGAGGCAAAAATCTATGAACGGCGAATTCTCGATGTAGTAAACGCTGACCGTCTCGCCGCCCTTGTCGGCAATCAACTGGCACTTCAAAGGCTCGTCGCGCTCGGCGAAGATGCGCAGGGCTTCGGCCTTCTCAATCTCTTCGCGGCGATAGGAGAGGTTGCGCTTCGCTATCTCGCGCATCCTTTTTTCGATGACCGGCAGATCGTCATCGGTCAACTGGCGCGGCGCGATCAGGTCATAGAAGAAGCCGTAGCGCGGGTCGTCTAGCAGGGCCGGGCCGATGCCGAGCTTCGTGCCCGGAAAGAGGTCCA
>DASVWH010000071.1:0-7539 GCA_036389715.1 Pyrinomonadaceae bacterium | reverse complement strand
ACACCCAGAAGAGCAGGCGTCAGCTCGTTCGGCATCGGGGGAACCAATGCGCACGTGATAGTGGAAGAAGCACCGGCGATGGAAGAGAGCAGGAGCGAGAGAGAATGGCAGGTGCTGGTGATATCAGGGAAGACGGAGCGAGCAATGGAGGAGAGCGGGAGGAGATTGAGCGAGCAGTTAAAGAGAGAGAGAGAAGAGGTCAGGATAGAGGATGTGGGATGGACGTTGCAGGTGGGGCGCAGAGGGTTCGGATGGAGAAGGGCAGTGGTTTGTCGCAGTGTTGAAGATGCCATCTCCGCTCTCGATGCCCCTGATGAGAGCCGCGCTGCGGTCAGGGGCATGACTGCCGTTTCGGGAGAGCGCCCGGTCGTCTTCATGTTTCCCGGTCAGGGCGCACAGCAGTTGAACATGGGCCTTGAGCTTTATGAAACGGAGGAGAAGTTTCGTCTCGAAGTTGACCGTTGCGCGGAAATCCTCAGGCCACACCTGGGACTGGACCTGCGGGCCGTGCTCTATCCGCAGCCCGCGGAGGAAGAGAAGGCGCGCGAGCGGCTACAGCAGACGGCATTGACGCAGCCCGCGCTCTTCGTCATCGAGTATGCGCTGGCAAAGCTCTTGAAGAGCTGGGGCATTCAACCCGCAGCGATGATCGGACACAGCATCGGCGAGTATGTGGCCGCGTGCCTGGCGGGAGTGATGAGCCTGGAAGACGCGCTCTCGCTCGTCGCAGTTCGCGGGCGACTGATGCAGGAGCAACCCGCCGGAGCGATGCTGGCCGTCGGTCTAAAGGAATCTGACGTCGAGCCGCGCCTCGGCGACGAGCTGACGATAGCGGCGATTAACGGCCCGCACGTGTGCGTGGTTTCCGGCCCGGCAGAGGCGATAGAGGCTCTGGCCCGGTCTTTAAATGCGGACGGGGTCTGGCATCAAAGGCTGGCTACCTCGCACGCGTTTCATTCGCGGATGATGGACCCGGTGGTCGGGGCCTTGACGGAAGAGGTGAGGAAAATCAGGCTGCATGCGCCGCAAATTCCGTACATCTCGAATGTTACGGGACGGTGGATAACCGCAACGGATGCAACAGATGCGGCTTATTGGGGGCGTCAATTGCGAGCGGCCGTGCGCTTCGGCGACGGTCTCGAAGAGTTGTTGAAGAGCGGCGAGCGAACCCTGCTGGAGGTCGGGCCGGGGCAGGCGCTGAGCGGGCTGGCGCGCCAGTCCGAGCCCGTCAAGGCATCCGCGCAACAGCTCGTCGTCCCGACTCTCGGGCGAGAAAACGAACACTCTTCGAGCGTCGAAGCCATGCTGCTTGCCGTCGCACGGCTCTGGACCGCGGGCACGGAGATTGACTGGCCCAGCCTGCACGCGGGCGAGCGCCGTCGCCGCATCCCTTTGCCGACCTACCCGTTCGAGCCGATCAGATGTTGGGTCGAGCCCAGGAAGGCGGGCCCGGGCGAGGGCGCGCCCCAGACAGCGAAAGGCAGGAGAAGCGACATCGCCGACTGGTTCTATAGACCCTTCTGGAAGCAGTCCTGGGCGAGCGCGGAAACCGGCGCGCAGAACGGAAATAAAGAGAGGTCCAGGTGGTTGATCTTCAGAGGAAAGAGCGGAATCGGCGCGGAGCTTGCGGCCTCTCTGACAAGTGATGGGCATGAGGTCGTCAGCGTGCTGGCGGGTAAGAAGTTCAGACGTTTGAGCGAGCACGAGATCGAAATAAACCCGCAGGACCAGGACGACTACGCGGCGCTGCTCAAAGATTTGAAGGCGACGAACCGGATACCGGAGAAGCTCCTGCACCTCTGGGGCGTCGCGCAGCGTCCGCGCTCGGCCGACATCAAATCTCTGGAGCAGTCTCAGGAGAGGGGCTTATACAGCCTGCTGTTCCTGGCGCAGGCGCTCGGCGAGCAGGGGCTCAACAGGGAGCTGCGCATCGGAATCGTCACCAATAATATGCTGAGCGTGACGGGCGACGAACCGCTCCAACCTGAAAAGGCCACGGTTCTCGGACCCGCGCAGGTGCTCTCGCAGGAGCATCCGCTGGTAACTTGCCGCAACATCGACATCATCACGCCAAAGCCGAAATCGGTTGAAGAAAAAGGACTGGTTGTTAAGCTCATCGCGGAGCTTTCCGGCGAAACGTCCGACAAGCTGGTGGCTTACAGAGGGCAGCACCGTTGGGTGCGCGACTTCGAGGCCGTGCGGCTCGAACGCCCGACAGATAGTGCTCTCGGCCTGAGGGACGGCGGCGTCTATCTGGTCACGGGGGCGGCAGAGGATGCCGCGCTGGAAATCGCCGCGGGCATTGCCGGGACGGTCAAAGCGAGGCTCGTTATCCTGACGCGTGCCAATGTTCCGCCGAGGGAGCAATGGGAAGGCTGGCTGGACCAGTACGGCGAGGATGATGCCCTGAGCCGGAGACTGAAGAGGGTCCAAAGCCTCGAAGCTATGGGAGCCGAAGTGATGCTCCTGGGCACGGATACGACGGACGAAGAGAAGCTGCAAGCTGCTCTCGATCAAGCCCTCGCGCGATTCGGAGAGATACACGGCGTCGTCTACACGGCGGCAGACATGGAAGTGCCGGGCGGCAGCCCCCTGCGCGAAGTCGGCTTGAATGAATGCCGCAGACATTTGCAGAGAGCATACGGCCTGCTGCTGCTCGAAAAGGTCTTGCAGCATAGGAAGCTGGATTTCTGCCTGCTGCTCTCGGGCCTCTCGTCCGTGCTCGGCGGCGCGGGCAAGACCGTTCATGCGGCCGTCAATCACTTCATGGATGCGCTGGCGGAGGCATGCTCCGCCCGCAAGGGCTTCGCGTGGACCAGGCTCAGCTGGGACGGCGGGCAGCCATCATCCGCCGGGGCAGTGGACGGCGCTGCAAATTCATCACGGACTCTCATCAAGCCGAACGAGGCCGCGGAAGTGCTCGGGCGCGTTCTGGCGTCGAACGCTCCGGCACAGTTCGTCGCCTCTCCGACCGACCTCCGTGCGAGAATCAGCGAGGCCGCCGAAGTCAAGCTCCCGCAAGAGGTTACGGCAAGTGCTGAAACCTCTTTGGAGAGCGGGAGACGGAATCTGCAAACGCCCTACGTCGCTCCGCGCAACGCGGACGAGCGCCTGATCGCGGACCTCTGGTCGGACCTTCTGGGGGTCGAGCGGGTCGGCGTCAACGACGATTTCTTCGAGCTTGGCGGGCATTCACTGGCTGGTATTCAACTGATCTTCCGGCTGCGCGCGACCTTCGATCTCGAAGACCTGCATCTCAATAGTCTCTTTGAGAAGCCGACGGTCGCGGGGCTCGCGGAAAGCGTCGAGCAGGCGCGTCGCTCCGAACTCTCATGGCCCAACATCCTTGTCCCGCTTCAGCCCAAAGGGACGAAGCCGCCCTTCTTCTGCATGCACCCGATTGGCGGCGATGCCTTCAGCATGGTTTACCTGGCGCGGCACATGGCTCCCGATTACCCTTTCTACGGGATTCACTCGATGGGCCTGGCCGAGGTGGGGCAGTTCGGCGACTATGCTTCGCTCGAAGAGATGGCCAGCGAGTATATCGAAACCATTCGTTTCGTCTCGCCCGAAGGGCCTTTCCTGCTGGGTGGGTTGTCTTACGGCGGAATCGTCGCCTTCGAGATGGCGCAGCAGTTGACCAAGCGTGGCTATGAAGTGCCGCTGCTCGTCATGCTGGATACGCCCGCGCCGGAGACCATAGCCAAGGTGGCGCGCCTGGATGATGCCATTCTGCTGCTCGGGCTGGTGCGCGAGCGGGCACGCCAGAACGGGGTCGAGCTGCCCGTCACGGCCAGCGATTTCGACGGTCTCGAAGCGGACGAAAAACTCGATTATCTCCTGAATCAACTGAAGGCAGTTGACCTCGCGCCCGCCGACCTGGGGCACGACTGGCTGCTCAATTTCATCAAGGGCTTCCGCACTAGGATTAACAACACTGTCAAGTACGTGCCGAAGGTCTTTCCGGGGCGCATCACGCTCTTTCGCGCCAGCGAACGCGATGCGGAGATGAGAGACCACCTGGATCGAGTGGAGATGGACATGACGAATCAGACGCTCGGCTGGGACAAGGTCTCGGCCGAGCCCGTTGATTTACGCCTGGTCTCGGGCTATCACGAAATCATCGCCACGAAAGATAACAGCGAAATGCTCGCCGGTAAGCTCAAAGAGTGCATTGATAAGAGCATCATGGAGTTTGCCTTCAAGACGCACAGCGCCTGACAGGACGCACAGCGCCTGACGTTTGCCTTCTCCAACGCGCGGGTTTCGCCGGGCAGTTGCAGACACCTTTTTCCGTCTCACGCGGAAAAACAATGAAACATTTTGTCGCCCTCTCTCCACTTACCTGATAGATGACGGGAGAGCTGGCAATCGCTGGGGCAGGGATGAGAGACCGGACGAAAAATCATTCCGGGGCGCTCATGAATAACTCCGCCGAAATCGTCAGGCGTGTTTGCCAGGGTGATGATGAAGCCTTTCGCCTCATCTTCGAGCGTTATGCGCAGCGGATCGTCAGCTTCGTTTTTCACCTGGTCGGCAGCTATGAGCTGGCCGAAGAACTGGCGCAGGAGACCTTCATCCGCGCTTACAGGAACATGGAGAGGCTGCGGGATGCGTCGAAGCTGTCGAGCTGGTTGTTCGGCATCGCGCACAATGTGGTGCGCGAATCCTATCCGGCGCGGCAGAAAGAGCACCGCCGTGTGCCGATTGACGACCCGCTCGTCGGCGAGACGCGCGATGAGCAACCCTCGCTCGACGGCCAGTTGCTGGGCAAGGAGTTGGAACAGCTCGTCACCGGGATTCTGGAAAAGCTGACGGAAGACCAAAGGCTGGTCTTTACGCTCAAGGTCTTTCAGCAGCGAAGTTACGAAGAGATCGCGGAGATCACAGGGTTTTCGATACCGAATGTCAAGACGGTGCTTCATCGCGCGCGGGTTGAAGTGCAACGCCGGATGCACCCTTTCCTGGAGAGTGTTCAGTGAATTGCCGCGAGTTCTTAAAAGTCATGGAGGAGTATCTGGACGGCGAGCTGGAAAGCCATGACGCCCGCCGCGCGCGCGCACACGTGCTGACCTGTGGCGGTTGCGCCGGGGAGTACGAGGAGCTGGCTGCGGCGCAGGAATTTCTGCTCAGCAACCAGCGCGTCGTTCGAGTCAGGCCGGAACTCTGGGCGGCTGTACATGAGAAGCTCGGGCGGGAGAAAGCTGGCGTGGAAGCTCGCGTGATAGGGCCGCAGAGGCTGCGCGAGCGTTGGGCCGCCGCGTTGAAACTCTTCTCCTTGAGCTGGGCGACGGGGGCGGCGGCGTTGCTGCTGGCGCTCGGCGCGGGGGTCGCCGTCAGGCTCTTTATCAATGCGCCCAACGGCCAACCGTCTCAGCAAACCCTTGAGGCCAAAAACTCTTTCGAGCGGTCGTCTCCCCCCGCGCGGCGCGACGGCTTGCTTCAAACAGGTGTCGCCGAAGAGAGCGCGGCGAAAGCCCCTGAGACAGTCGCCAGGCACGGGTTGCTTCCCGTCGCCGCGAGCGACCTGAGAAAGAAGGCCGGGCGGCGCGTGCCCGCGACAAACAGGGCCGCCGGGGGCCGGATGGACGGGATGGAGAGGACGCGGCCTCTCGTCGCAGAGATGCGGCCGCTTCGGGAGAAGGCGGTGCGGGAAATCGAGCAAAGGTATCTTGAGACCATCAGCCTGCTCTCACGCGATGCGGGAGCACGGCGCTCGCTCGTCGGCGCTGAATCCCTAACCTCCTATGACGAGGCCCTCAGCGTGATTGACCGCGCGATTGACACTACGCGCCGCGCCGTCAGGGAGCAGCCCGGCGATCTGGTGGCCGTGCAATACATGATGAGCGCCTACGGAAAGAAGGTCGAACTGCTCAGGGGACTGGCCGACTATAAAGCTGTCGGCGGCAACTGAGAGAGCGTCGAGCATCCGTATGGCTCGCTCACAGAGAGTGAAATGAAACGAAGAATCTTCAAAACTTTCTTGATCTTAATGGCCGCTGGCGGCTGGGCTGGCTACGCCGCGCCGGAAAATTTCGCGGTCGGGGGCCGGGATGAAAATCATGGGCGGCATCAAAATATGAGAATCGAAGCGCGCCCCGGACAGGGCCTTCAATCCACTGAAACCGTTCTTAAACCGGCACAGGGAGAGCGGATAGCCATCAGCAATCGTTCCGGGCGCGTCATCATCACGGGCTGGGACAGGGATACGATTGAAACCACCGCGGCGAGGGAATCCGGCGGCGAAGTCGTCCAGGTCAAAGCCGTTTCCGACCCTGCGCGCCGCGGTCTCTGGCGCATCGCTCCCGAGCCGGAAACCCAGAGCGTGAAGCGCGAGCCGGACCGTTTCGAGCGTGTCATTACGCCGGGCTTCGGCGGCCAACCGCGCGGCGCGAAGATCAACCTGACCGTCAAAGTTCCGCGCGGTGTGGAAATAGAATCAATCAGCGTCGAGGCGGGCACAGTCGAGGTCTCGGGCGTTGACGGGGCCCTGAACATTCGCAATGAGAACGGCGATGTCAGGGTCGAGAATGTCGGAAAGAGCGTCAACGTGGCCGTCACTCGCGGCAGCATTACAGTCAATAACGCCGGGGGTGACGTTCATCTCTTCGCGCTCATCGGCGCTCTGAGCGCCAGTTGCATCGGCGGGCGCGTCGAGGCGAGCAACACCAGCGGCCCGATCACGCTCTCCAATATCGGCGGCGATGTCGAGGCGGAGACGACGGGCGGCAGTATTGATTTAACCAGCGCCGTCAGGGCCAACAGTCATTATCGTTTGAAGACCATGGACGGCGAACTGCGCGTGGCCGTTCCGGCCGATGCGCCCGGCTTCAGCGCAAATCTCTGGTCCTACAGAGGAGAGGTCAGGAGCGATTTCCCGCTCACGCAGGAGCAGGAAAAGTCGCAGACGGTTCATCGTCTGAGCGGCCAATACGGCAACGGGCAGGCGCAAATCAGGCTCGATTCATTCGGCGGGAATATCTCGCTGAACAAACTCGAACCGAGCGCATTCGCAGCCTGCGGGAGGTTTTAATCAATGAGGACAACTTTCTTCGGAGCACTGCTGGCAGTGCTGATGGTAACCATTATGTCAACACAAGGACACACTTTAGAAGGAGCAGAGGGAGGCGATGGCCCGGCTTTCGCCTCCGGCCAGGGCAGGCCGACGGCGGGCGATTTTCACTGGCGTGGACGCCTTGACCGCGGGCGCGCGATTGAAATCAAGGGCGTCAACGGCAACATCCGGGCCGAAGCGGCGACGGGCGACGAGGTCGAGGTCATCGCCGTCAAAAGCTCTTCAGGCGGCAACGCGAGCCAGGTCCAGCTCAAGGTGCTGGAACATGAGGGCGGCGTTACTATCTGCGCCTCCTATCCGAGCGCCGACCCGAACAGGGCGCATGAGTGTCGTCCCGGCGACGAAGTGCAGCCGGGCGACCAGCCGCCGCGCAGCATCGGCCTGATGGAGTTCAAGCACAACGACGTGCAGGTCAGCTTCACTGTTCGCGTACCGTCGCAGGTTCGCTTCATCGGTCGCACTAT
>DASVWH010000070.1:0-18309 GCA_036389715.1 Pyrinomonadaceae bacterium | reverse complement strand
CGCCTGATTAAGGAGGACGAGGCGACGCGCGACATTCCGGTGATCTTTCTTTCCGCGCGTGACGAGACGGAGATGAAGGTCAACGGCCTGAGCCTCGGCGCGGACGACTACATCAGCAAACCCTTCAAGGCCGAAGAGCTGCTGGCGCGCGTTCACGTCGCGCTGCGGTTAAAGCGCGAGCGCGACCGCCTGCGCAGAAGCGCCGAGGAGGCCAGCGCCAACGCTCGCCTGGCGCAGGAGCGAGCCATGACGGACGCGCTGACGGGTCTGCTCAACCGCTACGGCCTACAGCAGATACTGGCGCGCGAGCACGCCGAGGCACGCCGCTACAATCGCGCCCTCTCCTGCCTGGTCATTGACCTCGACAACTTCAAAGCGATCAACGATACCTACGGCCATTCGACCGGGGACCTGGCCCTGCAACAGATCGCAGCCATTCTCAAGGAGGCCGTGCGGCGTTCGGACATGGTCTATCGCTACGGCGGCGAAGAGTTCCTGGTCCTGCTGCCGGAGACCGACAGCGAAGGGGCAATCGCACTGGCCGAGAAGATTCGGACGACCACAGCCTCGCGCCTCTTCGGCAATAACGAACGACCCTTTCGCCTGACCTTGAGCGCGGGCGCGGCCTGCCTCTGCGACAATGAATCCGGCAATGACATGATCGCCCGCGCGGACCTGGCCCTCTACTATGCTAAAGAGCAGGGGCGCAACCGCGTCGAGCGGGCCGCGCTTCCACAGGGTTGAAGAACAGCGTCAAAGAACAGGGCCGGGAACAGGGCCAAAGAAATGGCCGGGCGAATAATCACCCGGCCATCAATCAAGCACCCGTCTAAAGTAAGTCTCTACAGAGACCCGAAAAAGAGTTTCCCGGCCTATCCGGCCGATTCCGTCTCGACCGATTGAGTAGCCATCCGAACCAGCTTAACCGACTTGGCCAGGCCCAGGAGTTGGAGCGTGCGGATGCCCCACCAGTTCATATCAATCTCGTACCAGGCGAGCCCGTGGCGTGCGGCCGTCGGGTGCGCGTGATGGTTGTTGTGCCATCCCTCGCCCCACGTCAGCAGCGCGACCCACCAGCTATTACGTGAATCATCGCGCGTCGCAAAGCGTCGTTTGCCCCAGAGGTGCGTCGCCGAGTTGACCAGCCACGTCGCGTGCAGCCCGATGGTCACACGCAGGAAAATCCCCCACATCAGCATTGACCAGCCGCCAAAGGCGAGCAGCGCAATGCCGAGAATTATCAAGGGCACAAAATAGAGCCGGTTGAGCCAGACGTGGACCGGGTCCTTGACCAGGTCGGGAGCATAGCGAGCCATCACTTCCGGCTCGTGTTGCTGCGCAGTGCCGCTTAAAATCCAACCGATGTGCGACCACCAGCGGCCGTCGCGCGGCGTGTGCGGGTCGCCCTCGGCATCCGTGTGCGCGTGATGAATGCGATGCGTGACGACCCAGTTGATGGCCCCGCCTTCGAGCGCCAGCGTTCCGCAGATCGTCAGAAAATACTCGACTATTTTAGGCGTCTTGTAGCTGCGATGCGTCAGCAGACGGTGAAAGCCCATCCCGACGCCGAGCCCGCCGCCGACCCAGGCAAAAATGATGGCGACAACCAGAGCCTGCCAGCTCCAGAAGAAGACTGCGGCCACGGCCCCGAGATGAAAAAGCATAATGAAGGTGGCCGTGTTCCAGTTAAATGGCGCTCTTTTCGCGCTCGCTGTGCTGTTACTCTGTACTTGATTTTGCAATCTGATCTCCCTATACGGCCCCCAAGCCGCTCCCGGTCTGCCTCTTTCAGCGGACCGGCTCAAATTCAGTTTCCGTATGTTGTCCCGATAACCCGGACAACTCGACTCTGCCGCTCTCATCTACACGAACTACCGTGAAGGTGCGTTGAACGGGCTCGCGTCCGGGCATGACTTCTGCGCGGAACGTCAGGCGCATACCGATGCTCGCCCAGCGCCGGGGAACTAAGGAGGGATTCCCGGCAAGACGAACAGCTCGCCGCTGCTTACGCTTAAACACGCGAGTGAATCAGACGGCGCAGGCGGTCCGCGAAGAGCACATCTATCTTCTGCGGCTCGATGATGGCCGTCACTTCGCCGAGACCATATGTGGGGTGCATCATGGTCTGCCCGGTGCGATATGTCCGCGTCCGGTCATAGGGCGCTCCGGCCTTGGTTGAAGAGAGCCCGCCAGCGGTCCCGGTACTCGGTTTGAACGAACTCCGCGTGCCGCATTTCGGGCAGCTGACACGTGAAATCTGGCCGCGCTTGGTCACGGATGCGACGACGTGGCCGCGAACCTCTCCGCAGACTGCGCATAATTTCTCGACGCAGTCATCAATCGTATAAGTCTGCTTTTCCATAAGCCCCTCTCTACTTGCCGACAGTCGCCGCGACAGAACTGATGTCCGGCACGACGACTCCTCAAACCGTTCTATTTGTACCTGTAAGTGATGCGCCCCCTGGATAAATCATAAGGTGACATCTCGACACTGACGCGGTCGCCGACGAGAATGCGGATGCGATTCTTGCGCATCTTGCCGGAAATCTGCGCGAGCACGACGTGCTCTGTGTTATCGAGACGAACCTTGAAAAATGCATTGGGCTGCTTGTCAATAATCAAGCCTTCAGCCGGAATCAGGTCCTCTTTAGACAATCAGTAGCTCCTTTATGTTACTTACCGCTCTTTATTGTTGACCGCTCTTTGATGGCTTCCTGCATCTTCTGTGTGCGGCATCGGGGTTGCCGCCCTCTGCTTGCAAGCCGTCTCGAACACTCTCTCTCGAAACTCGCCGTTCGGATTCAACCGGAGGCCGAGGCGCTGTTTCGACCTCAGATAATCAAAAAGCCCCCGACGGATTTTTGTTCTCGCCGGGGGCGCTTTTCTCTAAAGGGTCGCCGGTTCGATGAAAAGGCGAATTACCAGCGCGGATTGCGGTCGCCGCCGCCGCCAGCACCATAGCCGCCACCGCCGCCACGATTGCCGCCAAAGCCGCCGCGTCCACCACCACCGCCGCCACCGAAACCGCCACGCCCGCCGCCACCGCCGCCGCGTGGGCCACGGTCTTCACGCGGACGAGCCTCGTTGACGTTGAGGCTGCGGCCGTTGACTTCCTTGCCGTTAAACTGTGCAATGGCCGCTTCGCCCTCTTCCTTGCTCGCCATTTCGACGAATCCGAAGCCGCGCGAGCGTCCCGTCTCTCTGTCTTCCACCACGGAAGCCGATTCAACAGTCCCGGCCTGCGCAAACAACTGCTGCAAATCTTCGCTCGAAGTCTGGAAAGCCAGATTGCCGACGTAAAGTTTCATGGACATGTAGATGTACCTCTCCCCTTAACCTTATTTAAGGGAGTATTAAGAGAAGCTGCGAATCAAAGTGGCTTTCATTGTAACGGTCGCAACGAAGGCTTTCGTTCGGATGCTCTAATCCCGAGCGGCTTCTGAAGTTGAAATCAGCCTGCTCTCGAACCATCCAAAACGCCGCCGCCGTTACGAGGCGCGGGGCGCATCACCGTTGATGCGCGAGAGAAGGAATCACTGCTATCTATGATGCACCATTTGGTCCCATAGTTGCAAGCGATTTGGCCCTTCAAGACGCAACGCACGCGCTTAAGCGCAGCCCGGCTTTAGACTTTCGGCCCCTATTATTTTTACTGCCGCGGGTCTATGTTATAGATTTTGATCTTGGAATTGAGCGTCGTCGCATTCATCCCGAGCAGGCGCGCGGCGCGTGATTGGTGGCCGCTGGTCTGCTCCAGGGCGCGACGGATCAGGTCAATCTCGAAGCGGCGCACTTCGTCGTAGAAGTTGATGCCGCGCCCTATGTCGAGTGCGGCCGCGCCGCTGCTGCTGTCGCGGGTGGTCGCGCTGTTCGATTGCGGGTCGTTGATTTCCGGCCGCAGGCATTCCCGCGTAATCTCCTGTCCGGGCGCGATGACGACGGCGCGCTCGATGGCGTTTTCCAACTCGCGGACGTTGCCCGGCCACGAATAGGCTTCGAGCAGCGCCAGCACGTCCGGCTTGATCTGCTCGGCGACGTGGCGTCCGTTCTCCTCATTAAACTTGCGGATGAAGTGCTGGGCCAGGAGCAGGATGTCCTGGCGGCGATTGCGCAAGGGCGGCAGCTCAATCGGCACGACCGAGAGCCTGTAGTAGAGGTCTTCGCGAAAAGTGCCCTGCCTGACGGCCTCTTTCAAATCCACGTTGGTCGCGGCGATGATTCGCACGTCCACGCGGCGCGGGCTCGTATCGCCGAGCGGCGTAAACTCGCGCTCCTGAATAACGCGCAAGAGCCGCGCCTGCGTCTCCGGCGGGATGTCGCCGATCTCGTCCAGAAAGATAGAGCCGCCGTCGGCGACCTCAAAGAGCCCCTTCTTGGCCGCGACCGCGCCCGTGAATGCGCCGCGCGTGTGGCCGAACAGCTCCGATTCCAACAGCTCCGAAGGGATGTTGGAGCTATTGACGGTGACGAAGGGCTTGGTGGCGCGCGGGCTCGCCTCGTGAATGGCCTTGGCGATCAACTCCTTGCCCGTCCCTGATTCGCCCGTAATGAGCACGGTCGAGCGCGCCGGGGCGACCTGGTCCACTAGGCGGAAGACCTCCTGCATGACATCGGAATGTCCGACCATCGCGCCGCGGTCGACGGCGCGGCTCATCGCACGCCGCAGCGTCTGCCGCTCCTCTTCTTTGCGGCGGCGCTTGATTCCGGCGGCCACCGTCGCCGTAATCTGCTCGTTCTGGAAAGGCTTGCGGATGCAGCCAAAAGCGCCCTTTTCCCAGGCGGCGATGGCCGTGTCGAAGGTCGCGTAAGCCGTTATCATAATAACGGCCCCTTCCGCGTCCATCTTCAAAAACTCTTCGAGGGCGCGCAGGCCCCCCATCCCCGGCATCGAGACATCGAGCAGGACTACGTCGTAGGCCCTGCGCCCGTAGGCTTCCAAACCCTCTTCCCCAGTCTTCGCCAGCTCAACGCGATAGCCGTCCGCCGAGAGCAGCGTTTCCAGCACGTCGCGCATGATCTCCTCGTCGTCCACGACGAGCACTGAACCCTTCTTCGCCATAACTAATAAGCTAACTCAGAAATCGTCAAGACAGCAAATAGAGGTCAGAGGCTAGTTATCTACGATCAACTAAGCTCTGACCCCCTCGTCTCCGGCCTCTATTGTTCTAATCGCTGGCGGCTTGCAGGTGCGTGCGCGCATCAACCGTCGGCAGCGTGATGCGAAACGTCGTCCCTTTGCCCGGCGTGCTCTCGACCGCGATGTGCCCCGCGTGCTCCTGGACGATGCCGTAGGTCACTGCGAGCCCGAGGCCCGTCCCGCGCCCGACGCCCTTGGTGGTAAAGAACGGATCGTAAATCTTGGCGACGTTTTCGGGCGCGATTCCGATTCCGGTGTCTATCACTTCGATCACTATCGTCTCGTCGTCGGTCGAAGCCGTCGAGAGCGTAATGCGTCCGCCCTCGGGAATGGCGTCGCGCGCATTCAAGATCAGGTTGGTGAAGACCTGCTGGAGCTTGACGGCATTGCCGATTGCCTTCGGAAGATGCGGGTTATAGTCGCGGACGATCTCTATCTGGCTGCGGCGCAATTGCGGCTCCAGCAGTTGCAGCGTGTCTTCGAGCACGCGGTTGACTTCCAGCTCCGTAAATTCGGTCGCGCCGCCGGTGCGCGAAAAGTTCAACAGGTTATTGACGATGTCGGAGGCGCGGTCGGCCTGGCGACGCACCTTTTGCAGCAACGCGTGTTTCGGGTCGGTTTCGGGCAGCATCCCGAGCAGCATCTGCGTGTAGGAAGAGACCCCCGTCAGCGGCGTGTTGACTTCATGGGCCACACCTGCGGCCAGCAACCCGATACTCGACAGCTTCTCGCGCTGCTGCAACTGCTCTTCGAGCCGCATCCTGGAGGTCACATCTTCGAGCACGACGAGCGCGCCGGTGCGCTCCTGCGAGGTGACCTGGAGGGGAGCGAGCGCGATGTTGAGCACCAGCAGCCGCCCCGAACGCGTCTCCGTATGCAGCTTGTAGATGTGGCGCAGCTCCGTCAGATGCCACTTGGCGTTGCCGAGCACCTGCTGCAACGTCTCCGCGAAATCGTCCGCGAAGAGGTCTTCGACGTGTCTCCCGATGGCCTCGTCGCGATGCACGCCGAGCATCTCTTCAAGCGCCGAGTTGCAGTGCGTGATGTTCCCGTCCAGGTTGACGGCCAGCAGCCCGACGTTGATTGATTCGACGATGGATTCGTTCAGCTCCTTTAACAGCTCAAGCTCGGCGGCGCGCTCCTGCTGTTCCTGGTAGAGCAGGCTGTTTTCGATGGCGACCGCGACGTAGCCGGAGACCGTGCGCAGGATTTCAACGTCCTCGCTCGACAGCAGCGCGCCGTCGGACGAGCGCCCGAGCCCGATGACGGCGACCATCCGCCCGCGGACGACGCACGGAACGTAATAGTGCAGGGCGCGCCGGACGAAGCTCGCCGTCTGCGGTATCAAATCCAGGTCGTCGGCGCGGACGATGCCCGTCTCGGCCGAGCGCGCACGAATCATCTCGCGGAAATCCGGCGGCACGATCATCGCCGACGAGAGCCCGACGGCACGCGCCACGCGGTAACCGGCGGGCTCGCGCTGGTCTTCGATGAAGATGGCGATGCGACTGACGTTGAGCACCTGCTGCAAGCGGCTGACGAGCGCGTTCAAGAGCGGGTCGAGCGCGGTCGTCGCCGAGAGCGTGCGCCCGAAGTCGAGCAGCCCGTTGCGCATGTCGTAGCGTTCGCCGTAGAAGAGCCGGTCGGTCCGCTCCTGCAAGAATTTTTTGATGGGCGCGGCGATCATCACGATGGCCGTCATGGCGACGACCGCTCCGGCCACTCTCAACGTCAGCCAGTTAATGCTCACTTCGCCCGCTCTCAGCGTCAGCTCGTCAATGCCCACTTCGCCCACCAGCGCGTAGAGCCCGGCGGCGTAGACCACAGCCCCGATCATCAGCGCGATGGCGATGGTCGAGAGCGCATAGACGGCCGCGCGGCGCACCACTATGTCCACATCCATCAACCTGTAGCGGACTACGGAATTGCCGAACGTGAGCGGGATCAGGACCAGCGGCACGACGGCTATGTCGGCCAGCCAGCCTTCGGTTCTGACGCCGAAGACGAAGGGAATCGCGTAGAGCAGCGTGAACGGCGTGAGGGCCAGCGCCGAGCCCCAGACGACCCACTTGAGCTGCTGGCGGATGATGGCCGATTCGCTCTTGACGAAGGTGCGCACGAGCAGCGCCGCGCCCGTCAAAACGCCGAGCATGAAGTGGACGAAGATGGCTATGTAATAGCCCTGGATGAACCTCGCGGAGAAGGGCAGGCGCGAGGGCGGCGTCAACTGCGTGACGTTGTAGAGCAGGGCCGCGACCAGGCAGAGCAGAACGGCCGGGGCGTAGAGCAGCGCCACGGGCCAGCGCCGCTCGTGAGAAATCTGCTGGTGAACGGGATAGCGTGCGCAGAAATGGACCAGCAGCGGCGCGAAGAGGATGAACGCGGCATCGTCGAGAAACGCGATGGCCACGTCGAGGTCTTCGTACTGCCCCGTGGCTTTGAAGAAATGAAAGACGAAGGCCGTCAGGCAGAGCGTCGCAAAGTGTGTGACGAAGGGCGCGCGCCCGCCCTGCTTGAAGAGCACGAAGAGGCCCGCGAAGAGATAGACCAGCCCGATGAAGTTGACGTAGAGGTCGTGCGTCTGCCAGGTCGCAACCTCTTCGGGGTAAACATCCGCCTGCCAGTTGCGGGAATCCTCAGAGTTGCCGGGCCTCTCGATGAGGTAGATGAGGTGGCCGCCGACCCCTGCCTCTTCCAGGAAGATCGAGATGTCCTGAACGTAGCGGACTTCCTGGCGCATCTCGGGCGCGGCCTCCGTGATGATGCCGCGCAGGTAGTCTCCGGGGCGGATGCTGAGGATGCCAGCGCGCCCGACCTTAGAGTTCGGGTCAACGGAATCGGCGACGATGCCCTCTTCGGTCTGAACCCAGTTGATGCCGTCGGTGGGCGGAGACTTGTGCTTCCAGCGCTGGGTCAGATTGAGCGTCCCGGCCACGGCGAGCAAAGCCGCCGCAACCAGCAGTACCCACGCTCTAGTTGTCAGCACAGACCCCTTCATGTCACCTCATCAAGCGCTCATTTAAGCTCTTCGCCAGGGCCGCCAGGCGCTGCGCACACTTCAACATCGGTAAACTTCAGGCAATCAATGTTCCAATCCCTCGCGCGGCGGCCTCTTTTCCGGGCAGCCCCGGAGCGTGTCTGAATGCACGCCCGGCAATGGCCCTTGGCTTCGCCAACCGCCTCTCAGATAAGATATACGTCTAACGCCTCCCCAATCGGGGAAGTCCGGGCGCTGGTTCGCATCCAAGTTTTTGGACTTGTCCGAGAATTTGGAGAGGACTTTGAAAAAGGCGGCAGGCAAACGGGTTGAACCGGGGAGAGACCTGCCCGTGAATATTATCGGCTCGGGGTGCTGTTCGCGCTCCCTCGCACGCGCCTCGCTTTAGAACCTGACGGAGATGCCGCCGCGCACCGAGCGCCGCGCCGCGTCAATTGACATCAGCGTCTCGCCATCGTCCGTGCAAACCTGCGTGTCGAGCAGGTTGCGCGCGTCAATCACGGCCTCGGCCCGGACGGGCAGGCCGAAGGTCGGCAGCTCCTGCGTAACCAGCACGCTCAACGAAGGGTCGTAGACCGCCAGGCGGCCCGCGAAGGGATCGATGGCGAAGACAGTCGCACGCGGCGAGAAACGAAAGACTGTGCGGATGCGCGTTCCCGTGTCGAGATTAGCGTTCATCTCAAGGGCCGCGGTCTGGAAAAATCCGTTGCCGAAGACTTCGGCCGGGCTCGTCAAGCCTTTGGCCGAAAGGGTCTGGCCGCGCCCGGCCGAATACCCGGCCGCCGCGCTGAAGATGCGGCCGATGCGGCGCGTATAGACGAGGCGCATGCCGCGCGCCGCGCCCTGCTGATTGGCGACGCTGTTGAGGGCGGAACCGGCCTCTCCTGAGAATGCCGAGAGCGGCAGGCTGAGGATGCCGACGCCGCGATTCGAGGTCGTGTCGAAGAAGGCCGTCGCTTCGACGCTCGAACGGTTATCGAGCACCCGCTCGACGCCGAACTCGAAACGGCTGCTGCGCTCCAGCACGGCGCGGCCGTCCACGTAGGCGACCGGCATGGAGTCCGGCTGCTGAAAGACGACCTGGCTGTTTTCAAACTCGTTAATGCTCTGCGCGGCCTTCGCCCAGTCGCCTGAAGGCGCATAAGCGGCCCTGACGCGGGTCCGCGGGCTGGCGTCAAACTGGAGCCCGAGGCGCGGGCTGATCGAGCTGTCGTTGCCCGCCCCGAGGAAACGCGAATAGTCGAGCCCGAGCACGATCACGACGCTGTCGCGCACGACCCACTCGTCAACGGCGCGCAGTGAAAGCTGCCCGAGCTTGCGGTCTGCATTCTCGTTCCGGGGTCTGTGTGTATTAAGGATGGCCCCGGCGGCGCTGAAGCTCAGGCGGTGATTGTCGCCCGCGCGCAGACGGGCTGTCGCGTCCAGGCGCTGCGGCGCGGCCTGCCCCGTTCCGGTCTGCCCGGCCAAAATCAGGTCAATCTCGTTTGTGGCGGGCCGTGCAAAAGCGAAATTAAGGCCCAGATAATTGGGCGCGAGCGTGCTCGAAGAGCTTGCCAGGTAGGTCTCGACGACGCCCTGAGTGCGTGCGGGCTGCGTCGTGCCGTCGTCGGCAGCGGCCGTCTGCGTGACGGAATCCGCGGCCCGGCCCGCGGGGGCTTCGTCCGCGCTCGCCTCGTCATCGAGAATGGCGCTGATGGTTTCGTCCACGCCCTCCCCGGCCTGGAAGATCGAGCGGCGGCCGAGCTGCGAGCGGAGAATCCACTTGCGGTCGTCGCGGTCTTTGCGGCGCTCCGGGGCCGTGCGGCCCCTGCCGACGGGTTCGAGGTTGAAGCGATAGACGACCTGGTCGGCCGGGCGCACCTGGACGGAATCGAAGAGCACTGCGTTGAAGCCGTCGGCGATGGCGCGCAGGCCGTAACGACCCGGCGCAATCTTTGCGATGAAGCTCCCGTCGGCGGCGCTGCGAACCTGTTTGACCACTTCGTCCGCGCCGTTTTTGAGCAGCGAGACGACAGCGCCGACAATCGGATTGCCCTGGCTATCCTTGACTGAGCCGCTGATGGTGGCGATGCGTCCGGCCGCAGCCGCAGGCCTCGCGCCCGCCACGCCGATGAGCATCAGGACGAGCAGCGTCAGACTCAGATGTAGGGCTTTTCTCATCGCGGCAAAACCTCCGCGCGCCTTGACCTCGTTATCAGGTGCAAGCGCGTCTGCAAACAAACAGTCTCTTTGATGCCACGTCACGGCCGGGAAAGATTCTCGTTCAGGGCTTCGATTCGAGACAACCGGGGCGAGGTTGTCCGGCGTTGCTACTTTCAAGCCGCGCGCCGGTATTCGCCAAAGGGTGACACCAGCTTACACTTACCCGCTTGAGAAGGCGTCATTTTCCGCCAATTAGACGAAATGTGTCAAGCATCCTGCCCCTTTTACTGTCGCTCTGATGCGCAAACCCGTCGCGCGGGATGGATTGCGAGAGCCTGGCCGCGGGCCGTCCGGGCGCGAGGATGAAAAAGGGGCCCGGAGCGCGGCGGTGCCAGTTGAAGCGCCACGGCCTGAGCTTCCCTGTCGCTTTCGTCTTCGTCGCTTGCCCTGAGTTTGCCGCCGATTTTATGCCATGTTAGGATGCTGACTTAACATTTCGCGTCTCTTTCTTTCGCCAACCGGAGTCAAAATTATTTCAGCAATGATGATAGATGAGATTCAATCAACCAGGCTCGACAACGGGCTGGTGATTTTGAGCGAGCGAATGCCGGGCCTGCGCTCGGCGACCATCGGCATCTGGGTCCGGCGGGGCTCTCGCCACGAAGCTGCGGAGCTTAACGGCATCTGCCATTTCATTGAGCACGCTGTCTTTAAGGGCACAGAGCGGCGCTCCGCGCTGGACATCGCCATCGAATCCGACCGCCTCGGCGGCCATCTCGACGCCTACACTTCACACGAAGTGACGGGCTTTACCATGAAAATCGCGGACAAGGCGCTCCCGCAGGCGTTCGACCTGCTGTCCGACATGCTGGCCCGGCCGCGCTTCGAGACCGCGGACCTCCAACGCGAGCAGAAGGTCATCATCGAAGAGATGAAGATGGTCGAGGACACGCCAGACGAGTTTCTGGCGGAGCTTTTCAACGCCGCCTATTTCCCTGACCATCCGCTCGGCCGCCCGATAGAAGGCACGGAGGAGACCGTCTCCTCCTTCGACCGCGAGAAGACGGCCCGGTTTCACGCGCGCGAGTTTGCGCCGCGCAATCTGGTCATCGCCGCGGCCGGAAATGTCGAGCACGACCGCCTGGTCGAGATGGCCGCGCGCGCCTTCGGGCGGGGCGCGGAGGCCCTCTGCGTCTCGCCGCAAGGCTCTCAGGAAGCCGCCCGGCCGCAGCACGGCGCGCCCATCCTGATCGAGCGCAAGAAGGAGCTGGAGCAGGCCCACCTGATTATCGCCACGCCCTGGCCCGCGGCCAGAAGCGAAGACCGCTTTGCCGCCAGCCTCCTGGCCAACGTCATCGGCGGCAACACTTCGAGCCGTCTCTGGCAGTCAATCAGGGAGGAGCGCGGGCTGGCCTATTCGGTCGGAGCGGGCTCGAACGCCTTTACGGACATCGGGATTTTTACGATCTACGCGGGAACGTCGCCCGCGCAGCTGGACGAGGTGCTGGACCTCTCGCTGGCGGAGATGCGCCGCATCGTCCGCGAGAGCGTGACGGAGGATGAACTGAAGCTCGTCAAGGACCAGGCATCGTCTTCCATCCTCCTCGGCCTCGAATCTTCGAGCGTGCGCGCCGGGGCGCTGGCCCGCCAGGAGATGATTCACGGCCGCCGGATTACGCCGGACGAAGTGCTCGCGAGGCTCGAAGCCGTGGCCGTCGAAGACCTGCAAAGGATTGCGCGTCAATACTTTACCTCGGACCAACTGGCGCTCGCGGCGCTCGGCGACCTCAACGGCTTCAGCGTTGACCGCGCCCGCCTGGAGATCTGAAAACCCGCGCGGAATGACGCTCGACGGGAGAGAGTTTTTCTCCTCTGGCAGTCAAACCGGCGCGAGAGAAACGGATGAGATTCACAGTCTTAGGGAGCGGCTCGACGGGCAACGCCGTTTTAATCTCGGCGGGCGGGACGCACGTGCTCGTTGACGCGGGGATGAGCGCCAGGGAGATCGTGCGCCGGTTGGCGCTCGTCGGCTGTGACGCCTCCGAGCTTGACGGCGTGATTATCACGCACGAGCACAGCGACCACGCGGGCGGCCTGCGCGTGCTCCTGAAGAACCTCAACTGCCCCGTCTACATCTCCGGCAAGACGCTCGAAGCCTACATCAGCGAGCACGGCCAGCGCTCCGGGGACGAATCGCGCAAGCGCGCAGACGCCCTGCGCGACCGCACCGAAGAGATCGAGTCGAGCAGGGATTTTCGCGTCGGGGCGATTGATTTTCATCCCTTCACGATTCCGCACGACGCGGCCGATAATTTCGGCTTCACGGCGACGCACGAGGGCGTCTGCGTCGCTACGCTGATGGATTTCGGCCAGATTACGACGTTGATAACGGAGCGGCTGCGCGGCTGCGCGGCGATCATCCTGGAATCGAATCACAGCCGCGACATGCTCAAGGCTTGCGACGTTTACCCCTGGGAATTGAAGCAGCGCATCCTCTCGCGCACGGGCCATCTCTCGAACGAGGATGTCGCCGACTGGCTGCGCGAAGGCTTTGACGGGACGGCCCGCCACATCGTCCTCGCGCATCTCTCGCAGCGTGCGAATAATCCGTACCTGGCGAAAATCTCGGCTGAAGTCGCGCTCCAGGAACGCGCCCCGCTCTTTCGCGCCGAGACGCAGATCACGCTCTCTTTTCCGAAAGAGCCGACCGCCTGGATCGAGCTGTAAATAGAGAATGAAGCGAGCAACAGCAGCGACAACAGCAACCCTTGAGCGCGCGGCACGGGGGAGACCGAACAAGCCTTTACGACGGGCGCGCGTTCCCTCTTTTTCGCTGCAAGTCTTTCGCTCGCTGCACTTACCTCTTCCGCCGCAAGCCCTTCGTTTGCCGCGCTTCCTGCGGCTCTTTGGGCTCTGCGCGCTGCTGTTCGCGCTCTCGCCGGGTTTCACCGGCTGCACCCTGCGCGCCAACAGGGAAGGCATCCCGCCCGGGGCGAAGGCCATCGTCGAGACCGTCAGCGATGATATTGCCGCGGAACGTTATGAAAAGATTTACAACGAGGCGGCCGCCGAATGGCGCAGCTCCTCTTCGCCGGAACAGACCGGCTCGACCTTCAAAACGCTGAAGATGAAGCTCGGCAACGCTAAAAGCCGCTCGTTTCATTCGGCCACCGAGCAGCGCGAGACGCGCGGCGGCACGCCCGGCGACGCCTTCGTCATCACGTACCAGACGACCTTTGAACGCGGTGAGGGGATGGAGACCTTCACACTCGTCGAACGCGACGGCCGCTGGCTGCTGGCGCGTTATTTCGTCAACTCGGATGCGCTAAAATAAGGCTCGGAGTCCGGGCTTTCAGGGTTTTCAGTTTGAAGGCCGAACCCATCGCGCGATGAGCGCGGGGCTCTTAACTCCGAACCCGTAAAACCCGAACGCGAAACATGATTAACCGCTACACACTGCCCGAGATGGGCGCGCTCTGGTCCGAGCAGAACAAGTTTCAGAAGTGGCTCGACGTGGAGCTGGCCGTCTGCGAAGTGCACGCCGAGATGGGGACGATTCCGCGCGCGGCGCTCGCACAGATTAAGGCCCGCGCCGCTTTCACCGTCGAGCGCATCAACGAGATCGAGAAGACGACCGATCACGACGTTATCGCCTTCACCACGAACCTCGCGGAATCAATCGGCGAGGCCGCGCGCTTCGTCCATTACGGCCTCACTTCGTCCGACGTAGTGGACACGGCCAACGCGCTGCTGCTGCGCGATGCCTGCACGCTCCTGCTGGGGAAAATAGAGGCGCTGCTGGACGTTCTCAAGCGGCGCGCCTTCGAGTTCAGGCAGACGCCGCAGGTCGGGCGCACGCACGGCATTCACGCCGAGCCGACCTCGCTCGGGCTGACCTTCGCGCTCTGGTACGACGAGATGCGGCGCAACCGCAGGCGGCTGGAGGCGGCGCGCGAGGCAATCGCGGTCGGCAAGATCAGCGGCGCGGTCGGCGCGTTCGCGCATCTTGACCCGGTAGTCGAAGAAAGGGTCTGCCAAAGGCTCGGGCTCCGCCACGCCCTCGTCTCGACACAGGTCATCCAGCGCGACCGTTATGCCGAATATCTGTGCACGCTGGCCATCATCGCCTCGTCGCTCGATAAGTTTGCGCTGCAAGTCAGGCACTGGCAGCGCACAGAGGTACGCGAGGCGCAGGAGCGTTTTCGCGCCGGGCAGAAGGGCTCGTCCGCGATGCCGCACAAGCGCAATCCGATTCTTTCGGAACGCATCTGCGGGATGGCGCGCACAGTCAGGGCCAACAGCATCGTCGGCCTTGAGAACGTCGCCCTCTGGCACGAGCGCGACATCTCTCACTCTTCGGCCGAGCGCGTCGTCCTGCCGGATTCGAGCATCGCGCTCGACTACATGCTGCACAAGGCGGCCGCGCTGATTGACGGGCTCATCGTTTACCCGCAGCGGATGCTGGAAAACCTGAACGCCACGCGCGGCCTCATCTTCAGCGGTCAACTGCTGCTCGCGCTGGCCCGCGCGGGCGTCTCGCGCGAGACCGCCTATACCTGGGTCCAGCGCAACGCGATGAAGGTCTGGGACGAAGGGGCGGATTTCCGCACGCTCATCGCCGCCGACGCGGACATCCGCCAGCACCTCTCGCCCGCAGAGGTCGAGAGCGCCTTCTCAATCGAGACCTACCTGCGCAACGTTGACGCCGTCTTCGCCAGAGTCTTTAATCAGACCGGCGGGCACGTGGAAGAAACGAGCGAGTTGATGACCGGGCGGGCGCAAACGTCCCGGGATGTCACGCAGTAGCATCGGCAAACTAAAGCATCGGCAGACTAATTCATTCATTCAACGGGAAGATGGGGTAAGCGCTCAGATGAAAGCCAAAGTTTATGTCACACTGAAGCCGGGCGTGCTCGATCCGCAGGGCAAGGCCATCCAGCATTCGGTCGAGCTGCTCGGCTACGACGGCATCGCGGACGTGCGCCAGGGAAAGTATTTCGAGATTGCCCTAGACTCTTCACTGGCCGAAGAGGGCGCGCGCGAGGCGGCCACGCGGATGGCGCGCGAAGTCCTCTCGAACCCCGTCATCGAAGACTACCGCGTCGAGATTGAAGCGTGAAAGGGCGGCGGCGCTCTGACCCTTGAATTGACGTGTAAAGCAGAAGGCAGCGCGAGCCGTCCGGGCCAGCGCTGCCTTTTTCCACGCCTCTGTGTTGAGACGCCGCAACTACTTCTTGATTACTGTTTCCCGCTCGTGAACGACCGTCGCGGTGTCGCGTGAACGCCTGCGCGACGAGAGTAAGACGATGGCCAGCAACGCCACTACTCCGATGCCGCCCAAAATCAACCACAGCGGGTCTATCCCTCCGGTGCTTTTCGTCGTGGTCGTCGTCGTTTGCGCAGGCTCTACGCTTTTCGTCGTGGTCGTCGTCGTGCTCTGCGTAGACTGTGCGCCGGTGCTGCCGGTTGTCTGCGAGCCGCCGCTGTTCTGGGCCGCCGCCGGGATTGCTAAAGAACCGGCGACGAGTATTCCGAGCAGCGCAAACGCCCGCGATAAGGTCATCATTTTAGCTTTCATCTCATCTCTCTCCTTCATCCCCGTAAGGAATCAATACAGATTCGGAGAACATAGCGACTCTTCTGCGATTTTCGTGCCAGTTCAGGCACAGGGCCGCCGCCCTTTAGTAGTTGCCCTTTGAATCGAGGACCGGTTCGGAAAAACGCTCTCTCTTCTAGGGTGAGGTCTTCGATTTGCTCTATAATAAATCCGCGTCAGGTTCGCACGCCTTGCGGCGCGGGCGGTCTGATTTATCCGGCACCGGCTGTCGGCTACTATTTAGAACCGGGTGGAGAGAGAAGAGTGAAATTCGGCGTCATAGTTTTCCCTGGCTCCAACTGCGACCACGATGCTTATCACGTGATCTCGAAGCACGTCGGCCAGCCCGTTGATTTCATCTGGCATCGGGACGTGGACCTGAGCACCTACGATGCGGTCATTCTGCCGGGCGGCTTCTCATACGGCGACTACCTGCGCGCCGGGGCGCTGGCCAGCTTCTCGCCCGTGATGGGCGCGGTCAGGGAGTTCGCAGCCAGCGGTCGCTTCGTGCTCGGCATCTGCAACGGCTTTCAGATTCTCTGCGAGGCAGGGCTTTTGCCCGGCGCGCTGATTCGCAATCGCGGCCTGCACTTCATCTGCGACCACGTTCATGTTCGGGTCGAGACCGCCGACACTCCCTTCACCAACGAGCTTGAGCGCAAGAGTGTGCTCAGCATCCCCATCGCGCACGCGGAGGGGAATTACGTCTGCGACGACGCGACGCTCAGCGAGCTTGAGAGCGAGGACCGCATCGTCTTTCGCTATTGCGACGAGCGGGGCGAGGTGACGCCTGCGGCCAACCCGAACGGCTCGCGCGATTCAATCGCCGGAATCTGCAACCGCGAGCGCAACGTGCTCGGCCTGATGCCGCACCCGGAACGCGCCTGCGAAGACCTCCTCGGCTCAAGTGACGGGCGCGACATCTTTCGCTCGCTGGCCGCCACGCTGGCCGCGCACGTCTGAAACTCTCGACGCGAGCGCCCGCGCCCGGCCGCAGAGAGCCTAAACGCCATGATGGAAGAACGTAGAGAAGAAGAGAGAAAAAGCGTCTCGCTCGAAGTGCGCTGGGACGGCACGTCCGGCCATCACGCGGCGCGCATCAGCGACCTCAGCCTCGGCGGGTGCTACCTGGACACGCTCGGACAGGCGACGCCCGGCGAGGTCATCGGCATCGAGATCAAGCTGCCTTCGGGAGAATGGCTGCCGCTGCGCGGGACGGTCGCCTTTTACCACGCCAACATGGGTTTCAGCGTCTGCTTTACCTTCCTGACCGAGGATGAGCAGGACGCACTCTCGCAAGTCATCAACAGTTAAACGCCGCACTGTAATCAAAAGGCCGCACGGCAATCGAGCACGTGCGGCACGGCAACCGATGACGGTCTTTCACGACAATCAAGTGCGGCAGTTATTTAAGACGCGCGGTCCGCATAGTTCGATTTCCGATTTTAGCCGCCCCTAAAACCATGCGTCTCAGGCGACCTCTCCCGAACAAGCGCAGCGTCATGGCCGAAGACGCGCTGGCGAGCACGCCCGCGCCGCTTACGCCGGAGATTCTCACCTGGGATGAGGTCAGCCGCACGCACCGCGTTCGCAACGGCGTCTACCAGCGCGACGGGCGTCTGGTCTCGCTGCTGACGGACTTCGGGCGCATCAATCCCTGCTACCCGGACCGCGTCGCCGAATCGGAGGACACGATTTATTACACGGGCAACGGGCGGCGCGGCGACCAGTACCTGAACCCCGGCAATCGCGCGCTGCTGGCCGCCATCGAGAGCGGGCACGCCGTCCCGCTCTTCAACAAACTCGCGGTCGGACGCTGGCAGCACATGGGTTTCTGGCGCGTCATCGCGGGCCGCCAGCTCTTCGACGAAACCGAAAAGCGGATGCTCTGGCAGTTCACGCTTCAAAGGGTCAATCGTTAATGGTAAATCGTAAATCGTAAATGGTGAATAGATAAAAACGTGGACCTGAGACTCAAAGCCTCTGTCTTTCTTTTTCTATTTACGATTTACCATTTACTATTGACTATTGACCATTGACCATTGACCATTAAACATTTACCTGCTCTTAACTTGTCACCCGTCGCCCGCGGCTGTTACTCTTGCCATCTTCCGCCACATTTCAGAGGAGGAGTTTCAATCAAGAGCATGAAAAAGACCTATGGATTCGCCCTCTCGCTGGCGTTCTCTGTGCTCGTCGGGGTTGCGGCCCTCGGGGTCGGCCCGGCGAGTTCCGCGCGGGGCCTGGCCGGAATGGATGCTGCCATCGGCCAGACAATCGCGGATTTCAAGCTGCCCGACGTTGACGGCAAGCAGCACACGCTCTCATCTCTGAAGGGGAAGAACGGGACGGTGCTGATCTTCATCTCGGTCAACTGTCCCATCTCGAACGCCTACAACGGACGCATGGAAAAGCTCTGGCAGGATTACAGGGCGC
>DASVWH010000069.1:0-6444 GCA_036389715.1 Pyrinomonadaceae bacterium | reverse complement strand
GTCCGCTCGTTCATCGCGCGCGTGACCTCTTCGATTGGCAGCTCGCCCCCGACCGCTTTGAGGCTGTGAACGCGAACGCCCCTGTGCAGCCAGGGGATTGTGGTGACGGGAAATTCAAGGTCGCAGGAGATGACCTCTCCGCGTTCACAGAGCGCGTCAACGATCAGGTTCATCCCCGATGAAGTATTGGACGTGAAGGCAATCTCTTCGGGCTCGGCATTGATGAGCCGGGCCAGGCGGCCCCTGATGGTCTCGCGCCGCGCCAGCCACTGCTCCCAGTGCGTATCGCCCTCTTCGGTCATCTGCCGGTAAAACTGTGTCGCGGCCTCCGTCACGACCAGCGGCAGCGGGCCCGCCCCGGCGCTGTTGAGGTAGGCCAGCCGCTCCGTCACGGGGAAATCGGCGCGCAGTTGCTCCCAGTCAATCCCGTCGCTCATTACATTCCGATTCCCTTCAGGTGATAACGCTCCGTGTCGTAGTGGCGCGCAACGTCCACGATGTTGATCTGGCCGAGCACGGACGAAATATCTACGAGCGAGAGGTCGCAGGCGGGCGCGACGCCGCGCGCCGAGACCATCTGCCCGAACTCGCCCGCGGCGACCGCATCCGCGGCGCGTCCTCCGAAGATGAGGCCCATGATGCGGTCAACTGGCGAGGGCGTGCCGCCGCGCTGCGGGTGGCCGAGCATGGCCGAGCGTGCGTCGTAGTGCGTCTCGCTCATAATCCTGCGGGCGAGCACCTCGCCGATGCCGCCGAGCCGCGCGTGCCCGAAGGCATCATGGCGGTCGTCAACCGTAATCAGCTCGCCGTCTTCAGCGTATGCGCCCTCCGCAACGACGATGACCGAATAGCGCGGGCGCTGCTCGTCGCGCGGGTAGCCAATCGTCTCGCCGAGGCGCTCCTTCAGGTGCTGGTAAATCTTCTCGTAGCGGAAGGGGTGTTCGGGAATGAGTATCAAATCCGCCTGGCCCGCCACCCCGGCCCAGAGCGCGAGGTGTCCGGCGTGGCGGCCCATGACTTCGATGATCTGCACCCAGCCGTGTGAGCCTGCGGGCGTCCGCGAACGCTCGATCACTTCGGCGACATTCCGCAGCGCGGTGTCGAACCCGAGCGTGTAGTCCGTGCCCGCCAAATCCTTGTCGATGGTCTTCGGAATGCCGACGACCTTGAGTCCCTTTTCCGACAACCTGGCGGCGACGCCGAGCGTATCTTCGCCGCCGCACGCGACGACGGCATCAAGGCCGAGCCGCTCGATGTTGGCCAGAACCTCGTCCGACCTATCAATGCGCTCTCCCTCTTCGGTCGTTGACCTGAAGGGATTGGTCCGCGACGAGCCGAGATTGGTCCCGCCGTCGCGGTCCCAGCGTCGCACCTTCGCCCGGTCGAGCGAGAGCGCGCCCACAGCCGGATTAAGCAGCCCGCGCCAACCGTCGTAAAGCCCGACGACTTCGATGTTGTGCTCGGAAGCACGATAGACCAGCCCCTTGATAGCCGGGTTCAATCCCGGCGCATCGCCCCCTCCGGTCAAGACCCCTATGCGTTTTACTTCAGCCATGAAAACTACAGCTTACTCCCTCGATGAAGATAGATTGAGTGACAAAGGCCGCACGTGCCGGGCCGACGCTTCCCGTTTCGCCTGACGACGATGCGGTTGCGCTCGCCCGTCAGCCCCTCGCGCCCTGCTGCGTAAAGGCGATGTGCGCCGCGCCCATCAGCCCGGCATCGTCGCCGCACTCGGCCTTGACGATCTCTGCGCGGCGTGCCGGGACGGGAAAGGCGCGCATCGAGACCTGCTCGCGAACGTGCTGGATGAACAGCTCCCAGCCGTCCGCGACGCCGCCGCCGAGGACCATCACCTCCGGATTGAAGATGTTGATAAGGCTCGCCAGCCCGACGCCCAGATAAATCCCCATCCGGCGAAAAACTTCCAGCGCCAGCTCGTCGCCTTCGGTCCCGCGGCGGTAGATGGCCGCCGCCGTCAAATCCTCGCTGGTGTGCAGCGGCGAGTTCGGATAACGCGGTCGCGCCTCGCGCGTCATCCTGACGATGGCGGTTGCGGAAGCGTAGACTTCCAGGCAGCCGCGGCTGCCGCAGGTGCAGGCCGCGCCGCCGAGGGGCTCGACGCCGATGTGGCCGATCTCGCCCGCCGAGCCGTCAATGCCGCGCCAGAGCTTGCCGTCGAGCACGATCCCGCCGCCGACGCCCGTCCCGAGCGTGACGCAGATAATCGTCCGGTGGCCGCGCCCGGCTCCCTGCCACATCTCTCCGACCGCCGCCGCGTTGGCGTCGTTTTCCAGCACGGCGGGCCATTGCAGCTCGCTTTGCAGCGCTGCGCCGAGACGAAATCCATCCAGGCTCGGAACGTTCGGGGCCTTCGTGACGACTCCGTTTTCGACCTGCACCGTGCCGGGGACGACGACCGAGAGAGCGCGGATGCGAGCGCCGCTGTCCCGGCTGCGCTGCTCGCATTCGCGCGCCGCTCCGACGATGGCCCGCACGATCTCGTCCGGCTTCTCGGCCTTCGGCGTCTGCTGCTTGACGCGCTGATGGACACGCCCCCGGCCGTCAACGGTGGCCGCGCGCAGGTGTGTTCCGCCGAGGTCGGCGGCGATGACAAGGTCGTTAGGCGAAGTATCTTCGCGTTGCACTTGGTCGGCTTCTCTCATACTCAATCGTTACGGATAGCCATCAAGGCCGCGGCCGGTTGATCTGTGCCGCCCCGGCAACCGGAAGGCGGACCGCCCACTCGCTTAAATGACTGGGCTACGGCCGCTTAGCTGCCCTAGCTGCGTCGGCGGCCGAGCATATCGAAGCCGACGGCCGCGACCAGCACCAGGCCCTTGACCATCGGCTGAATGTAGCTCTGAAAATCTAGCAGCGACATCCCGTTATCCAGGCTTGCCATAATCAGCGCGCCGAGAATCGCGCCGAAGACCGTCCCGCGCCCGCCCATCAGGCTCGTCCCGCCGATGACGCAGGCCGCAATCGCGTCGAGTTCCATCAGCTTACCGGCTTCCGGGGCGGCGCTGCCCTGCCGCGCCGTGTGAATCAGTGCGGCCAGGCCCGCCAGCGCGCCCATGATGCAGAAGGCCGACAGGATGTGACGACGCAGGCTGATGCCGGAGAGGCGGGCTGCGTCCGGGTTGCCGCCGATGGCGTAGAGATAGCGCCCGAAGGTCGTGTTCTGCGTGACGAAGGCCCCGGCCAGCGCGACCATCAGCATGATGAAAACAGAGATGGGCACGCCTCCCTGCTTGTTCATCAGGTAGACGAAGAGCGCGATCACGATTGACGGCAGCGCGATGCGAATGATGGTCGCGCCCGTCCCCTGGGCCGCAAGATTATGACGCCGCCGCGCGCTGTTGCGCCGCATCGTGGACCAGACGATAAAGGCTATGGCGGCGACCGCCAGGGCGTTGCCGATCATCGGCGCGACGTAGTTCAGCCCGATGGCGCGAAACTCCGGCAGCGAGAGCGTAATCGTCTCGCCCTTCATCAACCCGAGCGTCACCCCGGCCCAGGCCAGCATCCCGCCGAGCGTGACTATGAAGGCAGGAATATTGACGTAAGCGACGAGCACGCCGTGTATCGCGCCGATGACCAGACCGACGAGGATGGCCATCCCGAGCGAGGGCAGCACGCCCCAGCCCTGCGCCATCGCCGCCATTCCCCCGGCCAGGCCGACCACCGAGCCGACGGACAAATCTATCTGCCCGGCCACGATCACCATCAGCATCCCGACCGAGAGCACGCCCGTCACGGCCGACTGTTGGAGGAGCTTCGAGAGATTGCGCGCGCCGAGAAAGGTCTGGCCCGTCGTGTAATGAAAGACGGCCCAGATGGCCAGCAGCGCGAAGACCATCGTGTAGGCCCGCAGCGTCGTCGTCGAAATCCTGAGCCCGCCGATGCCGATCTGCGCGGAGCCCTGCGCCTCGACGGTCGGCGGCGCAGAGTCGGCCGTCACCGGCGGGCGGTCAATCATCGGCTCGTTGGCCGGCGCTTGCTCGTTCATGGGAAACTCCGTTTAAGGGGTCCGATGGCAGAGATTAGAGCTTAGTTCAGAGCCTGGTTCACGGCTGAGCCCGGAGACTCGTTCTCCGCGCCAGCTCTAGTCTCCGGCATCCGGCCGCTTCGTTGATGGCCCGTCGCACAAGACATGACGGTTTCCGGCGTCGCTTCGGCGCGGGTAAATTCGCCCGTGATGCGTCCCTCGTGCAGGACCAGCACGCGGTCCGAGAGTCCGAGGACTTCCGGCAGTTCCGACGAGACGAGCACGATGGCCAGCCCGTCACGGGCCAGCCGGTTGATCTGCGCGTAAATCTCCTGCTTCGCGCCGACATCTATGCCGCGCGTCGGCTCGTCCAGAAAGAGCACGCGCGGATTGGTCAGGAGCCACTTGGCGAGGACCACCTTCTGCTGATTGCCGCCAGAGAGCGTCCCGGCCACCGTCAGGACGGACGGGGCCTTGACGCGCAGCTCGCGCATGGACCGCTCGCCAGCCATCGTCTCGGCATCAATATTCGTCACAAAGCGCCCGGAGAGACGCGCCAGACCTGCCATCGTCATGTTGTTGAGAATCGTCTGGTCCAGTATCAGGCCGAACCTCTTGCGGTCTTCGGTGACGAAGCCGATGCCGTGCCTGATGGCATCCGCCGGGCGACTGATGCGGACGGGTTTTCCCTCGACCAGGAGTTCGCCGGAGGTGCGGCCCGCGTGTGCGCCGAAGATGGCCATCAGCAGGTCGCTGCGCCCTGCACCCATCAATCCGGCGATGCCGAGGACCTCGCCGCGCCGCACGCCGAAGCTGACGTTGTTGACTAAGAGCTTGCCCTTGATGTTCGGGTCTTCGACCGTCACGCCGCGCGCCTCGAAGACCTGCTCGCCACGCTCGTGCTCGGCGCGCGGGAAGATGTCGCCGACCTCGCGCCCGACCATCCGCGCGATGACGCGCCGCTCGTCGAGGGCGCTGGCGGCTTCAGTGCCGACGGTGCGCCCGTCGCGCAGGACCGTGATCCGGTCCGCCATGCGAAAGACTTCGTCCAGCTTGTGCGAGATGTAGATCATCCCGACGCCGCGCTCGCGCAGGCGGTTGAGAATCCCGAAGAGAGTCTCGACCTCGGTTTCGGTCAGGGCGGCGGTCGGCTCGTCCAGGACCAGGATGCGCGCCTCCTGCGAAAGAGCCTTGGCGATTTCGACGAGCTGCTGCTGCCCTATGCCGAGCTGGCCGACGGGCGTTCGCGGGTCAATGTCGAGACGCAGGTCTTCGAGCAGACGGCGCGCCCGGCTGTAAAGCTCATCCCAGCGGACGACGCCCAGGCGGCGCGGCTCGCGGCCGAGAAAGATATTTTCGCCGACCGTCATCTCCTTGACGAGCGAGAGTTCTTGAAAGATGACGGCTATCTGCGCCTGCTCGGCATCGCGGACGCCCGTGAAGCGGCGCAGCTGGCCCGCGATTCTCACCTCGCCGCCATATTGCGGGTACGGGTAGACGCCGCCGAGCACCTTCATCAAGGTAGACTTGCCCGCGCCGTTTTCTCCCACCAGCGCGTGCAGCTCGCCAGCCCGGAGGTCGAAGCTGACCCCGTCGAGTGCGCGCACCCCCGGAAACGACTTGGTAATCTCGCGCATCTCCAGCAGCGGCGCTTGTTCCCTGCTCATCCGCGCACCTTGAAGAGACAGAAGGCCGCCAGCAGCAGGCCGCCCGTGGCAAACGAAGAGAGACGTCCGGACGCAAGCGGAGAGCTGCCGCGCGCGACTGGTTCGCCCTTGGCAGGAGTCAGGGTGGCGGCGGCAGCAGCGGCTTTGGGCCACTGCTCCTTCGGGACGTTCTTATAGACTTCCTCCAAAGTGTGATAGCCGTCCTTGATGACCGTCTCCATCATGTTGTTTTTGTCAACGGCGATGGGCTCCTGCAAGATCGAGGGCACGTCAATCTTGCCGTTGTTGATCTTGTCCCCGGCCGCGACCTGTTCGCCGTTGGCCAGCTTGATGGCGGATTCGACGGCGCTGAAGGCCAGCGGCTTGATGGGCTTGTAGACGGTCATCGCCTGCTTGCCTTCGACGATTCGCTGGCAGGCCGGAAGCTCCGCATCCTGGCCCGAGACGAGGACCGGGTTCCCCGCGAGCGGCCCGAGCGCCTGGATAACGCCGCCCGCCGTCCCGTCATTAGAGGCGACGACGGCCTGGATGTTGTTGTTGTTCTGCGTCAGCGCGTTCTCGGTGTTCTTCAGCGCCTCGCTCGCCAGCCACTCCTTTGAATACTGGTCGGCCACGATCTTGACATCGCCGCGGTCAACGGCTGGCTTCAAGATATTGAGCTGCCCGTCGTGCAGGAGCACAGCGTTGTTGTCGGTCGGCGAGCCGCCGATGATTAAGTAGTTCCCTTTCGCCACGCGGTCGAGCAGGTACTTGGCCTGCAACTCGCCGATCTTGACTATCTGGTGC
>DASVWH010000068.1:0-4987 GCA_036389715.1 Pyrinomonadaceae bacterium | reverse complement strand
GGTGATGCATCACATCATCTCTGACGGGTGGTCATTGGGAGTGATGTTGAAGGAGTTGGGAGAGCATTATGAAGCACAGATAGAGGGAAGAGAGGAGGAGGAGGGAAAGGAGTTAGAGATACAGTATGGAGACTATGCGGTGTGGGAGAGGGAGCGGTTAAAGGGAGAGATGGTGAAGGGAGAGATAGAGTATTGGAGAGAGCAGTTAAAGGATGCTCCCGCTCTGCTCGAACTCCCTTCGGACAGGCCGCGCCCGGCCCGGCAAAGCTTGAAGGGCGCGACTCAGCCACTGGCGCTCGGCAAGGCTTTGAGTGAGAGGCTGAAGGCGCTCAGCCGCGAGGAAGGCGTGACGCTGTTCATGACGCTGATGTCGGCTTTCGTCTGCCTGCTTTCCCGCTACAGCGGGCAGACGGACATCGTCGCCAGCACGGGCGTCGCCAATCGCAACCGGCCCGAGACGGAGGCCCTTATCGGTTGCCTCATCAACATTCTGCTGCTGCGCGCGGACGTTTCGGGCGACCCGACTTTCAGGGAAATCCTGAAGCGAACGAGGGAAGTGGCGCTCGATGCCTACGCGCATCAGGAAGTGCCATTCGAGCTGCTCGTCGAATCGCTTCAGCCCGAGCGCGACTTAAGCTACAACCCGCTCTCGCAGGTGATGCTGGTCCTGCAAAACTCTCCGCTCGATAAGCTGTCCTTCCCGAACATCTCTTCGAGCGTGATGGCTATCGAAAGAGGCGCGGCGCAGTTCGACCTGACGCTGCATCTCTGGGACGCGCCGGAGGGGCTCGGCGGCTTCGTCGAGTACAGCACGGACCTCTTCGACGCCGAGACCATCAAACGCCTGATCGGTCACTTCCAGACCCTGGTTGAAAGCGTCGCCGCGGACCCGGAACAAAGGCTCTCGGCCCTGCCGCTCCTGACCGATGCCGAAAGACGCCAACAGCTCATCGAGTGGAACACGACGCACACGGATTACCCGCAAGACCAATGCCTGCACCAGTTATTCGAAGCGCGCGTCAGTGAAAACCCGGCCGCGACCGCCGTCATTTACGGCGCCGAGCGGCTGAGTTATGAAGACCTCAACGCGGGCGCCAACCGTCTCGCAAACTTCCTGCGCTCGCTCGGAGTCGGGCCGGACGTGCGCGTCGGACTCTGCGTCGAGCGTTCGGTCTGGATGGTCTGCGGCATCCTCGGCATTCTCAAGGCGGGCGGCGCTTATGTCCCGCTCGACCCCGCTTACCCGCAGGAGCGTCTCTCCTTCATGTTGGAGAACAGCGAGGTTTCCGTCCTGCTCACGCAGCAGCACCTGGCCGGGAAATTGCCGGAACACGAGGCGGTTATCGTCCGCCTTGACCAACAATGGGAGACCATCTCTCGGGCGAGCGCGGAGAACCCGCAGATGCAGGTGACCTCTGAGAATCTGGCCTACGTCATCTACACCTCCGGCTCGACGGGCAGACCGAAAGGCATCGCGCTGCGCCACAGCGGGGTGGTCAATAACATCTACGACCTGAACAGGCGCTTCGCGGTCGGCGCGGGCGATAGCGTGCTCGCGCTCTCTTCCTTGAGCTTCGACATGTGCGTCTACGAGGTGCTCGGGATGCTCGAAGCGGGGGCGACCATCATCATGCCGGAGGTTTCCGGGGCGCGCGATCCTGCGCACTGGGCAGAGCTGCTGGTTCGTCACCGGGTGACGCTCTGGAACTCCGCGCCCTCCCTGCTGGAAATGCTGGTCGAAGTGGTCACGCCGAAGCCCTCCCTCTGGCCGCGCTTTCTGCGCCTGGCGCTGCTCGGGGGCGACTGGGTTCCCGTCACCCTGCCGGACAGGCTCAAGGCCCTCGCAAAGGATGTGCAGTTCATCAGCCTCGGCGGCGCGACGGAGGCTTCGATTCACTCGATCATCTATCCGGTCGAAAAGAGCGACCCGGCGTGGAGGAGCATCCCCTACGGGCGGCCGATGTGGAATCAGCACTCCTACATCCTCGACGCACGCGAGCAGCTTGCGACCGTCGGCAGCGCGGGCGAGCTTCATCTGGGCGGCGTCGGGCTGGCCCGCGGCTATTTCAACGACCCGGAAATGACGGCCGCAAAGTTTATTCCGAACCCTTACAGCGAAACGCCCGGCGAGCGTCTCTACAAGACGGGCGACCGCGCACGCTACCTGGCCGACGGCAACATAGAGCTGCTCGGCCGGATGGATTTCCAGGTCAAGATTCGCGGCTACCGCATCGAGCCGGGCGAGATTATGGCCGCGCTGCGCCGTCACGACGAAGTGCAGGATGCGCTGGTCATCATCCGCGAGGACGAGCCGGGGCAGAAACGGCTCGTCGGCTACATCGTCCCGGCCGAGGACGCGATGCCCGGCGTCTCCGAGCTGCGCGATTTCCTGAAACTGACGCTGCCCGATTACATGATTCCGTCGGCCTTCGTCATGATGGCCGCGCTGCCTTTATCTCCGAATGGCAAGATTGACCGCCGCGCTCTGCCCCCGCCCGAAGCCGTCCGCCGCGACTCGGCGGAGAGCTTTCGCGCGCCGCGCTCTCATCTGGAAGAGGCTGTGGCCGGTATCTGGCGAGAGGTGCTGGGCCTTGAGCAGCTCGGCATTGACGACAACTTTTTCGAGCTGGGCGGCCACTCGATGCTGGCCACGCAGGTCGTCTCAAGACTGCAAGACGCCTTCCTGATAGATGTCCCCCTGCGCTGCCTGTTCGAGTCTCCGACGGTGGCCGAACTATCCGCGAGCATTGAAGGGCTGGGCCGCTCGGCGGGGTTGGATGTCGGCGAAATCGCCAGGGTCATAATGGAGGTGAGCGAACTCTCGGAGGAGCGCATCGCCGCGCTGCTTGTCGAGAAAAGCGGCTGGCCGCTCAAGAACAGTGAGGAGCCGTCATGAGCAAAACGATGCTTGCGGAACTGGCCCGGAAGGGCGCTGAGCTGCTCTCGGAGGACGACCCTGTTCTTTATGAGCTGCTCGAACAGGAGTACGAGCGCCAGAACAACTCGCTGGCGATGGTTGCCGCTTCGAGCATCGCCGATCTGTCCGTGCTCGTCTGCGAGGGCATGGCGACCACCAACGTCACTGCCGAAGGCTATCCGGGCGCGCGGTTCCATGCCGGATGCCGCTTCGTTGACGGGATTGAAGGGCTCGCCATCGAGCGCGCGAAGCTGGCTTTTCAAGCGCGGTATGCCAACGTCCAACCGCATTCCGGGACGACGGCCAACCAGATTGTGATGTTCAGCCTGCTCAAGCCGGGCGAGACGATTCTGGGGCTGGAGCTTAATTCCGGCGGCCATCTGACGCACGGCGCGAAGCCTTCCGTCTCGGGCCAGTATTTCAACGCGGTAGCTTACGGCCTGGACCAGGATGCGCTCATCGATTATGAGCAGGTCGCGCGCCTGGCCCGAGAGCATCGGCCGAAGCTCATCATCACAGGGGCGAGCGCCTACCCGCGCATCATAGACTTTCAGCGCTTCCGCCGGATCGCCGATGAGGTCGGCGCATTTCTGCTCGCGGATATTTCGCACATCGCCGGGCTCGTCGTCGCGGGCGAGCACCCGAGCCCGATCAATCACGCACACTTCACGACGACGAGCACCTACAAACAGCTCTACGGGCCGCGCGGCGGTCTAATCATGATCGGGAACGACTTTGACAAGCCCGCGCCGGACGGCAAACAGAGCTTATCCGAGGCCATCCAGCGGGCCGTCTTCCCCTTCTTTCAGGGAACGCCGAATCTCAGTGCGATTGCCGCCAAGGCGCGCGCCCTGGCCAGGACGACGACCCCCGAATTTAAAGCCCTCGCCAGGCGCATCATCGTCACTGCCAGGGCACTGGCCGAATGTTTCGCGTCTCGCGGCTATCAGGTCCTGACCGGCGGCACGGACAATCACATCGTCCTCATCAACCTGATGGAGAAGGGGCTTACAGGGCTGGTCGCGGAGCTGGCCCTAGAAGAATGCCACGTCATCGTCAACCGCAATCGAATCCCGCAGGACAGAAAGGCGGCGCTGATTACGAGCGGCATTCGTCTCGGGACAAACAGCCTCGCGCTGCGCGGCATGGGCGCAGGCGAGATGGCCCGGTGCGCAGCGCTCATTGATATGGTGCTTTCATCCTTGAAGGTTGTCAGTGATCGAGAGTACGAGCTGGACCAGGCCGTGAAAGAGAGGGTGCGGGCCGAAGTGAGACGCCTCTGCGATGATTTCCCGATACCCCGCTACCCGGCTGCGCACAAAGCTCAAGACGGTCGGCTTTACGACGAGCCCGCCGCGTCCGTCCTCATAGGCAGTGAACTCTAAGCCCGTAAAGCCAACCGCAGGCTCCTCTTAGAAGAACAGAAACCGCCGCGGCCAGACCCGACACCGGTTTCCCGACCCAGGCGATAACGCAAAAGTCATGGCTCTTTTGACACCTGAAAAACGCAGGCTGCTCTCCCTGTTGCTAAAAGAGAAGGGCATCGGTGCCGCCCCGCAGCGCATCACTCGAAGACCCGCAGGCGAAGCCCCGCTGCCGCTCTCATACGCACAACAGCGCCTCTGGTTCATTGACCAGTTGCAGCCCTTCTCTTCCGCTTACAATATCCCCGCCGCTCTCAGATTATCCGGCCCTCTCTCCCTCTCTGCTCTGCGTCACGCGCTCTCCCTCACTCTCTCGCGTCACGAATCTCTGCGCACCTCCTTCTCTCTGCTTGACGGTCACCCGGTTCAAGTCGTCGCACCGGATTTGCCGCTCCCGCTGCGCATCGTTGACTTAGAAGAGTTAGATGAAGAAGAGAGAGCCCGGAGAGTGCGCAGCATCTGTGAAGAAGAGGCAGCCGCTGCCTTCGATTTGAGCAGAGCGCCATTATGGAGAGCCGTGCTCATCAGATTGAGCAATGAGGAGCATGTGCTGGTGATGGTGATGCATCACATCATCTCTGACGGGTGGTCATTGGGAGTGATGTTGAAGGAGTTGGGAGAGCATTATGAAGCACAGATAGAGGGA
>DASVWH010000067.1:0-15558 GCA_036389715.1 Pyrinomonadaceae bacterium | reverse complement strand
GACACGAGGCCGGGGCGAGGGGAGCTTAAATCCTTCTCGCCCCGGCCTCTCAGTTGAGACCCGCCGGGCGTGCGTTTGCTTTCAACCCCGGCCCTCGCTCTGTTAATATCCCCCGGCCAATCACTCTTGCTAATCGAAGGAAGAATCTACAAGATGCGGACCCGACTCTCGCGCGCGGCGGCTCTCCTGCTCGTCGCTTTGATGTTCGTCTCGCTCGTTCCCCTGCGCGCCTTCGCGGACGAAGGCATGTTCCTGCCGGACGCGATCAATTCGCTGCCGCTCGACAAGCTGGTCCAGCGCGGCCTCAAGCTCAAGCCGACGGACATCTACAACCCGAGCGGCGTTAGCATCAAGGACGCGGTGGTCATCGTCGGCGGCGGGACGGGTGAGTTCGTCTCGGCCGAAGGGCTCCTGCTGACCAATCATCACGTCGCCTTCGACGCCCTGGTCGCCGCTTCCAGCGCGGCCAATGATTACGGCACGAAGGGCTTTAAGGCCGCATCACGCGCCGAGGAACTGCCCGCCAAAGACTACACCGTGACGATCACGCAGGACTTGAAGGACGTGACGAGCGAGGTCCTGAACGGCCTCTCGGACACTACGCCCGCGGCGGAGCGGACGCGCGCAATTCAGGCCAGGATTCGGACGCTGGAGGCTTCCGGCGGAAACGAGGCGGAAGGGACGAGCGTGCGCGTGCTGCCGATGAATGACGGCCTCTCCTACTACAGCTTCAAGTATCTGACGCTGCGCGACGTGCGCGTAGTTTACGCGCCGCCCAAGAACATAGGCTTCTTCGGCGGCGACCCGGACAACTTCGAGTGGCCGCGCCATTGCGGAGATTTCACCTTCATGCGCGCTTACGTCGGGCCCGACGGCAAGCCCGCCGACTACTCTGCGGCCAACGTGCCCTACAAGCCGAAGAAGTTTCTCTCGCTCTCGACGGGCGGCGTCAGGGAGGGCGATTTCATGATGGTGATGGGCTATCCGGGCTCGACGCGCCGCTATCGCGAGAGCTATTCGGTCGCCTACAACCAGGACATCTCGCTGCCCTTCCTCGTTGACACTTACCGCAACCGGATAGAGATTCTGCAATCGGTCGCCAAAGAAGACGCCTCGCTCGGCGTCAAATTGCAGGGCACGATCTTTGACCTGAGCAATGCGCTCAAGAATTATGAGGGCTCCGTGATGGCCATGCGTCGCGCTGGCATAGTCGAGCAGAAGCGCGCGGCCGAAGCGGCCTTTACGCGCTGGATGAACGAGACGCCTGCGCGCAAGGCCAGGTACGGAGAGATTCTGCCCGCGCTCGATAAGGCATATAGGGAGCTGACGGCGACGGCCCGGCGCGACCTCCTGGTCCAGCAGTTGTTTGAAGCGAGCGACCTCTTCGGCATAGCCTTCTTCGCACAACGCGCCGCCGCCGAAAAAGAGAAGCCCGAAACGGAGCGCAATCCGGGCCTTGGCCCGGCCGCCGTCCAGCGCATCCGCGCGCAAATAGAGCCTGCGCTGGCCGCGCGTTATCCGACCGCCGAGCGCAGGATTCTGGCCTACCTGCTGCTCAAGGCGGCGGAGCTTCCCGCCGGACAGAAGATCGAAGCCATCGAAAAACGTTTCGGCAGTTTTCAGGGCGATGCCCGGCGGCGAGCCGAAGAGGATTTCGCCCGCGCCGTAGTTGACGGCAAACGCTTCTCGACGGCGCAGGAGCTGGGCGGAATCTTCGACCTCTCGGCCAAGCAGCTGGCCGAGCTGCGCGAGCCGCTCGTCGAGTTCGCTGCGGAAGTCGGCGCCGAGTTGCTGCGGCTACAGCCCGCGCAGCAAGCCTTCAATGCGACGGTCGGGCGCTGGCGTCCGCTGCTGGTCCAGGGCATGACGGAGATGCGCGGGACCAGGCTATATCCCGATGCCAACCGGACGCTGCGTTTCACCTACGGCGAAGTCAAAGGCTATGTGCCGCGCGAAGCCATTCTCTACACGCCGTTCACGACGCTCTCCGGCGTGATCGAAAAAGATACCGGGCGCGAGCCCTTCGATGTTCCCGAAAAGCTCAAGCAGCTTTATCGCGCGCGAGACTTTGCGCCATACGCAACCGCCAACGGTGCGGACGTGCCGGTTGATTTTCTTTCGACGACCGACATCATCGGCGGCAATTCGGGGAGCCCCGTCTTGAACGGGCGCGGCGAGCAGGTCGGCATCATCTTCGACGGCAACTATGAAGGGCTCGGCAACGACTTCTTCTATAACGCAGAGAAGGGGCGCGCCATCGCGGTTGATATTCGCTACGTGCTTTTCGTCACGGAGAAGTTCGGCGGCGCTGGCTACATCCTCAGGGAGCTGGACATCAGGAGCGCTCCGGCCGTGCGCGGGCCCAGGGCCGGAAGCGCCCGGAAGTAACCGCCCCCGGATAAGGAGTGTGAAGAAGGGCCGTCTTTGATCGCTCTTTGATCGCTTAAGGGGCGGATGGGGGGCGGCTCCGGGAGCGGGCGATGCGCGAATTCGAGAGAATTTTCCGCTTGACAGATTTGAAGCCTTCGCTTAGTATGCGCCGTCGTTGTCAAAGTGATGCAGGGATTTCCTTTACTCGCTCCCGCATTCCGATTTGCAAACGTTACAGTATGAGTTACCGTTTTTCCCCGCTGTTCTGTGTTTGATGATTTCGCGCGTCATGCGTTGGTCATCGAGCGCAGGCTTTTCGTTGGTTGTGTGTTTCCGTGTAGCGCCCCAAATCTAAAGCGCGTCCGGCTCACAAGCATTAACCTCAGTCGGCGCGAAAGCCTGTGAAGGCTTTTCCCGCCTGTTTTACCGAATCGTTTAGGAGGATTCGTTCGTTATGTCTAGAATAACCGGTAAGGTCAAGTGGTTTAATAATTCGAAGGGCTACGGCTTCATCGAGCAGCCAGGCTCTTCCGACATCTTCGTGCACTACAGCGCCATCCAGGGCGACGGCTTCAAGACCCTCGAAGAGGGCCAGGAAGTTGAGTTCGAGGTCACGCAGGGCCCCAAAGGTCCGCAGGCCGAGAAAGTGACCAAGATGTAACTTGAAGGCTTTCTTCAGTAAAGCCACTGACCGCTTCCGGTCTTGTGTCCGCGAAGCGCAAGGATAAAGAATAAGGGCGGCCCATTCGATGTGGCCGCCCTTATTCTTTAATCATCGCAGACGAACGCCGCACTCAACACAGGCGAACGCTGCGCTCAAACAGCATCACTCCTGACTTGCGCACTACGCCCAGATCGCTTTTCGCTTCGGCGCAGACGCGCTCTCGCCTGATCTCTTACTCTTCGGCTTTCGCCTTGAAGCTGACGCGCCCGTCTTCGACGTTGACGGAGAAGCGCACACGGTCGCAGCCGAGGCGCTCCTTGAGGTTGTCCGTCTTGCTGGCGATCATGTGATGAAAGCGCGGGAAGGAGAGATCGTCGGTCGGTTCGCCGCACTTTCTCTTGGCCTCGATCAAGGCATCATAGAGCTGCTTGACGGTCGGCACGTCCTTGTGCGCGTCGTCGCAAACAAAGGTCGCGGGTGCTCCTGCCGGTTCTTCATGGCGCGCAGCGGCCCGCGCGTTGGCCGCCGCATCGCGTCCCTCTTCGCGTCCCTGCATCGTTCGCCGCCACATCTCGCGAAAGGCCGTGTAGCGCGCCGTCAACGAATTGAAGAGATAGCGTTGCGCGAAAGTCAGCGTGCGGTCATCGCCGAGACGCTTGAGCAGCGTCTCGACGCGGCTCTTGGTATCGTAGGGCGGACGCTTGGCCGCGCCGTTAAAGTAGATATCGAACTCGATCTTGAGGCGGCGGATGTCCTCCTCCAGTCGTTTGAGCTGCTCGTCGGGCGTCGGCTGGTTGTCGCCCCCGGCGTTGCTCTTGTTCCTTTGATTGATCTGGCGAGCGAACTTATTATCACGGATGGGCACTTGCTGTTTCTCCTCGCTGCCGCCCCGGCCAAGATCGGGCAGGCGCGGCTTTTATCGAGTCTAGGCGCTTTGAAAGCAAAGTGTCAATAATGATGATAAGATGGGCCGGGCGAGAGAGTCCTTTGCCGCCCCGCACCCATATGCCGGACCAGCCGAGAGAGACATCCAGCTTACTACGCGCTCTTCCTTCCGTTGACGCTCTGCTGCGCACGGAGACCGCACGAATGCTCTGCGCGGCGGTCGGCCGAGAGCACCTGACCGTGCTGGCGCGCGCCGTCACGGATGAGCTGCGCGCGAGCCTGCGTACATGGCCGGATAAAGGCGATGGCGAACACTCGCGCGCGGCCCTGCTCGCGGAGGCCGAGCGCAGGCTTGAACGACTCTGCGACCGCGAGACTTCGAGGGGCCTGCGCCGCGTCATCAACGCCAGCGGCGTGATCCTTCACACCAACCTGGGTCGCGCGCCGCTCTCGGAGGCAGCGCGTCGCGCCATCTCGGAAGAGGCCGCGCGCTACTGCACGCTTGAGTACGACACGGAGACCGGCGCGCGCGGGCGGCGCGGAGAGCGCGTCGAGCAGTTGCTCGTTGACCTGACCGGGGCCGAAGCCGCGCTCGTCGTCAACAACTGCGCCGCCGCAGCCCTGCTGACCCTGACCGTGCTGGCCGAACACGGCGAGACGATTGTCTCGCGCGGCGAGCTGGTCGAGATCGGCGGCGATTTCCGCGTTCCAGATGTAATGGCACGGTCGGGGACGCGGATGGTCGAAGTGGGGACGACGAACCGGACGCGCCTGGAGGATTACCGCAGGGCCCTGACCGAACAGACGCGCCTGGTCATGCGCGTGCATCCCTCCAACTATCGCATCGTCGGCTTTACGGCCGCGCCGTCGCTCGCGGAGCTGGCCGCCCTGGCGCACGAAGCAGGGCTCACGCTCTACGAGGATGCGGGCTCGGGCGCGCTCTGCGACTTGAGCGCCTACGGGCTCGAAGGTGAGCCGGTCATCGGTGAATCCATCGCCGCCGGGGCCGACATAGTCTCTTTCAGCGGCGATAAGCTGCTCGGCGCGGCGCAGGCAGGGCTCCTCGTCGGTCGCCGCGAAGTGATCGAGCGCCTGCGCAGGCATCCGCTCTACCGCGCGCTGCGTGCCGACAAGCTCGCGCTCGCGGCCCTCGAAGCGACGCTCGACGCGCATCGTCGCGGCGCGGCCCTGGCCGAGATACCCGCGCTGGCGATGCTCGCGGCAGAGCCCGCCGGGATTAAAAAGCGTGCGCAGTCCTTTCTCTCGAAGCTGCGCAGGCGCTGCCCGCCCGGCGGCCTCCGGTCTGAAATCCTGGAAGGAGCATCGGCCGTCGGCGGCGGCGCTGCCCCGACGACGCACCCGCCCACGGCCCTCATCGCCCTGACACACGCGCGCCTCTCGGCCGACGAGTTGGAACGCGCCATGCGGCTCTCGACGCCGCCCGTGATTACGCGCATCGTCGAGGGCAAAGTCATGATTGACCTGAGGACCGTCGCCGCGGATGAGGAGCCGGAACTGCTCGCCGCGCTCACTACGCTCCCGGCCTAAAACCGCGCTCCCCGGCTGAAACGGCCCTTGCGCTTGCCTCCCGAAACGCTCTTTTGCAGGGCTTTCATGCGCCGCGGAAGACGTAAAACAATTCCCTTGTATTAAACACTGCCTTTCATTGTATAATCCTTTCTGTCGGCGCTTTGCCGAAAGCGTCAAGCCTGAGAAACTCGCCATCCTTCCGGCCTCAAACCAGCTTGAAAGACAGTATTTCTTCCTCCAAATCGTTGTTTATTTCGCTTGCGCTGGCCCTCTGCGCGGCGCTGCTGGTCTGGGCGCTGTGGATTTCGGGGCTGCTCGATTCGGCGCAGGCGGCCTTCGTCTTTGCGCGCGCGGGCGAGCCGAGCGTGCATATTGCGCCCCGGATGCTGATGGGCATCTCTTTAATCCTGCTGACGGGCATGGGCGCGGGCTTCACTGTAGAGCGCGCCGGCGCGCGGCGTGCCTGGCCGTTTATCTGCGGCGGAATCGTCATGATGTGCGCCGCGAGCCTGCTGGTCTCGCGCTTTCTACAGATTGACATAGCATTTGCGCCGATGGCGCTGGCCATGCTGGCGGCGACGGCTGTCGTCCAACTGCGGCGCTTATGGACGATTGACGCGATGCTCACGCGCAACGTCAAGCGCGCCGCCTCGCAGCTCAACGGGCTCGAAGGCAACGTCGCTAACGCACGCCTGATGAGCGGTTTACGGCTGTTGAAGACGGTCCTGCCGCTCGACGAAGCGGTGGTCTTCGAGCGCGGCGAGAGCGGGCAGCTGGAGCCCGCGGCCCGGCTGCGTGCGACCGAGAGCGGCCAGCTGGAGGCGGGACGCAATTCCGTCTGGCGCGAGGGCGTCAGGCTCTGCGAGCGTGCCGTCAGGTCCGGCGAGATGGCGACGATGGACGCACGCCAGGAAGGGTCGGACCCGAGGAGCCAGAATGCCGCCAGCGTGGCGCTGCCCTTAAGGCACGAAGGCCGCGCGGTCGGGGCGCTGCTGGTTCGCCTGCGCGAGAGTTTTGACGAGAGCGACCGCCCGCTGCTGGCGGCCGTCGGCGCGCAGCTGGCGCGCAATTTCCAGCGCGACGAGGCCCGTAAGCACCGTATCAACAGGGATTTCCTGACGCTGGTTTCGGCCAGGGAGGCCGAGCACAGGCTGGAATCATTCGGCGTCGTCAGCGGGCTGCTGACCGAACAGAGATTCGGCGCCGCGGCCCTCTCGGAGGCTTCCGACGGGCACGCGATTGCTTACCTGGACGGGACGCTGGCGTGCGTCAATGCGCCGCTGCTGCGGGCCGCGCGGCTGGCCGAAGACGAGGCCAGGCAGATGGACATCTTCGGGCTGCTCGACCGTTTCCGGGCAGGGGTCTTTGACGAGCCTTCCATCGCCGTCCGCCGCGTGCTGCAAACCGGAGACCCTTACGAGCGCGAGCTGTCTTACGCCGAGCGCAATCAAACGCTGGAGCTGCGCATAGCGCTGGTCGCGGACCGCAACGGCGAGCAGGGCACGGGCGCAGAGCCGCTCTGTTTCGCCGTCACCGTCCGCGACGTGACGCAGATGAAGGAGTACGAAAAGTTAAAGAGCGACATGATTTCGCTGATGTCTCATGAATTGCGGACGCCGATTACCAGCATCAACGGCTTCGCCGAGCTGCTCTCGCAGGACGAGACCGTCCCGGAGCAGGCGCGCGAGTTTCTGAGCATCATCAACAAAGAATCGCAGCGCCTCTCGCGGATGATTAATACCTTCCTGACCGTCACGCAGCTCGAAGCCGCCGACAAGCAGGAGGTCCTGAAAATCCCGCTCAAGCTCGACGACGTGGTCCGCGAAACGCTCTCCAGCCTGCAACCCGTGGCGAAGAAGAAGCGCATCCGCCTGATCGAAGAGCCGTCGCAGCGGCTGCCGCCCGTCGCCGCCGACAAGAGCTTAATCACGCAGGTCGTGACCAACCTCGTCGGCAACGCTATCAAGTACAGCCCGGAGCGGACGACCGTGACCGTCTCGACCGCGCTCGAAGCCGACGCCGTGCGCGTCAGCGTAGAGGACCGCGGCTACGGCATTCCGCCCGAATCGGTTGACAAGGTCTGGGAGAAGTTTTACCGCGTCGCCCGCGACGGGCAGGAGAAGGACGACGAATCAACGGGGCTCGGACTCTCTTTCGTGCGCGAGGTCGTAGAGCAGCACGGCGGCCAGGTCGAGCTTGAAACCGAAGTCGGGCGCGGCTCAAAGTTCAGCTTCACGCTGCCCCGCCTCTGAGACGCGTGGTAATCACAGCCGCTTGTGAGGACATCGCGCGAAGGGTTGCGGGCAGGTTTGCGAGCGCGCGGACTCATTTCCTGACGAGATTGATAGTTCCACGACAGTCTTTCGCGCCGCAGGAGCACCGCTTCCGGTCCGAGTGAAGCGTCGTCACGTAATCGAGCGTGATTTCCTCGCCGGGGCGAATGTCGCGCAGGGCGTAGAACTGGATTCGCCCGTAGAGAATCTTCATGAAGCAGTTGGGTCGGCAGGAATGATTGATGTAGTGAGTGCCGTTGCCGCCGAGGCTCCCGTCCAGGCTCCACTTTGAATTGACCTCGCAGATGCGGAGCACGCGGCGACGCTCGGCGCGGCGGCGAGCCTCCGCGTTAGAGATTAACTCGCCCGCGTAATCCGCAATCTTCCGGCCGCGACGAAAAGGGACGGTCGCAAAGCAGCCCTTCCCGTTAATCGGCGATTTTCTGACGGCCAGGCCGTGTGCCAGTTTGATTTTCATAGCAGTCTGACGACCCCCGCGGCGGCCCCGGGTTCGTCTTCAAAGACGCGAATATAACATCTTACGCGGCGCGGACGGCGCTCGATTTTTATTGAACCCTGCGCGGCGGCCAAAGCTCGCAGGCCCGCGCGCTCACTGGCCAAAAGCAGCGACCGCCCGCGCTTTTCGGAGAGCGACGGGCGGCCTTGAATCTTTGAAGATGATGCTAGAAAGAGAGAAGCGTTACTTGAGATGAAAGCTGCGAGCAATGGAGTCTGTCTGATTGCGTATCCGCGCCAGCTTGTCGCGCAGCCCCGTGAAGCGCAGCGCGTAGATGGTGCGGTTGTCGGCTTGCAGGTAGTAGAGACGACCGGCCATCTGCTTGCCGCCGCTCGTGTACTCGTAAGCCAGCGTGATGCCCTTTAAGCGCCCGCTGAACTGCTCCTCTTTGCCCTCGACATAGCCGGTCTGAAAGCGCAGCTTCTGCTCCTGGTCACGTCGCGCCAGGTCGGAAACGGTCGTGCCCGCGTCAACGATCTCCTTGCGGACACGCAGAAAGCCGTCATTGCGATCACCGTAGATGAACTCGGCGTGCTGGTGAACACTGTCTGGCTCCTGGATGACCCGCCAGGCGGACGACGGAAGCTCCAGGCTGTACTCGACGTTGTCGCTCGAATAAACGACCTGCTGCGCCTTTATCGCCGTCGCGGAAATAAGCGCCAGGGCAAAGCCGAGGGCCAGGGCCATAGTCAGGCGTCGTAACATAGGGAAAAACTCCTCTTCAAATATGTCCGGTTAATAATCACGCTGGCGCTCCCGAAGAGCGAAACTCTCACGGGCCGGGAGAGTCCAAAAGGCTCGAATCAAACGCTCAGATGCGCGCCGCACCTCGCCGCGTTGCACAGACAGCAGGCGGAGAGAATTTAGTCATTTAATCATTGATTCATTTGGTCATTTAGCTGCCAGGGCCGTTTAGTCAGGGGCTGCCGGTAGTTAAATGAATCAATGATTAGATGAATCAATGAATCAATCGTTTCCCTGCTATCCCTGCTTTTCAAGGGCGGCGAGTTGAAGGCGGTGGAGGTCCTCTATGCCGCGCGTGGCGAGCACGAGGAGACGGTCCATCTCTTCGCGTGTGAAGGGCGCGCCTTCGGCCGTGCCCTGGACCTCTATGAAGCGTCCGTCGCCCGTGCAGACGACGTTCATATCCACTTCGGCGCGCGAGTCCTCGTCATATTTCAGGTCCAGCAGCGGCTCGCCCTTGACTATCCCGACGCTGACGGCGGCCACGTCTCCCGTCAGCGGATTGCGCCCGATTTTGCCCATGCTCTGAAGGCGACGGCAGGCCAGCGCGAAGGCGACATACGCGCCCGTGATGCTGGCCGTGCGAGTGCCGCCGTCGGCCTGCAAGACATCGCAATCGAGCGTGATGGTGCGTTCGCCGAGCAGCGCCGTATTGACGACGGCGCGCAGGCTGCGCCCGATCAGGCGCTGAATCTCGTGCGTCCGGCCGGAGGGGCCGCCGCGCCCTGTCTCACGATTGGTCCTTTGCATGGTCGAGCGTGGGAGCATGGCGTATTCCGCCGTCACCCAGCCCTGGCCGCGATTGCGCAGAAACGGCGGGACGCGCTCTTCGATGGAGGCGGTGCAGATGACGCGCGTCTCCCCCATCTCGATCAAGGCCGAGCCCTCCGCATAGGGCAGGTAGCCGGGCGTAATGCGAACCGGGCGCAGCTCGTTGGCCGCGCGTCCATCAGTGCGTGTGAAGCTCATCATGTCCCCAAACTTCGACGGCCTCCAGGACGGAGGGCGCGCTTCCCAGGAATCTTTCGGCGACACGGCTGAAACGCTCGGCCGCATCCGTCACATAAAAGTGGTCCAGATCATCGCAGAGATGACGCTCGCGCACGCCCGCAGGCTCCTGCTCCGGCCCGGCCTCGCGCGCCAGCCCCTTCGAGCCCAGCAGCGAAGCGACATCATGCGCCGTCGCTTCGCCCGAATCAATCAAGCGGACGCGCGCGCCCATCGTCTCCGCAATCACGCTGCGCAGGATAGGATAGTGCGTACAGCCGAGGACGAGCGTGCCGACATTCTCCCGCTTGAGTTCCAGCAAATACTCCGCGGCGACCGAGCGCGCCACGTCCGTCGCGGCCCAGCCCTCTTCGGCCAGTGCGACGAAGAGCGGGCACGCTCGCTCGACGACCCTGACGGCAGGGGCAAGCCTGGCAATCGCGCCGGAGTATGCGCGGCTCTGGACGGTGGCTTCGGTCGCAATCACGCCGATGCCGCGCTCGTCGGTCGCGGCGGCTGAAGACTCTACTGCCGCACGCGCCCCCGGCTCGATGACGCCGATCACGTCAACGCCAACCGCGCGGCGAATCGCGGGCAGCGCGAGCGCGGAGGCAGTATTGCACGCGACGACCAGCAGCTTGATGCCGTGCGCTTCCAGAAAGCGCGAGTTCTCAATCGCGTAGCGCTCAACCGTCGCGAGCGACTTCGTCCCGTAGGGCACGCGCGCCGTATCGCCCAGATAAACGAAGCGCTCGTCTGGCAGGCGCTCGTGCAGCGCGCGGTAGACGGTCAGGCCGCCGACGCCGCTGTCGAATATTCCGATGGGCAGGTTGCGTTTCAAAAGTTTACCCTTCGCGGTCATTTAACGAGAGCCTGGCTTGTCGAAGACGCGAGCCGATGTCGTCGAATCAACTCCGCGCGAGCGGGCCCCTTCCCGTGCCCGCCCCATTATGATTCTCTGCCCGCGAAAGCTCAGAATCATAGAGGGTTTCGATTAATAGTCAAAGCGCGCGTGACCTTTCCGCCCGCAGACGTTGAAGACTCGCGGCTCTTCCGGCAATGGCGCGCGGCTCTCTACGGAGTTGAAGTTCGAGCCCGGTTGTTTTGGATGGAGACGAGAAAAGTCTCGCCGCGAGCGACGAGACTTTCCCGAGTCGTTGAAAATGAATAATGGAGGCGCCGAGAATCGAACTCGGATCCAAGAGCCGCCGCCGATGGAATCTACAATGCTTAGCCGCTTCTCTTTTCTGATTTCGCCCGGTGCAGAGTAAGTGAAGCGACGAAGACCTCTGCGCGGACTAGCCCGACTTAATCTTACCCGCTCCCACGGACCGAAGGAGCGGACCAGCTCATCTGGGTGACATCTCATTCCGCGCGCATGAGCAACTTGCGGCGAGACGCTCGCGGCTTAATTAGGCAGCGAGAGCCAATTCAGTGTTGGCAATTGTGTTTCCCTACGCTTTTTAACGAGCTGCATAGAGAAGCCCGGCATGCATCCATTCAACGATCATGACTCCTGTCGAAGCCTGTCGCCCCCATAAGCGACTGTTCAAATTATACCCCCTCGAACACGTCCGGTCAAAGCCGGGCGGGCCTTTCAACGGCAAACTAAGTCTAATTATTCATCAATTTAGGCAGCCTTTAAGGATTAACCCGGCGAGGCGTCCGGTCATTTCATCGGGTCATCATTGATTCATTTAACTACCGGCGGCCAGTGACCAGACGGCCCTCTCAGCCAAATGAGTAAATGAATCAATGGCCCGGTGAATCAATCGCTTTCCTTCATCCTTGCACCGGGTTGCGTTATAATCTCGGGCCAGCGAGTAAGAGTCTTCCCGACCGCTTCGGATTTTATCTAAGGCCAAGTCGCGGCCTGTTCCGCGCTCCGGCCTTCATTTGAAAAGGACCGCTTTATGTCTTCCAGAACCCTCGGCGCTTCCGCTTCGCGCCAGACGGCAGCGCCCCCCGCAGCGCGCCGCCGACACCTGCTTCGTCGCTTCTGGCTTCCGGCCGTGCTCTTGCTGGCGATTGCCGCCGGAGGATTAACCGGCATCATCGCCGCTTACGAAATCAACTACTCAAACGCCGCGCAGGAAGTGGCTTCGCTGGCGACCTATCGTCCGAGCGTGGTGACGCGCATCTACGCCGACGACGGCGAGACCGTCATCGGAGAGTTTGCGATAGAGAAGCGCATCCCGCTCAAGTATGAGGAGGTCCCGGCGCAGGTTAAGAACGCCATTCTCGCCATCGAGGACGCGCGCTTCTACGACCACGTCGGCATTGACCCGATTCGCATCATCGGCGCGGCCATCAGCAACCTGAGAGGCAAGCGCGAGGGCGGCTCGACGCTGACGCAGCAACTGGCCAAGAACCTCTTCCTCTCGAAGGAGCAGACGCTTGAGCGCAAGGTCAACGAATGGGTGATGGCTCTCCAGATCGAACGCTACTATACGAAGAACCAGATCATGGAGATGTACGTCAACCACGTCTTCCTCGGCGCGAACTCCTACGGGTTCGAGGCCGCGGCCGAGACCTACTTCGGCAAGCAGGCCAAAGATTTGGCGATTGAAGAGGCGGCGCTGCTGGCCGGGATTCCGAAAGCCCCGAGCGATTATTCGCCGACCGTCAATCCGCAGGCCGCCAAGGTCCGCCGCGACCTGGTGCTGGAGCAGATGGCCAAGAACGGTTTCGTCTCGCAGGGAGAGGCCGACGCGGCCAAGGCCAAGCCGATCAGGCTGGCCGACACTGCCTACTACCAATCGCAGGAGCGCTCCTCCGTCTTCGCTTACCCGGTCGAGCAGATCAGGCAGGATTTGGAAGACAAGTATACGACGCGCGTGGCGCAGGGCGGGCTCAAGGTTTACACGACCATCAACGTCGAGGCGCAGAAGAAGGCTGTCGAGGTGGTCCGTGCGGGGTTGCGCCAGTACGACCGGACGCACGGCGGCTGGCGCGGCGGCTACGTCAACATCGGCACGGCCGCCAGCAACGGCGCGACCAACGTCTCGCAGCAGCAGTTGGACGGCTACAGGCATCCTGACTGGTACGGCAACAAGTACGAACAGGGCGAGTTCCTGATGGGCCTGGTGATGAAGGTGGACCAGGCGAAGAACGAGGCCCTGGTGCGCTTTGGCAAGTACATAGCGACGGTCACGGCCAAGGACATGGGCTGGTCCGGCCGCCAGCCGAAGTCTGAGTTCAAGCCCGGAGACCTGGCCGAGTTCGAGATCAAGGAAGTGGACGAGAAGGGGCAGCGGTTGCAGGTCGCCCTCTCGCAGATACCGGCTGTGCAGGGCGCGATGGTGACGCTCAACGCCAAGACGGGCGAGGTCGTCGCAATGGTCGGCGGCTACGACTTCTACACAGGCAAGTTCAACAACGCGACGCAGGCTTATCGCCAGACCGGCTCGGCCTTCAAGCCCTTCATCTACACGGCGGCGCTCGAATGGGGGATGACGCCGGATTCCAAGGTCAGCGGCGCGCCGATTCACATCGGCGATTGGATACCGCACAACTACGACGGCTCGACCGGCAACGGCGATGTGCCGATGAAGATCGCGCTCGCCAAGTCTCTCAACATCCCTGCCGTTCACCTGCTGCAAACGGTCGGCATTCAGACCGGCGCGCAGATGGTGCGGCGTTTCGGCATCACGGTCCCGATGGCTCCCTACCTGCCCTCGGCTCTCGGCGCGACGGAAGTGCCGCTGATCCAGATGGTCTCGGCCTACTCGGCCTTCCCGAACAAGGGTATTCGCGTCGAGCCGCACCTGATTCGCCGCGTCGTGGACAGGGACGGCGCTGTCCTCGAAGAATGGGAGAAGACGACCTACAAGGTGACGAGCGAGTACGTCGCGCTGACGATGGTTGCGATGATGCGCGGCGTGACTTCAGGCGGCGGAACGGCCTCGGGCGCACAGGCTCTCGGCGTCCCGGTCGCAGGCAAGACCGGGACCGTCAACGATCACACGGATGTCTGGTTCATCGGCTACACGCCGACCTACGTGACGGGCGTCTGGATGGGTTATCCGGGCCGCAAGAAGCCGCTCGGCAACGACATGACGGGCGGGCACGGCGCGCTCCCCTTCTTCGTTACCTTCATGAAGGATTTTCTCAAGGACAAGCCGAAGGAGGACTTTGAGAAAGCGCCCGGCATGCCCGAAGACATGAAGGAGTTGCAGAAGCAGCGCCAGCGCGAGATGCTCGACGAGCAGACGGCGGACCTCCTGGTCAGGCGTGCCGTCAGCCGCCGCGTCAGCAGCAGCGGCGATGATTCCCCGTCCGCCATCACGAACCCGAAGCTCGAACAGGTCACGCTGCCGCCCGCTCCCAAGACGGACGAGCCTCCGGTGATGCCTCCGGCCAACGCTCCGAAGAAGACGGAGACGGCCGCGCCGCGCACGGACAGCCTGCCCGCGCCCGCCGCCACACGCCCGCGCGAGGTGGAGCCGCCCAGGAAGAAGGGCAAGAAGGGGACGGACGAGCCTTAAGCGCAGACCGTCGAGACACGTCTGGAAACTGGAGAGGCTGCCTTCATAAGCTCATGAGCTTATGAAGGCAGCCTCTCCGGCTTCCCGCCGTTAACCGCCCGGGCCTTTAAGCTCGGACTTCAATCGCCGCTCAGCCGAACAGCTTGCCAAGGTAATAGGGCAGCATCTTGCGCCACCAGGGCCAGTCGTGGTCCACGTCGTGCCCCCAGAGATCGAGCGTGTGCGGGATGCCCTTCAGGGATAGAATCTTCGAGAGTTGGCGGCTTCTCTCCGGCGCTTCATACGCTCCCTGCCCGGAGAGGATGTAGATGGCGTCGGCGCGTCTGAGGAGCGGCAGGTAATAATCGTCGTTTAAGTTCGGCAGGTAGTCTGCGGGGTTATTGAAGTAGACGTTATCGTCGTAATAGCCGCGCAGGTAGGAGCGCACGTCGTAGCTGCCGCTCATCGCTATCACTCCGCGCAGCAGGTCCGGGTGACGAAAGTAGGCGTTGGCCGAGAGAAATGCACCGAGGCTCGCGCCGGTCACGAGCGGCCTGGCCCGTTCATCGCGCGTCTCCTGACGAATCAGCGGCAGCACCTCGTCCGTTACATATTTATCATAGCGGGCCAGCAGCTCCGCCTTGAGCGGCGGCGGGGCCTGCTCGTTGAGCAGGCTGTAGCGATTGACGCTATTGATGGAAAAGGCGCGCACCTTCCCCGCTTCGATCAGCGGGCGGATGGCGTCTATCAACTGGAATCTCTCGTATTCCAGGTAATCGGCCGCCGCGGTCGGAAACATCAACAAGGGGTAGCCCGCGTGCCCGTAGGCCACCAGCGGCATCTCCATCCCCAGATTCTGACTGTACCAAGTGGTCTCACGACGCTCCATGCCAACACTCTCCCTCGCTCAAGCCAGCGCGGCCAGGATAAAAGAACTCGTCTCTGAAATTAGCCGTCCTGATTGCAATTAGCGACAGATATTCTCCTACTTCCGGCCACCGTGCAAGCGCCCCGCACGGGCCCTGCGCCCGCCATCGGCCCCGCTTGACGCTCCCTCAAGCCTTCTGCTATAAAAATTGCCGCGCCCCACGCAACGGCTCTCTCTATCAAGCCGGAAGCGGG
>DASVWH010000066.1:0-17304 GCA_036389715.1 Pyrinomonadaceae bacterium | reverse complement strand
AGGCGAGGCGCGAGAGCGAGGAGGTGTTGTCGCGGAAGAGCCGGTCGTGCGTGCGGCGGACGATGTTGGGGGCGGAGGCCACCGTCTCCAGGCAGCCCGTGTTGCCGCACATGCACTCGTTGCCCTCGGCGTCAATCGTGATGTGCCCGAACTCGCCGGCGAAGCCGCTCGCGCCGAGCCATAATTTGCCGTCGAGAATAATCGCGCCGCCGATGCCTGTCCCGATGGTGGCGTAGAAGATGTCGCGGCTGCCCCGGCCCGCGCCCACCTTATATTCGCCGTAAGCGGCGGCGTTGGCGTCGTTCTCAAGCTCGACGCGCAGGCCCGTCGTCTTCATCAGCTCGGCGTGAATATCGCCGCGGACGACCGACGGCAGGTCAGTCGAAACCAGGACGCGGTCGGTCTGGCGGTTGACGAGGCCGGGAATGCCGACGCCGATGGCGGCAATATTCGACGAAACGTCGCGCAGGGAAACGACGGCGCGCGTCACCTGCTCGACCACGTTGTTGCGTTCGAGGGCTTCTTCGCGGCGGTCAACGACGCGCCCCTCGCCCGTCACGAGCGCGGCGTGCATCGTTGCGCCGGAAAGGTCTACGCCGATGAAATCGGTCTCTGGTTGATTCTGGCTCGACATGACTTTTGGAGGCCGCAAAATAAAGTTTCAGAATATGGGCACGGGCAGGAAGCGCGGGCATTGTAATAAACGCTTGATGGGACTGTCAAACAATGCCCTCTCCGTGTAGAATGGGCACGACGCCGCGACGCGCGGCCGACCGGCGCTGAAATCGAAAGCCTTTAATTGCGCGCTGAGCCTGACCATAGCTCGTCATTTGAGACCGATGGAGATTCGTTCCATATTACTGCCGACCGATTTTAGCGAGTGCGCCAACTACGCGCTCCAGTACGCCACGTCGCTGGCGCGCACGGCCGGAGCTTCGATTATTTGCGTGCACGTCGTCGAGCCGGTGATGCCGACCGTCGGGTACACGGGCATCACGGAGCCGCTGCCGATGTCGGACATCAGCGACCAGCTGGAAGAATCGGCCACGCGCGAGCTGCCGAAGATTGCCGGGCAGGAGGAATGCTCCGGCCTCAAGGTCGAAGAGGTGATCGCGCACGGCGATGCCTCTTCGGAGATCGTCCGTGTGGCCAAAGAGCGCGGCGTTGACCTGATTGTCATTTCGTCGCACGGGCGGACGGGGCTCGGGCGTATCTTCTTCGGCTCGACGGCCGAGGCGGTCGTGCGTCATGCCCCGTGCCCTGTGCTTGTCGTCAAACCACAGACTGAGAGTGACAGGTGAGGCGCGGCCGCGCGTGAGCGGAAAGAATCGTCTTTCTCCTCTCGCCCCTCATCCTCTACCTGTCATTGTTGTTATTGCATGGAGCAGGGAAATTTCTTTTACGACTTGATGCAGCAATACGGCCTCTATGCCGTCTTCCTGCTGACGATGTGGGAGGGCGACATCACGCTGCTGATCGCGGGCGTGCTGGCGCATCACGGGGTATTCGGCAATTACGGCTTCGCGCAGGTCTTCAGTGCGGGGACGCTCGGCGGCGTCGTCGGCGACAGTCTAGCTTACGTCGGCGGTCGCGGCTTCGAGCGCAGCGCGCGCAACTTCCGTTTCTACAGGATGGCGGCCCCGCGCATCGTCAAGCTGATTGACAAGTTCGGCGCGCTCTCCATCTTTCTGGTCAAGTATATTTACGGGCTGCGCATCGCATCGTGCGTCTTCTACGGCGTCGGGCGGATGCCGCTGGTACGCTTCCTGCTCCTGACGCTGGCCAGTTGCGCGGCCTGGGTCTTCGTCCTGAGCGGCGCGGGCTATTTCTTCAGCGGGACGATCACCAAGTTCATCGGCGATTTTCAGGACATCGGCAAGTACCTGCTGATTATCGTCGTCGTCGGCATCGTCGGCTTTTACCTGGCCGAGCGGTTCTGGCTCGGCAAAAAGGTCGAGGAGGCGGACCCCGAGCGGATCAAGGAGCTGGAACACGTCGCGCAGGAGAAGTTCCAGGAGATCAGGGAAGAGGTGCAGGAGATCAAGGAAGAGCTGCAAGAGCGGATGCACCTGCCGCAGCTTCAACGCCGCAAGGATTCAACCAAGCACGAGCCCTCCGCGCGCAAGAGCGGTGAGAGCGGCGGAGATTGAAAGCGAGACGGGAAGGGCCGCGGCGGCCGGGCGGAGATGCTGACGACTCCGGTTGAATAATCAGGGATTCCTCCCGCGCCACCCGAGACCTTCATGCTTGCTCTACGAATTCCGTACTTAAAGAGGACTTTTACCGAGTGATTATCGAATCGTCGGCCCCGACGCGCGTTGACCTGGCCGGGGGCACAATAGACATCTGGCCGCTCTACCTGTTTCATCCGGGAGCTTCAACCGTCAACTTCGCCATCTCGCTGCGCGCCTCGTGCCGCATCGAGACGCGCGACGACGGGCGCATCATCATCGAATCGCGCGACCGCCAGATCAGCTTCGAGACGGAGCTGGCGGCCATCGAAGACCTGATCCGCGAAGAGCGGCTCGAACTGATTTCCAAGCTCGTCCATTTCTTCAAGCCGACGACCGGCTTTCATTTGACGGCCTACAGCGAGGCCCCCGCGGGCGCTGGCCTGGCCGGGTCGAGCGCGCTCAACATCGCCTGCATCGGCGCTCTCAATCGCCTGGTCGGGAACCGTTACGAGGAGCGCAAATTCGTCACCATCGCGGCCAACGTCGAAACCACCGTCATCAAAGTCCCGGCCGGTTTTCAGGACTACTACTCGGCGCTCTACGGCGGTACGGCCTGCATCCACTTTCGGGCCGACGGCATCGAGCGCGAGCCTCTGGTAGTTGACGAAGCGACGCTCGAACGCCGGACCACCATCTGCTATACGGGAGAACCGCGGCTCTCCGGGACGAATAACTGGGAGATTACCAAGAACCACATTGACGGCGACCCGGAACTGTTCGGGCTCTTCGACGGCATCCGCGATTCCGCGCGGAGGATGCGCCGCGCGCTACTTGAAAACAACTGGCAGGAGGTCTCTGCGACGATGCGCGATGCCTATCCGGGGCGCAAGCGGCTCGCGCCGGGCGTGACGACGCCGCAGATGGAGATGCTGGTCGAGAAGGCTCTGGCCAACGGCGCGGAGGCCGCCAAGGTCTGCGGCGCGGGCGGCGGCGGCTGCATCGCTTTCCTCTGCGCGGAGGGCCGCAGGCCCGATGTCGAACGCGCGCTCGCGGGAGAAGGCGTCGAAATCCTCGACTGGAAAATCTCGCGCGAGGGCTTGGTAGTTAAAGAGTCTGAGAGCTAAAGCGAAAATAGTTGGCGAAAACAGCATCTTGCCATATATTCGCAGCGCAAACCCACGTTCTACTATTTGAAGCCGGAGGTCCAGAGAATGTTATTCGCCTTATTGTTGATTGTTGCCGGGGTACTCGCCGCCGCATCCCTGATAGTTCAGAAGCAGCCGAATGCGCGCGAGATTATTGCCAAGCTGGTCCCTTTTCAGGGAATCATCGGCATTATCCTGCTGCTCTGGGGGCTGATTAACCTAATCAGGCTCCTCTCCGTTTTAGGCCCCATGATGCAGGGCGTGCCGTTGACCGCGATTCTCGCGCTGGCAACATTTCTCGTCGCCGTAGCGCTCGGCTTTCTACTCGGCTATGGTCTCATCAAGCAGTATGTTCTCAACAAAGACGGGGGCGCTTCGCAGGGCGGAGAGAACCTCCTGCTCAGGCTGGCGAAAGTCCAGGGGCCGCTCGGCATCATCGGCATCGGGCTGGGCATCTGGATGCTCATCTCCTTCCTGGGCACAGGCTTCTAGGCGCGTCCCGACGTGCGTTTGACTGTTCCAGCCGCGCTCTCGCCGCCCCGTATTTCTCCATTTACGAGGGCGGCAGCCCGACTGCTCCAGAGACGCTGTAGGATTGGTCGCGGACGACGGCCGTCTCGGGCTCAAAGCAGACGAAGATATAATCGGCATCGTCCAGAATCTCCGCAAAGCGTGAATCCCAACCGCCCGGCTCTCCGAGGTAACGGCGGAGGAGCCGCGTCATGCGGGCGGCGTCGTGCGGCTCAAGACGTGCCCGCCCGCGAAAGCCGACGTGGTGGACCCGGCCCGTCACGAGATTGAAATCCACTATCCCGACGGCGCAGCGCGGCTCTTCCTCAAGCCGCCGCGGGAAAGAGTCCGTGCGGTAGTTTCCGATGATCCAGAGCGCCCCTTCCTCCCAGAGAAACCAGACGGGAGACTCGCGCGGCCACTGACCGGCAACGGTCGCCAGGTGCGCGAAGAGCGGGCGCGCCAGCACCTCGTCGATAAACCGCCGCGCCGCTTCGTCTTCGAGGTCGAAGTGGCTGCCCGTATCCTTAATTATCTGCATCTCAAAGCCTCCCCTGCCCCTGATCCTACAACCTCCGGGCCGCCCGCTTCCAGGCCCGCGCTAAATCTCTCCGGCAGACTAATGACGCGCACGCCAAATGCTGTAGAATTAAGCAGCCCATCATGACACAAAGAGAGGGTTTGCCTGCGGAAGGCTTGCGATGAGTAAAGAGCAGCAGCTGAATCGGGTCGAAGAGACGAATGCGGCGGCGAACGCGGCGAGCGCCGCGCAGCCGACACATTACAATCCGGCGAAGCACCCGACCGAGCCGGGCAGCGGCCTTGGAGAGAGCGGCGCTCCCTCTCCCGGCGGCGACGATTCCGCCGGGCCCGGCCAGCTCGACGCGCATCCCGCAACAGCTCATGGCGCGGGAGCAATCCGCGCCCAACCGCCGCCGGAAAACGGGAGCATTCGCATCGGGCAGGCGGGCCGGGTCGCGGGCGGGGTTCCGGCGATTCTCTCGACGATGAAGCACGCCTGGGACGAGATGGGCGTCCGTCGCAGTCTCAAGACACTGCTCGCGGTCAATCAGAAAGAGGGCTTCGATTGTCCGGGCTGCGCCTGGCCGGAGCCGGACGGCGAGCGTTCGGCCGCAGAGTTCTGCGAGAACGGCGCGAAGGCCGTCGCCGAAGAAGCGACGACCAGGCGCGTCACGCCCGAGTTCTTCCAGAGGTGGAGCGTCGAGGAGCTCTCGCTGCGCTCCGATTACTGGCTTGGCAAACAGGGACGCCTGACGCACCCGCTGCTGCTCAGGAAGGGCGGCACGCACTACGAGCCCGTCACATGGGACGAGGCATGTGCGCTCATCGCCGGAGAACTCAACGCGCTGGCCTCGCCCGACGAAGCTGTCTTCTACACTTCGGGACGCGCGAGCAACGAAGCGGCCTTCCTCTACCAGTTGTTCGTCCGCCGGTTCGGGACGAATAACCTGCCCGACTGCTCGAACATGTGCCACGAGTCGAGCGGCTCTGCGCTGACCGAGACCATCGGCATCGGCAAAGGGACGGTCACGCTCGAAGATTTCGACCTGGCCGAAGCCATCTTCGTCATCGGCCAGAATCCGGGAACGAATCACCCGCGGATGCTGACGGCGCTGCAAAGGGCCAAGCGGCGCGGCTGCCTGATAGTGCACGTCAATCCGCTGCCGGAAGTCGGGACGACGCGTTTCAAGCACCCGCAGGAAATCTTCGGGATGATGGGCCGCGGGACCGAGCTCGCAGACCTCTTTCTACAGGTGCGCATCAACGGCGACGTGGCGCTCCTCAAGGGCATCATGAAGGAGATGCTGGAGGAAGAAGAGCGCCGCCCCGGCGAAGTTCTGGACCAGGGCTTCATCAAGGAGCGGACGAGCGGCTTTGCGGAGTTCGCACGCGCCCTGCGGGAAGTCCGTTGGGAAGAGATAGTCGAGCAGAGCGGCATCGAGCGAGAGCAGATACGCCGGGCCGCGGAAATCATGATGCGGTCCGAGCGCACCATCTGCTGCTGGGCGATGGGACTGACGCAGCACAAAAACGCCGTCTCCAACATCCAGGAGATCGTCAACCTGCTGCTGCTGCGCGGCCAGATGGGCAAGCCCGGCGCCGGCGCTTGTCCCGTGCGCGGCCACAGCAACGTCCAGGGCGACCGGACGATGGGCATCTGGGAACGCCCGACCGCAGCCTTTCTCGACAGCCTCTCAAGGGAGCTGGGGTTTGAGCCGCCGCGTCATCACGGCTACGACACGGTCGAGGCGATCAAGGCGATGCACGCGGGCCAGGCCAAAATCTTCTTTGCGCTCGGCGGTAATTTTCTCTCGGCGACGCCCGACACGGAGTACACGGCCGCGGCGCTCGGGCGTTGCAGGCTGACCGTCCAAATTTCGACCAAGCTCAACCGCGCGCACCTCATCACGGGCGAGCAGGCGCTGATTCTGCCCTGCCTGGGCCGCACGGAAAGGGACGTGCAGGCCGGAGGGCCGCAATTCGTCAGCTCCGAGAATTCGATGGGCGTCGTGCAGGCTTCGCGCGGGCAGTTGGAACCGGCCTCGCCGCATCTCCTGAGCGAGCCGGCCATCATCGCGCGCGTCGCGGCCGCGACCCTTGGCCACAATGGCGGCCCGGACTGGACGGCGCTGGCGGTCGACTATGACCGCATCCGCGATCTGATCGAGAGGGTGATTCCGGGCTTTGAGGATTACAACCGGCGTGTGCGCGTGCCGGGCGGTTTCTACCTGCCGAACCTGGCGCGCGAGGGACGCTTTCAGACTAAGACGGGCCGCGCCGTTTTCACCGTCCATGAGCTTCCGCGTCACAGTCTTGAGCCGGGGCAGTACCTGATGATGACCATCCGCAGCCACGATCAATTCAACACGACCATCTACGGGCTCGATGATCGTTATCGCGGCATCCGGGGCGGGCGACGCGTCGTTTTTCTCAACGCGGAAGACATCCGCGAGGCCGGGCTGGTCGCGGGCCAGGCCGTTGACCTGACGAGCCACTTCGAGGGCCAGGAGCGCATCGCGCGCCGCTTCACGGTCGTCGCCTACAGCATCCCGCGCCGCTCGGCCGCGACCTACTTTCCAGAGGCCAACGTGCTCGTCCCGCTCGGGAGCGTCGCCGAGAAGAGCAATACGCCCGCCTCCAAGTCCGTCATTATCAGCATCCGCCCTTCAGCAGAGCCGTAGTCCGAGTCTGACCCCGACGGCGCGATAGACTGAAGCACTCTTCTCACTGACTAATCACCAGCTAACGCGTTCCCCTGATTGCGACGCGCGCGCTCGCTAGCCGAGCAATCCGAACCACTCGTAAGCGTTCATCACTTCGCCCAGGCCGAAAGAGGCCAGGTTGGCGAGGATGATGGCGGCGAAATCGCGCCACATAGAGGCGCGCCCGCGCTCGCTGCGCTCGCCGAAGGCCAGCCGGAAGAGTGCGCATTCGGCCACGGGCGCGAAGATTTCCGCGACCCAGAGATAGAGGCCGCGCGACGCGCCCGCGAAGAGTGCGGGCAGGACGATGATGACGATGGGATAGGTGCAGGCCGTCAGCCAGAGCCCGGCAAAGAGCCTGCGCCTGAAGGGATGGCGCGACGAGAGCCCTATCAGCAACACGGGCGTCTCGATCATCACAGTGAAGAGGTAGCCCGCGAGCAGGAAGAACCAGGGATTGGGTGCGTTCATCTCGGCCGTCTCTCAGAGCATTCGCAGGATGAAGGGCACTTCGGCCAGGACGTGCATCATCGCGACCGTGAAATAGAGGTCGCGCGTCGCAGGGTAATCGGCCAGGAACGCCACCCAGAGCAGGAGGACGACGAACGCCCCCGCGACGAGGACGGCGCGTGTCAGGCGCGGCCAGCCCCTGCGATGCCGGACGAGCGGGATGCTCTTCAGTCGCCAGGGCGCGCTCCGCATCCCCAGGATGGGCAGCGCCAGCAGCCAGACGCCGTAGTGCGTCATCTCCAGGAAAACGTGCGTCGAGACCAGCAGGTGGCTTGAGACTCCGGGCAGGAGGCCCGCGCCCGCGTGCGCCGTGATGCGCGTCGCCAGCGCACCGTCGGCGGCCAGCGACGCCGAGCCCCGGAGCTGCGTCCAGAGCAGGAGAATCAGCACGGGCAGGAGCGCCAGGCAGAGATGATAGCCCTTGAGCCACTGCGGGCGGCTGCGGCGCAGCTGGCGGTCCAGGAACCAGAGCGCCATCAGCGGGTGCAGGTAGACGAACGAGAGTGAAAAGAGGAGCGGCGCATACCAGTTGACGGCCAGCAGGAGGCAGGCGACGGGCACTGTCCAGGACCAATCACGGCGCGAGGTCTGGCGTGCGCGTATCCGGGCCAGCAGGGCTATCCAGCCGACCAGCAGGCTGTTCCAGGCGGCAACGCCGGTCCGCCAATCGCCGTCTGTCCAGGCGGCCATCCCGGCCACGCGCGGCAGCGCGGCGTAGGCTGCCGTCAGGATGAGCGCCCCGCCGATAGCCACCGCGAAGAAGTTGCGCGACTTGCCGAGGCCGACCGGCATACTCGCGGCGAAGTAGCGAAGCTCCATCCAGTTATGCGGCCCTGCGAAGAGAAAGACCGTCAAGACCGAGAATTGGAGCGGCAGTAACCCGGCCAGGAGCGCCGCCACGCTCATCAGTCCCAGGCAGGAGAGAACAAAGGGCAGCGCCGCCCGCTCCCGCCCTGTCGAGAAAATCGCTCGCCGCCCGTCAAGAGCCGTTCCTTGCCGGTCGTGAGCGGTTCTCTGCCGGTTGAGAATCGTTCTCTGCTGGTTAAAGACCTCTTCCATCTTATTCGCCGGGCGCTTTCGCGTGCTTCGGGACGACCAGCCTGATCTGCGAGCCTTCCGGCGCGACGACGAGCCTGACATTACCGTTGAGGGTCTCGCCGGACGGGGCGGCGCGCGGCAGGCTGCCGGGGTCGAGCGCAGGGGGCGAGTAGATGGCGACGGCGTTGGCTATGGCGACGCTGGTGGCTGCGGCCGTCAGCAGGAGCGCGGCGACGGAGACGGCCGCGCCCTGGCTCCAGGCCTTCCGGCGCGAGCGCAGGAGATAGACGCCGCCCATCACGACCGAGAGTGAAAGAAAGAGGCCCATCATGATGGTCTGCAACGGCGGCAGCCCCATGCCGGTCGTGGCGGCCATGCCGGAGGAGCTGTTCTCAACGGCCTCCGCACGCAGTTGCCCGAGCAGGCTCTGTGGGATTTCGAGGCGCGCTTCCCTCGCGCCATCCTCGACCAGGACGGTCATCCGCGACTGCGGCGCGCGGCGCTCGCTGCCCTCGCTCTTCCGGCTCTGTTTCTGCGGCGAAGGGGACGGAAGCGCTATATCGGCCAGGACGGGCGCGGCGGCGGTTAAAGCTATCGCGGCAGCCAGCAAAAATTTCAACCATCTTTTCATCGAAGCTCTCCTCTACAAAGGGTTAGGCGTGCGAGATGCACGACAGAATGAACGAATCCGGGAGAGAAATTTGCACTCGCTGCGGCCACCGCACGCAAAGAAACCTCTCACGAACACTCAAAGGGCCCCCGTCCGGCTCGAAGACGGAACCCAGGAATTGAACGATTAACTGAAGCGGCGCATCTGACGCCGGAATTAACCGGGCGCGAATTCAGCGTCCCGGACATCCAATCCAACGAATGAAAGCCGCACTCCGGCTCGATGAGGTGTCGGATTTCGGAGGTCCGAGCCTCTCTTTTCCTCCTCACCGTTGAGCCTCACACAGGCTTGCGGCAATTAGACCCTTCCGGCACTGGCAAAAGCAGCAGCATCTCTTTCATCATCCCGGAATCCAGAGTATGCTGTGCGCTGTTGTGCGCGCCCGGCTCCGGTTGATTCCGGCCTCGTGCGCTTCGCTCAGGGCACACGGATAAAACAGTCTGCAGATGAAGGGAAAAGAGATAAAGAGATGCTGACACTTAACAAAGGTATTCTGGCGCTTGGTCTTCTGGCCGTCGTTGCTGTTTGCTTGCTTCGCACCGGCGCGCAGGTCGCGCCCGACGCCGGACGGCAATCGGCCGACGAAGCCGCAATACGCGAGAATGTCAGGCAGGTGCAAGAGGGTTGGAATACAAAAAGCGCGGCCCTGTTCGTCCAGCCATTCGCCGAAGATGCTGACTACGTGGCTGTCACGGGCTTCTACGTTAAGGGTCGCAAGGCTAACGAGATAGGCCATCAGCGGCTGTTTCAAAGCGTCTTTAAGGATTCCACCATCAATCTGGCGGTCAAGCAGATTCGTTTTTTGAGCCCTGACATCGCGCTCGTCCATGTGCAGGGGCATAACAAGACGAAACAGGGTGAGACCGTTCGTGAGTGGGATTTGATGATGACCTTGGTCATGACCAGAGACGCCGGTAAATGGAAGATCGCGTCATTTCATAACACGATGGTCAACGAGGGGCCGGGCGCGCCGCGCCAGTAGCGAGCGGCCGCCCGGCCAGTGCCGGTATTGATAAGGCCGGGCAGTTTTTCCAGCATAGGTATTTCACTACAGCCGGGCCGAAGGAGATGGCACGGCGGGGGCGCGGTCTAACGCCCGAATTAAGCCGCGCCTAGAGCCAGCGACAATTTACTACGTAAGGAGGCATCATGAAAAGAATGCTATCGAGGCGTCGGGTTCAATGAGTTATTAGATGGCGCATTGAAAATCAAAATTTTTGTTGTCCTCGCGCTTGTTCTATGCTAACCCATTCTTTGACTATATCAGGCAATCTTTCAACTACTTCGTAACCGAATAAGGCTTCATCAATATAGCCCATGTGAAGCATATCAATAATCCGACAGAGATAAGAACGCCCCATGTTCCACCATGTATTATAGTCGTCAACCATTAGGTAATGTTTTACCTCAATCTTCTCATGCTCCCGAAGTTCTTCTAGTTCCATTCCGTCAAGTAGCGTTTCATAAACACCGTCGGCTACACGACTGCCAAAAGTTGTGGTGTAGTAATACTCTTTGATCTCCCAAACAGCTATCGGATTAACCGTGCTGGTGAAAGCGCCATCAACGCGGCGCGCTAATGTGCGAAGAGGAGCGCCGTTGAAAGTTACAGATGTTAATTCGTGTGGATCATAATTGCAGGGCAAGCCTTCAGCATTCGCCTCGATCAGCATGTTTATGATGCCAGTAAAATACGCTGCCGCCTTCTTTTCGTCCTTTTGCTTATTCATCGGAAGTGGGCACGTTGGGCAGAGCTTTTCTTTCAGCCTTTCAAATGTTTCTCTGGCTCTTGCTACGTCCATTAGACGCACCCTAACATAGTTATTCAGCAAGTCGGCGCGAAACTCAAAATAGGCCAAAAGTGTCTTGCCAAATTCGGTCGGTTGTCCCAAATTATCAATGATATGTGCGGTACTTAGCCCAAGCTCCAGCATCGTTAGGCGCATTTCTCCAAGCGTTGGAACTTTGACCTGTCCTGTGCCACGTAACGTATAGCCCAAATGCTGGCTAACGCTTCGCACGTTTGCCCAGAAGGGTTTTGGTTGATTTAGAAACAGTCCGTTTGCCTTCATTCATTGAACTTTCAAATTTGCGGACAAATTCCGTTAGCGAAATTCCTATCGCTTCACATATCTGCCGAAGCTCTAAGAGGTCTAAACGCCTCTCGCCGCTCTCATACTTACTTACAAATGACTGAGACTGTCCAAGCCGCTCGGCTAAATCGGTTTGCTTCAAGCCTGCATCCATTCGGATTTGTCGCAGTAATTCTTGAAGGCGCTGCTGCTCCGATGTGCCAGTAAACTTAGACATCAAAATTGAAAATAAGGGCACTTGACTTATATTCCAAAACAGAATACGCTCTGCCCTCTGGTAAAATCCTATTATGCAACCGCAGCAATTACTTTTATCCAAAACAGAAGTGAAGCCCTTCAAGGCTCAACTGCTCAAATGGATTGGCAACAAGCAGCGGTTTGCTCATGAGATCGTTTCTTATTTCCCTGAACATTTCAATACTTATCATGAACCCTTTTTAGGAAGTGGCGCGGTACTAGGAACACTTGTGCCAGAGAGCGCCATTGCCTCTGACAGTTTTAAGCCTCTGATTGAAATATGGCAGGCCCTCCGTGAAAGTCCTGAAATTCTAAAAAAATGGTACGCGAAACGGTGGCAAGCTGTGAGGAACGGCAACAAGATAGAGGAATACGAGAGGATTAAAGCGAGCTACAATGCACACCCAAACGCAGCAGACCTTTTATTTTTAAGTAGGTCATGTTATGGCGGCGTAGTCAGATTTCGACAAGCAGATGGTTATATGTCCACTCCCTGCGGCATTCACGAGCCTATCTCACCTGAATCATTTACACAAAGAGTTGACGAGTGGCATCGGCGCACAGTCAGAACAAGTTTCATTCACCAAGAATACGAAAAAGCAATGAGCGCCGCCGAAGAAGGGGATTTGATTTACTGCGACCCACCTTATACTTTCACGCAATCTATTTTATACGGCGCACAAACTTTTGACCTAGCAAATCTTTTTGAAGTAATTCGCCAATGCAAGCAACGCGGCGTGTACGTTGCATTAAGCATTGATGGTACGAAAAAGTCTGGCGACTTTGTATGTAATATTCATATCCCCGATGGACTTTTTGAGCAGGAAATTTTAGTTAATTGTGGACGGTCAATGTTAAAGCGTTTTCAGATGAATGGAAGGACTCTCGAAAGTGAGGTCGTTTCAGATCGGCTTTTACTAACATATTGATCTATCAAACTGGTTAAGTAGGATTATTCTCCGTTCCTATTCTTCTCTATATCTGTAACTAAGGTGAAGCTATCTAACAACTCATTGGACCCGTCACGCCCCGGCTGGCCATTGACGAGCATCCGCGACAGGGGCTTTCGAGTTGCGTCGTTTCATCCGCGGCCGTGATAATTCACTAATCCGTCTCCGGCTATTCTCAGAGTCCTGAAGCTCTTTTTTGTTCCGTCGCTATCGAACGCGCACACGGTGTCCCGGTGTCCACTATTGTGGATTCGGGTGTCCTCTAACGTTAACAACGACCGGACGCCCTGGAGGAAAGGGACTGTTGCTTTCGCCCGTTACCGGGCAGCAAAAGCGTTCGAGCCGCGAGGCGGCAGGGTGGCACGACAATTGATGGAGCACTCTTAAAGAGATCAGACAGGGCCTATCTGCCCGTGCTCGCGCCTGGTTGATGTCGCATCGCCAGGTGACGACCGTAATCACGCTTGAGCCGTCCGCCATGCTTTGCGATGCGATCTGAGAAGCAGGAGGTTACAGATGAGCATTGACCCGTTCAAAGGGCTTGAGCAGCTCTATAAGACCATTTCCAAGCGACACCTGAAAGTCCAGGCCGCCTATCCGGCTGAGATGAACGGCATCAAAGGGTTCCTGGGAATTAGCAGGGGAGTTTACGCGCGAGTCTGGTTCGACACCGAAGAGGACAGCAAGACCCTCTTCTCGTCGCTCAGTAATCAGAAGGCGCAGGAAAGATTTCAGGAGCTGCGCGCTAAATACTGCAAGTAGCTCCAGGCCAGGTTGCCCGCGCCCGACGGCAGCGAGTATTTCGTGAATCCGCATCAAAGGAGTGGCAGAAGATGGGTAGGGGAGATCACATCAGGGTCTACCGCGGCGGCTACTACCATCACGGCATTGATCTGGGCAACGGTCAGGTAGTGCATTTCACGGGCAGGCCCGGCGACGACTTCAACAAGGCGGACGCGACCATCAGAAAAACGCCGCTCGCTGCTTTCACGGGCAACGGCAGCCCGGAAGTAGTCGCGCATCCAGCCAATAAAGCGCTTCATCCAGACCACGTTTGTCTGAGAGCTGTGGGCAGTATCGGCGGGAGCGGATACCAGCTCTTCTCCAACAACTGCGAGCACCTGGCCACGTACTGTAAAACGGGCGAAAAGAAGAGCACGCAGGTGCGGGAATCCTACGACCGGATGTGGAAGCTCTCTAAATTCGGCATCAGGCATCCGGGCCTCTTTCTCGCGGGCCCCGCCTTTGAATTGCTGCGCCGGGGCACATTGTATGGCTGGCACTGGATAAAGCAACTGGACCAGCCCGACGCGCAGCAGATGGCAGACGACGCGTCCTCCCAAAGTGGCGAATGGAGAGCCCTCTTCCGCTCCCTTTTCGGTTATACGGGCTCGGACTCGCGAACCTACGTGCGGAACTTTGACAGACAATGGTTCTTATTTGATGCCGGGCGCGAAGTGATTCCGATTGAAGAGCCGAAGGAGGAGATTACCTACAGCTTTCGCGCCTGGATGGATGACAACAAGGCCCAGTATGTTGAAACGGCCGCCGGGTGGATGATCGCCAATCAGGGCGGCTGGCTGGCCCTGGCCCCGTATGCGATGAATGGCGGGACGTTCCAGGAGCGGCTCAGCACGCTGGTGACGGCCCCCACGGGCGCGCTCAACGCGATGATCGAAGTTCCCGCGACGTTTGAAGAGCGGCTCGCAGCCATCAATGAGACCTCCGCCCGTGGCATGGGCGACGCCATAACCTACGGCCTCCTCGTCTCGCTCGCTGCCACCGGCTCGAAAGGGCTGGCAGGCGAGGTGAAAAACAATCACGATCAGAGCCGCGGGGCCGCGCTCTGGACGCTGGCGGTGATTAACCGCACGCAGCATCACAACATCCCGACCGCGAACTTGCCCGGCCTGCAAGCCATCCTCCAGGTACTCTTCGACGAAACTGAACGAGATGAGCTTCGGATGATTGCGCTGAGCGCAGTCCAGGCGCTCAACCGGGCGGGCGACCCGCTGGTCCAGGCGATTTTGCAAAAGGCGCTCGGCCTGCAAAATCAAGCATTGGTAGAGGCCGCGCGCCGTCTGCTCAAAGGCTAGGGGATGAATTTGAGCTCGAAGCCGTCTCCGCGCGGCGGCCGAAGGCGGGCGACACGCGTAATCTCTAAATCTTTCTTGGGACATAGAAACTATTCGGAGAGGCAACAACTCTCAATCAAGGAGCGTTGATTATGGTTCCCGTGGTCAGATTCGGGGCCAATTGGTTGACAGTGGGAGCGGCCCTGATGAATCAATTGGCTGGCGGCGTGCGAGACATCAATGACATCTCCAGGAATCTTCATGAAATAGTCCAAACATGGCAGCAATCCCACAAAGTTGACGCCAGAGTCGAAAGTAATCCACCCCCGGCCAGCCTTCATCCCTCTTATGTCTGGCTCACCTGGGCCTGGGACGGCTATCGCTGGAGGGTCGTGCGCTGGGACGGACGGCAGTGGGTTTTTGTGTAACAGCCGGTGCGCAAATTTAATCAAAGACGAAACAGGTCGTGAAGTCGCACGCGCCGGATACGGCGAAGGTGCGCCGACGCGCGTGCGCCGCCGGAGCCTATGGCCGTAAGAACTCAACGGTGCGGAATATCCGCTTAGCGATTTCGAGGTCAGCCGGACGCCAGCTATCGGCCTGCATCCATAACTTCACCTCTCCCCTGGGGAAATCTCCGACATACAAATCCGTGTAGTAGCGCTTGCGCCCCTTTTCATTCTGAACGTAATCGAAGAGGTAGGCTCTTCTCCCGGCCAGCTCGACCACTCTCTCCTGAAAACCCCGGCCGAACTGCTGCTCTCGCTTATCATAAGCGAGCACGCTCATCGGCCGGTGAACGAACATCAGCCTCATCTTTCCGACACGGTACTCACGATAGAACTCATCGGTTCCCGAAAAGCCCGTGTCCCAGGCATGCGGCGGCAGATAGAACGTAAAGAACCCTCCCGCGTCTACCCGTTTCCAGCCTTTGGGCACACCCGCGTCGGCAGAAGATTGCCCGCCGGGAGAGGCCGCGCTACAGAGAAGAAGGAAGAGAAACGCCAGGAACAGTCTGGATGTGAGAGTTTTCATTTCACCTTACCTTAAAAAGTGCCGCCAAAGTTTCGACGGCAGTTTTCTCAGCCCCAGTTTGACACCTATCCCACGAACGAGCCCGAAGACATTATAGTCGCAAACGGCGAGAGCCGTCAGGGCGAGCCGGGCGAAGGCCACCGGGAAACCCGCTCGGCCGGACGCTTCAACAGCACTCCTCTCAACATGGCTTGTTCATCCTGCCGGAGCGCCACTCATGCGGCGCGGTTTAATCCGGGCATTAGGTTTGCAATTTTCCGCCTGCTACAATCCCGGACCATGAGAGACCTGAAGAACCTTCTTGAAAACAACAGAGCCTGGGCCGAAGGCATCAAGGCGCAGGACCCAAAGTTTTTTCAGACTTTAGCCAAGCAGCAGTCCCCGGATTACCTCTGGATCGGGTGTTCGGATAGCCGCGTCCCGGCGACCCAGCTTGTCGGGCTCATGCCCGGAGAGCTGTTCGTCCACCGTAATGTTGCGAACGTGGTGGTCCATACTGATTTCAACTGTTTATCGGTAATGCAATTTGCGGTGGATGTCCTGAAGGTACGCCACATCATCGTCTGCGGGCATTACGGATGCGGCGGGATACAGGCCGCGATGGACGACCTTGAACTGGGCTTGATAGATAACTGGCTGCGCCACGTGCAGGATGTGATGCATGGCCATGGGGCGCTGCTCTCACAGATAGAGGACCGGGAGCAGCGCCTGAACAGGCTGTGCGAGCTAAACGTCATCGAGCAGGTGTTGAATGTCAGCCGGACGACGATTGTCAAAAGCGCCTGGCAACACGGGCGGGAATTGGCCGTGCACGGCTGGATTTACAGGCTCGACGACGGGCTGCTGCATGATCTTGGCGTCAGCATCACCGGCCCGACGGAGTTATCGGCAGCCAATGAAGGGCTGAAAAAGGTTTCGCGGCGCGGCAGCATCGCCGACGACTCTTTGAGCCCGACGCCCGGATAACAACTCTTTCACAGCAACTCTTTCATCGCTAATCCCCGCTTCGCCGCCCGGCGTGTGTCGCCCGGGTGAAGTGTCCTGCTCAATCGTTGACGACGGCGGAGGGCGGCCCGTCAATCACTCTGTCTTCGCCCGCCCGTTGATCTCGGCCAGGGCTCTTTTTGTTGCCGCGAGGAGTGCTTCGGGCCCGACCGGCGCGCCCGTCGCGTTCTTCATCCAGATGTCCGGGGCGACGTTTCCGACCTTCGTCATCCGCTCGAACTCCGCGCCGATGCTCCCGGCCTTCTCCATCTGCTCCTCGATCTGAAAAGCTATCATGTGGCCAATCGGGTAATCGGGCAGGTAGAGAAAAGAATCTATCATGTGCGAGTAGATGCCGAGCAGCACCACGTCGCGCTTTCTGAAAACGGGCGCGTAATACTTGTTCCAAATCTCTTTCGAGATTCGCAGGGTTGCTTCCTTCAGTTCGGCGGGCGTGGCCGCGGGGTGCTCATACATCCAGTGCCAGACGCCCATGTCTACGAGCGCGACCCCGGCAATCTCGTAGGCGCCCCAGAAATCATCCAGCGTCTTGAGGGCGCGCGTCTTCGCGTCCGGCTTCGAGAGCCCGAGCAGTTCGAGGTCGTGCCCCTGGAAGACGAACGCCAGTGCTTCCGTAAAGGCCGTGTTCGGGACGCCCT
>DASVWH010000065.1:0-23602 GCA_036389715.1 Pyrinomonadaceae bacterium | reverse complement strand
GGCCGTCAAAAAGATGATCCTCAAGGTCGCGCGCTCTAACTCGACCGTGTTGATACGAGGCGAATCGGGCACGGGCAAGGAGTTGATCGCGCGCGCCATACACAACCAGAGCCCGCGCGCAGAGGAGATGTTTCAGGCCGTCAACTGCGCCGCCATCAACGAGAACCTGCTCGAATCCGAGCTCTTCGGACACGAGAAGGGCTCTTTCACCGGGGCTCACGCCGAGAAGAAGGGTCTCTTCGAGGTCGCGGACCGCGGCTCGCTCTTTCTGGACGAGATCGCGGAGCTGGATATAGGCATGCAGGCCAAGCTGCTGCGCGCCTTGCAGGAGCGCGAGATTCGCCGCGTCGGCGGGACGCGCGCCATCAAGATAGACGTGCGCGTCGTGGCCGCCACCAACCGCGACCTGCGCGCGATGGTCGCCGACGGCAGGTTCAGGGACGACCTTTACTATCGCCTCAACGTGCTCTCGGTTGATGTTCCGCCCCTGCGCGAACGGCGCGACGACATTCCGGTCCTGATAGATTATTTCCTCAAAAAGCACACGCGCAATACTTCGCGCCTGGTCCGCGGGCTGACGCCCGAGACTCGCCGGATGATGATGGACTACACCTGGCCCGGCAACGTCCGCCAGTTAGAGTCTGCCATCGAGCGCGCCATCCTGCTCTGTGAAGGCGACCTGATTACGGTCGAAGATTTGCCGCTCGAAGTCAGGCAGGAATCACGCCCGACGGCCGAGGGCGCTTTCAAGCTGCCGCCCGAAGGCATCGCGTTCGAGGAGGTCGAGCGCGGGCTTATCACGCAGGCGATGGAGCAGACCGACTACAACATCACGAAGGCGGCCAAGCTGCTCGGCCTGACTTTCCGCACGCTCCAGTACCGCCTGGAAAAGTTCGGCATCAAAAAGCCGGAGGGCAAAGGTAAGGACGAAGGATGAGCGCCGCGTTGAAAGAGGACGCGCCCGCGCAGCGGCTTGCGCCCGAAGCCTTCCCCGGGCACGGACGCACCCGGCAGCTTTAAATCAAGCTCTACTCGACAAGTCAGACGACTCAAAGGAAACACATGCGCAGACACACCCCGGCCCTCGCGGCCTGTTCCCTGCTCCTTCTCCTGTGCGCGGCGTGCTCGCAAAACCAGACGACCGCAAATCAAGCGCCCGTCCCTCCGCAGGGCTCGAACGCACCGGCCGCCGCGTCGAAGACCCCGCCCGCCGATGTCGTGCGCGTGCGGGTAGAGGATGTCAGGCTCAAGGCCGGGGGCTCGGCCGAGGCGTCCGTCCGGCTGGCCATCGCCGACGGCTATCACATCAACGGCAACCCGGCCTCCAAGTTCCAGATAGCGACGAGCGTGGAGGTCGTGCCCGGCGACGGCATCACGGCCGGTCAGCCGCAGTATCCGCCGTCCGTCTCGAAGAAGTTCTCCTTCAGCGACCAGCCGATTGCCGTCTACGAGGGCGAGCCCGTCATCAGGCTCCCCTTGAATGCCGCCGCCACTGCGCAGAAGGGGGCGCACACGCTCAAGGCGAAGCTGCGCATCCAGGCGTGTGACGACGAGGTCTGTTTCCCTCCGCGCAATATGGAGACTTCGATTCCCGTCACCATCGAGTGAGGACGTTTCAGCGCGCGAGTGCCGCCGCTCGAACCGCCCGCCCTCTGCGCGCACCCTTGTTCGGAGCTTCCGATGAAGCACGCCTGGACCATCCTTTCAGTCCTCTGCCTCCTGCTCGCCGCGCTCTTTCTGCTGCGGGCGGATCAGAACGCGGCTTTTGTCGCGGCAACGCTCGGCGTGCTCGCCTGGTTCATTAACTACCGCAACCGCCTGAGCAGTACGCTCATCAAAGAAGAGGAAGCGAACGAAGGTGAAGAGGATGGAGGCTCTGATGAAGATTAAGAGATACGCGGCGGGGCTCGCGGCCTGTGCGCTGCTGTTTGGCCTGGCCTGGACGGCACGCGCCAACCGCCCGGCATCGGACGAGGCAGACGTGCGCGGCGTCGTCCAGAGAGTTTTCGAGCAGTTGAGGACGGGACAGTACGACAGGCTTTACGAGGCGCTCCCGTCTTCTTCGAGGGCGCGTATGTCGCAGGAGCGCTTTACAAATGCCCTGCGGCGGACGAGCGGCGTCTACCGGCTCGACCGGATGGAGATCGGAGCGGTGCGCGTCTCCGGCGACTTCGCAATGGTCGAGACCGTCATGTACGGAAGCGTCGAGCGCCCCATCAGGAACGAGGGAAAGATCGTCGCGCAACAGTACCTCGTGCGCGAAGGAGGAGAGTGGCGAGTGGCGACGGGCGACCGCGCGACCGTCAGACGTTTCCTCTCGGCCAATCCTGGCTTTGCGCGAAAGTTCGCCGTGCGCGAGCCGCGCGTCTTCATCAAACGCAACGGGCGCTGGCTCGATTTGACCGCCGAGTTGAAGGCAGCGCGCCGCGCCGTCAGGCAAAGATAGTCCGCGCTGAGATTAGCCAGCGATAAAGCGCAGGCCCGGCCCGCCGCCCTTCAGGTCTTTTAAGCCCGCCGTCTTTTCAGTCTTTAGAGCAGGTCGGCGAAGGATAGCTGCGGGCTCTCGGGGGCGGTTTCCGGCTGGTTGCGGCGCGAGCGTGAGCGTTGGCCGCCGTCGAGCGCGTCGCGCACGGCTTGCAGGTGAAAGCGGACGATGTGCGGGGTGATGCGGACGCAGGGAATGCGGCCCTTCTGGGCCAGGCGACGCACGGTGGATTCGCTCACCTGCAAAATCGCGGCGAGCTGGCGCGCCGTTAAGAAGTCCTCGCGCGAGTTGGCTGCCGGGTGCGTATGATCGTCCATCGAAAGTCACCCGCGCTCGTCTTACTTCGGCGAGCGTGAGAGCGTCAGAGCGACGCGGTAAACGGCCGCGCCGTCTATTTCGACATCCTTGACCGCGGGCTCGACGCCGTCGGCTTTGACCGTGACGCGATACTTCGCGGCATCCGGTACGAGGCGGAAGACGAACTCGCCCGATTCGCCCGTCACCCGCGCGTCAATCTTCTTCGACGCGCCGGTCGCGTCAACGCGCGACAGCTCGACTCGGACGCCCGGAACGCTACGCCCACCTTCGTTGAAGACGCTGCCGCGCAGGAGCGCAATGGCTGAGATGTCCGTCATCAAAATCAGGCGGTCGCGCAGCTCGCGCGTCTTCCCGGCCCTGACCTCCAGATGTTCGATAGTGCCGACGGTCAGCCCGGGCTTGCGAAAGGTCAGCCCGTAGAGGCCGGGTTTGAGTCCCTGGATGAGAAACTCCCCCTTGCGGTCCGTGACGCCGTGCGCCACCTCGCGGTCTTCCTGGCGAACGAGGATGGCGACGCCCGCCACCGCCGCCCCGCTGTCGGAGCGAACCTTGCCCTTGATGCCGCCGGTCGTGCGATCCTGCGCCGTCGCCGCGCTCGCCCCGGCGAAGATGAGTATTACCAGGAGCGCGCTGGTTGAGCTTAATCTTTTCATAATCTCTCTGTCGGTGACTAAGGCCCTGCTTAAACGTCAGCTAACCCGAGCCAGGGCAGCCATTATAGCATGCGCGGGAGCGCGGCCGCCGCAGCCGACCCGTGCGCGATATGGTTGATGCCCACGGCCTCATCCAGTGTTGCCTGCTCGCGGAGTTTGTTGAAGAGCCCGCAGTCTTCATATAATCGCTCTCTGAAAGATCAGGGCCATCCGCCCGGCCCCTTGCGAGCTTTGATTCTGACGCCTGAAGAATGCTGTCCCTAATCCGAAAACGAATCGGCAGTCTACCAAACGCGGCTTCGGCCCTCTCTGCGGCCCTGCTCTGGCTGGCGGCAATCACGGCCGCCGCCCCTCCTGTGTGCGCGCAGACGCCGCCGGAGCAGCAACAGCGTCCGCGCCGCGTGATGGAAACACAGGAGAGCCGGGCCGAGCCGGACGAGGTGCTGCGCATTGACACTGACCTTGTGCCCGTTGATGTGACGGTGACGGATGCTGCGGGGCAGCCCGTCAGGAATCTCCGCGCAGAGGATTTCAAGCTCTACGTGGACGGGGCGGAGCAGCCCCTGGCGTTCTTCAACGTCGAGAAGCGCAACGGGGCGGAGCGGCCCGTCGCACTGGCCTTCGCGCTGGATGTTTCCGGCAGCATGACCGCCGAAGAGATGCTGCGCCTGCAAAGCGCGATCTCGATTTTCACGGACCGGCTGTCGGTCAATCGCTCTTCGGTCTTCGCCGTCATGTCCTTCGGGATGAAGGTCAAGACCTTGCAGTCGCTGACGAACGACCGGGAGAAGCTCCAGCGCGCCTTCGCACGGCTGGCCGCCGAGCCCAACGGTCTTTCGACGCACACTTACGATGCAGTTGACGACGCCGTTCGCCTGCTCGTCCGTAATGCGCCGCGGACACGCGAGCGCCGCCTGATGAAGCGCGCCGTCGTCGTCGTCACGGACGGCTTTCCCGTCGGCGACACGGTCTCGGTCCAGACGGTCATCGAGCGGGCCAACGCGGCTGATGTCAGCGTCTATATCGTCACGCTGCCTTCATTTTCGCGGATGCTGGTCTCGACCGAGCGAGCGCCGCTGCCGACGCCTCTGGATGTCAGCGGGCTGGCGGAAAAGACGGGCGGGGCGAGCGTTTATGCGACCGACAGGGATTTCGGGCCGCTCTTTCGCGCGCTGGCCGAAGAGGTCGTCTCGGCTTACGTGCTGGCCTTTTACCCTTCCGAAGAGAAGCGCCGCGACGGGCGCTTTCACACGATTCGGGTCGAGGCGGCGCGCGGGCTCTCAGTCCGGCAGAGCCGCCCCGGCTTTAAAAGCAATGACAAGTAGCGGAAAGAGTCAATGGTCGGCGGTCAGCGGATAATTAAAGCGTTCCCTCTCGACCGTCTGACGCGTCGGGGCTGTTTAGAACTCGTCCTCATCGTCATCTTCGGCTAAATCTTCCTCTTCGACGATGTCCAGCTCGACGGGATCGAGTCCGACAAGCTCCAGGTCACTCCCGCACTCCTCGCACGAGAACGTATCACCCTTGTCCGCGTCCGTATCGACGTGGACATCCGCATCACATTCGGGGCATGTTCCGGTCGGCACTTTCTCTACCTCCAGTTCATTGTTGATGACATAGAGGCACACCCGCTTGATCTGTTCTGGGGAGAACCTCCGCCTGATAATGGTTAAGCTTTCGACAATCTAACCGCGCGGGCGAGATTTTGCAACACTCTTTTTGAAACCGGGCAGGGCAAGGCTTTACGCGGCCATTGACTCATGAAGCGCACGCAGGCGTGTAACTAAATGCGGCAGCTCCGCCGAGGTGTAAACGGGCAGCGCGCCGAGCAGTTCGGCGTCGCGGGAGCGTTCGCACCAGGCGGCAAATCTCTCGCGCGCCGCCCGGGTCTCGTCCGGCGCATCGTCAAAGAGGTAGAGCGCGGAGGCCCTGGCCAGTGCGCGCCGCGCCGTCGGCTTGATGTTGCCGCCGCTCGCACGCGCGGCCATCAGCGCAAAGTCCACTTCCATAAAATCCAGAAAGCTATTGCCCTCGATGAAGACCCCGGCCGACTGCACGCGTCCAAGCGCGCGCTCGATTCCCTGCCGGACCTGCGCGTCCGTGGCGATCACCCAGTGGACGTTGGCGGCGCCCGCGTCCCAGTAGCGCCCTGTGTCCTTGCCGGGCGCATAGGTCTGCCGCCGCCCTGTATAAAGGACCGGCTCTTCGCCGAGCAGGGGGCTGACGCAGCAGGCGTGCGGGTCTTTGCCGCACGAACGATAATGCCCCCGCGTCTGCTTAATCGCCTCCCAGCCGGGAAAGGCCCGCAGCAGTTCGCAGAGCAGGGTCGTCTTCCCGCTGTTGGACGAGAATCCACCGATGGCGATAATCGTAGGCGTCATAACTTCAGGCGGAATAACTGTACCAGACAAAAGGGCCCGGTTGCCACCCGCGGCCTTTTCACCTCAAGCCCGCTCGTTTGGCAGCCGGTTCGCAGTTCACACACAGTTAATCCGCCTCCGGGACGGGCGCTCTGCGGCTCAAACTCGAAACTGCCGTCATATGCTAAACTTCAGGGCATGACGAAGGGACGCGTGCTGATAGTTGACGACGACCGGACGGTGGCCGAGAGCCTGCGCGAGCTATTGATGGCCGAAGGCTACGAGGCCGTGGCCGAAGCGGACGGCCGGGCCGCGCTCAAGCGTCTGGCGGCGTTTCTCCCATCGGTCGTCCTGACGGACATTCAGATGCCGGGCATGGACGGCTTCGCCTTGCTGCGCGAGATTCGCCAGCGCCACCCGGAGATGGCCGTCATCCTGCTGACCGGACAGGGCTCGGTCGAGATGGCCCTGCGCTCGATTCAGGAGGAGGGAGCGTATCACTATTTCGAGAAGCCGATTGATTTCGACAAGCTGCGGATAGTCATCGAGCACGCGCTCGAATTTACAGATGCGCGGCGCGAGAACGAGGCGCTGCGCCGCCAGTTGCGCGACCGCGGCGCTTTCGGCGAACTCGTCGGCAGCTCCGACCTGATGCGCCAGATTTATCTCTTGATCGAGCAGGTCGCGCCCTCTTCGGCCTCCGTCCTCATCACCGGAGAATCGGGCACGGGCAAAGAGCTGGTCGCGCGCACGATTCACAACCTGAGCCCGCGTAAGAACGCGCAGTTCGTGGCCATCAACTGTTCGGCCATCCCCGAGACGCTGATGGAATCGGAGCTTTTCGGCCATGAAAAGGGGGCTTTTACGGGCGCAGCCTCGCGGCGGGAGGGATGCTTCGAGCTGGCCGACGGCGGGACGCTGCTGCTCGACGAGATAGCGGAGATGCCCGCGCTCCTGCAATCGAAGCTCCTGCGCGTGCTCGAAGAGCGCAAGGTCCGGCGGCTGGGCAGCCCGCAGGAGATTCCCGTTGACGTGCGCCTGCTCGCCGCCACCAACAAAGACCCTTACGCGGCCATCAGCTCCGGCGCTTTCCGCGAAGACCTGCTCTACCGCCTCAACGTGATTACGATTGAGCTGCCGCCGCTGCGCGAGCGCACGGAGGACATCCCGCTGCTCGCCCAGCATCTGGTCACACAGCTCTCCGAGAAGCATCATCGCCCGGTGCGCTCGCTCTCGCCGGGCGCGCTCCAGGTGCTGCAATCGCACGGCTGGCCGGGCAACATCCGCGAGCTGCGCAACGTTATCGAGCGCGCCGTCATTATCTGCTCCGGCGAAGAGATCGAGCGGCATCACCTCGCCCCCTACCCGATAGACCAGCGTGCGCGTGCGCGCAGCGAAGACACGCTCTCGCTGCCGGTCGGAACGCCGCTCGAAGAGCTTGAGCGACAGATGATCCTGCGCACTCTACAGAAGACGGACAACAACAAGACGCGCGCCGCCGCGCTGCTCGGCATCAGCCTCAAGACCCTGCATAACAAGCTGCGCCTCTACCGCGAGCGCGGACAGTTGGCCGAAGGCCACTGAGCGTGCCCGCCCGAGCGCACGAGCCGCGCCGCAAGCGCCCGCGCAGTCAACGGCGCGCGTCACGTGCCTTCGATAAGCGTCCCCATCCCTTGAAACCTGAAACTCTTTAATGTTATTCATCGCTACAGATGTCCGTTCTTCTCTTCTTCGTTGACGGCCTGGGTATCGGCAGGCGTGGGCCATTCAATCCCCTCGACGGCCTGACAGGGGCCGCGCCGCTCGCCGTTTTTCAGGACGAAGCGCCGGAGCTGCCCTTCGATGGGGCACTCGCACGCACGGATGCGCGGATGGGCGTCGAGGGCCGCCCGCAGAGCGCCTCCGGGCAGACCACTATCCTGACCGGCATCAACGCCCCGGCCGCGCTCGGCCATCACAAGCAGGGATTTCCCAACCAGGCACTGCGCGACATCATCGCCCGGCATTCGATCTTTCTTCAGCTCAAGCGGGCCGGAATCGCGCCCGTCGCCTTCGCCAACGCCTACACGCCGAAGTTTTTCGAGACGCGCCCGCGCTGGATTTCGGCGACGACCGCCGCAATCGAAGCGGCCCAGATGAGCTTTCGCAACCTGGAAGACCTCAGTGCTGGCCGCGCCGTCTTTCAGGATTACACCAACGCGATGCTGATTGAACGCGGCGTCGAGCTGCCGCCGCAAACGCCGGAGCAGGCAGGGCAAACGCTCGCCTCGATTGCGGAGCGGCATCGCTTCACGCTCTACGAATATTTCATCACGGACAAGATGGGCCACGCACAGGCGATGGAAGCGGCGCGGCTCACGCTGGCCAATCTCGCGCGATTCGTGCGGAGCCTTCTCGCCAGCCTGGACCTTGAGCGCAACACAGTCATCCTGACCAGCGATCACGGCAACATCGAAGACCTCTCGACGCGCAATCACACGCTCAACGATGTCCCGACGCTGGTCTGGGGCAGAGAGCGTCAGGCAATCGCGCGCCGTATCCGCACGCTGGCCGACATTACGCCCGCGATTGTCGAAGCTCTGACCGAGAAAGCGACCGCACACAGATGAGCCAGCCGAGCGATATGACGACCAGTGCCGGGCACAAACAGCGGGCGAACAGTCCTGGAGAGACCGCGCGCCTGCAAGGGGCCAGGAACGACCGGCGAGAGCTGTTCGGCTGGCTGATGTACGACTGGGCCAACTCGGCCTTTTCCACGACGGTCGTGACGGCGCTGCTCGGCCCTTACCTGACGAGGCTGGCACAGAACGCCGTCGGGGAGAATGGCGTCGTCCTCGATCTCGGCCCGCTCGGCGCTGTGACGGCCAAGTCTTACTTTCCTTACTGCGCGGCGGCCTCCGTCTTTCTCCAGGTCTTCCTTCTGCCCGTGCTCGGCTCCATCGCTGATTACAGCCACATGAAGAAGCGCCTGATGGCCGTCTTCTGCTATGTGGGCGTCGTCGCCACCTGCCTGCTCTTCTTTATCTCGGGCGATCTCTATCTCTTGGGCGGGCTGCTCCTGATCGTCGCCAACCTCTGCTTCGGCGCGACCATCGTTTTCTACAACGCCTTTCTTCCCGAGATTACGACCGAGGACCAGCGCGATAAGGTGTCGAGTCGCGGCTACGCCATCGGCTATCTCGGCGGCGGGCTGCTCCTGGCGGCAAACTTCGCGCTCGTCAGCAACGCCGAGCGCCTCGGGTTGACCAGGGGCATGGCCGTTCGCCTGTCGCTCCTCTCGGCGGGGTTATGGTGGGGCGGCTTCGCCCTGATTACCTTCACCCGGCTGAGGACGCGCGCCGCCGCCAGGGCCATGCCTCCGGGTAAGACTTTTCTGACGGTCGGCTTTTCGGAGCTTGGCAATACGTTCCGCGAACTCTTCAAGCTGCCCTCCACCTTCAAGTTCCTGATCGGTTATCTCCTCTACAATGACGGCATTCAGACGGTAATCGTCGCCGCGACGGTGATTATCGAACAGGAGCTGTTGATCGCTCACGGGTTGCCGCCGAACCCTTCGCTCCTGCTCGGGCTGGTCCTGATGATTCAGTTCGTGGCCTTCTTCGGCGCGCTCCTCTTTGAACGCATCGCCGCCCTGCTCGGGACGAAAAACGCCATCATGGTCTCGCTCGTCTTATGGTCGGGAGTGGTGATTTATGCTTACGCTTTTTTGCAGACCATCGCGCAGGTCTGGATGATGGGCGCGGTCATCGCGATTGTGCTGGGCGGGTCGCAGGCGCTCTCGCGCTCGCTCTTCTCGCGGATGATTCCGGCCGGACGCGAAGCCTCGTTCTTCGGCATCTACGAAATCTCCGAGCGCGGCACTTCCTGGCTGGGGCCGCTGATCTTCGGCATCGTCGTCAGCACGACCAACTCTTACCGGCAGGCTATTCTTTCGCTGATCGTCTTTTTCGTCGCCGGGATGCTGATTCTCTTCTTCACGGACACGGACAGGGCGGTTCATGAGGCGGGCAACGTCCTGCCGGAAGAGGCGCGCGAAGAGAAAGCCGCGGCGGGCCTGTGCTAAAGAGACTATTCTCCGCCTGCGGCTCTCTGCCTGGCATCGCTTTCGGCGGCGCGCTCAAGGCAGGCGTGCGAACAATAGGACGAGGATGAAGAACGCAGCTTGATGGCGCGAGAGGCCGGAGTCCAAGTGCCGCAGGCGGCGCAGCGCGTCAGCCTGTCGCCGGTCCCGCCAGCACTGTTCGGCGTCCCCGCCGGTTCGTTGCGCGTCATGCGGCCCACGTCTCGCGCCACGCCGAACATGCGCCTGGCCATCAGGATGTAGGGGCGCAGCCGCAGATAGATTATCAAGCAGAGAACGGCGGCGAGCCCTAGAAAGATTAAGAGTTTCAAGCCTTACTCCCGTCCCGGCCGCCCGCTTTGCGTCAGTTGCGAGCGCAGGGCAGGCAAAGCCGGATTCGTCGAGTTGACGTGCTCAAGCTCGTTCATTACCTGCTCGGCCTCCGCGCGCCTGCCGGTCGCCAGCAGCGCGCTCGCCAGGTTCTGCAACGTCAACTCGTGGCGCGGTTCGATGGCCAGCGCCTTTCTATACTCGGCTATCGCGCGCTCGGGGTCTGAAGGCTGCCCGAGGAAGTAGGTCAGCCCCAGCTCCGTCCGCGCATCAACGTCGCGGGGCTGCATCTCCAGCGCCTTCTGGTAATAGAGTCGCGCCTGCCTGAAGCTCGCGGGGTCGGATTTCCGGCCCACATCGAAGAGCACTGCGGCCAGCATCAGTGTCGTCTGGCGGTCGTCCGGGTTGGCGTCGTAGGCTCTCTTGAGCAGCCGCGCCACGTCCGGCAGATACGGAGCATCCTGCGTCTGGCTGGCATAGCGATAGAGCGCCTGGCCCAGGTTGCGCTGGAGATAGATGTCGCCGGGCCTGGCGTCGGCGCTCGCAATCGCCTGGCGAATCTCCTCGCCGCTGAGAGTCCCGACCGCGCCCGCCGTCGTCGCCTGCTCCTCTGTCTTCGTCGCCGCCGGACGCTGTACAGAGTTCGCGCGCGCGCGCGAGACCTCCGCGCGCAGGCCGTCAAGCTCTCTGCGATTAACTTTATTGGCGAAAACGAAGCCGATCAAAAAGCCCGCGAGCAAGCATGTGACGGCGTAAAGAATTTTGCTTCTGTCCACTGCTCTTGTCTGGTTTGACGATTCTTATGCTGCGCATAAAGTGTAGCAAAGCGGCTCTAAAAGGCGAAGCGCGCCGCCCCCGGCAACAGGAGCGGCGCGCGTCTCGAACAGGTGCGCCAGAGTCAGAGAGTGTCAGTCAAAAGTCGGCCGCTGCCGGAGGGTCTTTAAGAATCAGCGGCGGCGATTCTTCGCGGACGCCTGCGATGAATGCTTCTCGCCTTCGCCCCGCGGCGCTTCGGCTTTCAGGCCCTGTTAATCGTCGCCGGAGATATTTTCGGAGCCGTAGGGCAGATCGCCGTCGCGGCGGCGCGGCAGCGGGTCACTGTTGCGCCGACGCGGCCCGGACCCTTCGCCGCGCCGGTCTATAAAGCCCGGCGGCAGCCTGCGTCCCTTGATGGCCTCCTCCAGGATGCGCGTGATCTCTTGCGAGAGCGTGCGATGCTCGGCCCGCGCGCGCTGTTGCAGAGCCTCTTTCAGTTGATTTGGCACGTATGCGCCGATGAAAACCCCTTTGCGGTTCGCCATCTTTCCTGTGCCTCTTTCCTAGAGATAGTGAGCTGTTAAAGGCCCGAGCCCGGGGGCTCCGCTGTGCCGTCCAATCAATCCAACGCCATGCAATTTGAGAACAGGTCTATAAGCCGAATTCTGTCCTCCGGGACGAATCCCGGAGTGGTGGTCATTCATCTAGCCCATTTGTCGCCAAATGGATCGAGCGACCTACCCGGAGGTCGTAGCCTGTCCGAAAACAGGCTTCGGGCGGGCAGCCCTGTCTGACGCCTCCCTATTTGGTCTTGCACTGCGAGGAGTTTGCCTGGCCGCCGGTGTTACCACCGAGCGCCGGTGCGCTCTTACTTTAAGCCCCGTGAGGCCGCACCGTTTCACCCATCACCCGCAACTGTTGCGGCCGTTGGCCGCGACAGCCCGCTGGCTGGTCTCTTCTCTGTTGCACTTGTCGTCACCCGGCGAGAGCGCCCGTGGCCCGCAGGCCAACCCGTCTCACGCCCGATGCCCAGCCGTTAGCTGGCTCGCTGCCCTGTAGTGTTCGGACTTTCCTCTCCCTCGCCCGAAGGCGAAGCAGCGACCACCCGACCTGTTCTCATGCAAGGCGAAATCATTATAGCAAAGCATTGTTGAACACGTACAGAACAAAAATCAACAATGTTCTAACCCTCGTTGAGGCCATCCCGAATTGTCCGCTAAAGGCAATGTTCGGTTAATTTAGCCGAAGTATTTGAAGCCTACGCGGAGGCTGTTGAGCATGGCGGGCGGGAGCGAGGAGGCCAGCAGCAGGGACATCAGGCCGTGAGAGAGGGCGAGGGCCGGAAGGTTAGGCGCGCGCTGGTAAACGGCGGCCCAGATGAAGCCTCCAATGAAGGTCGCCACGCTCAACCAGGGGTTCGGCAGGTGCAGGAGCGCGAAGACCAGTGCGACGAGCAGCAGGCTGCGCGTGTTTCTCCCGCAGAGAAGCTCGGCCCGGCGGTTGATGAATCCCTGCAAGACGTATTGCTGCATCAGCCCCCAGAGAGGCAGCCACAGCGCCCACTGCCAGAATTGCTCCCTCTCAAGACGCAGGCTCCGCATATACAAGCCCGCGCCGACGATGACCAGCGCCCCGGCGAGCATCGGCAGGGCCAACAATCTAGCGGCCGCCCCGAAATTATCGAAGCGCCAGCCGATCTCACGCGCCGTCTCGCCGCGCTCGCGGTGCGAGAGGAGCATCAGCAATAAAGCGAGCCCGATGGGGATGGCCTGGAGCAGCTTATTATTTTCGGCGAACGGCACGATCATCCATTCGGCAATCAGAAAAGATGAGACGACGGAAGCTATCTCCCAGGCGGCGAGCATCCTCCGGCCCGCTACAGGGCTTCCCGCGCCGCCGTCTTCTTCTTCGACGCTCACGGCGTTGCGCTCTTCGCCCCCCGTCCGTGTCTCCTTAATGCTCTCTTCCATCATTCAATCTTGTGTTTCACGCGGGCGCTCCGCCGCGGCCGAGTCTGTTGTTTCGGCCGCCGCGACCTTAAAGCGCAGCGGCTTTCCGACCAGTTGCAGGGTCTGGCGCTGGCCCGCGCCGCTCAGGTGCAGGGCGTAGACGCGCGCTTCGTGCTCCCCTGCCGGAAGCAGCGGAGTGTCGAAAGTGAAGCCGTGCAATTCGTCTGCGGCGCGCCCGGCGGCGGCAACATCCGGGCGAGAGAGGTCTGCCATTCGATTGCCGTAGAAACGCCCGTCTATGTAGAGCTGGACTTCGACGCGAGCCTGCGGCGCGGCGCTGTTGACGACCCAGCCGGAGACGTGCCGCGCGTCCGCCTGGTCCAGCATCCCGCGAAAGAAGGGGTTGAAGGCTTGCAGATAAAAAGCGAGGGCCAGTGCTCCGACAAGCAGTGCTTCGAGGAGCGACTTGGCAATCAGGTAGTTCGTTAAAAGGAGCCTCCGGGGCAAGGCGGCGCTGGCTGTCTCCATAACTGAAAATGTCTTCCCGCAAAAGAAGAGGGCGGCTGATTCGCTTGCCGCCCTCTCCCTCTGCTGGCTTTGCTCACCCGCAGCACGCTTTACTGGCCGGAGTAGTTATTGCCGTTGGTGTCCTGATAACCGAGCGTGTGCTGCGTGGTCAGGTTGGTATCGGCCGGTAGGTTGGGACGCAGGCGGACGGCGATGCGCAGGACGGTCGTGTCGCCGGGAGCAAGCTCCGGGACACGCCAGGTAATGCGCTGCGCTGCGCTCGGCGCATCCTGCGGGTTAAGCGCCGGGTCCGAATTAACGAACTCCAGAGCGCCGGGCAGTGTCTCTGCGACGACCAGATTTTTCGCCAGGCCGCTGCCCTCGTTAACGAGCACGAGCCGGTAATAGATCGTGTCGCCGGGGGCTGACGTATCGGTCACGCGCTCTGTGCGAACGCGGACGCGCGGCGTCGCCACGGTCAGGACGGTATTGGCTTCACTGGCGACGCGGCCGCTCGTACTGGAGCGCGCGACGACGTTGTAAGAGAACTGCTGGCGGTCGGGCGTGCTGGCGGGAATCTGCACGCGCAGGAGCATCGGGAATTGCCCGTCGCGCGGGTCCAGCTGGGCTGTCTGCGTGACGGCAGGCTCGCTCTCCTGGTGCTGCCCGTCGCCGTTCGTATCGGCATAGACGGCTGCCGCGGGTGCGCCGGGGGCCGTCACGTTCAGGGCATAAGAATCGGCGCTGTTGCCCGGATTACGGACGACGAACGGGATGAAGATCGTATCGCCGGGCGTGGCCGTGAGCCCGATGGAGACGGCGTCAATCCGCACCCGCGGGACCTTGCCGACCGTCACGCTCGGGCTGTCGAAGTTTGACGCCGTCGGCAGCGATTGCGTGCGGACAGTGCCGCGCCCGAGCGGGCTGGTCGCAGCCAGGGCGTCGGGCAGAGCGCGCAGCGTGACGCTGATCTCGCGTGAATTGCGCGAGCCCAGGTCGCCCAGGCTCCAGATAGCCGTCCGCGAGGCGCGGTCATACTGAATCGGGCTCGGGTTGGCGCTGACCAGCTCGAAGCTCGGGTTAAAGACGAAATCGGCGCGGGCGCTGCGCGCGGGCGAGCTGCCCGCGTTACGCACCGTGATGGTTTGCGTGAACGAATCGCCCGGCATAATGGAGTTCAGCGAGACGTTGGAAGCGGCATCGAGCGCCGCGGCGACGACGTTGATCGAGCCGTCGGCTATCTTCTGAATCTGGTAGTCGGCCTGCGAAGCGGCGCTGACCAGAAAGCGGCGCTGGAGCCCGTCGGCGGCCGTTTCCGGGATGCGCAGGTTGAGAAGAACTTCGACCGATGCTCCGCGCGCCAGTTGCGGCGTGACCAGGATGGGCAGCTCCGAGCCAGCGCCGCCCTGTGCGAGGCTGAAGCTCGGCTGAAACTCGGCCGGTAAATCCGTCTCAAGACGGAACTGGTCCTCTTTGTTTCCGGTATTGGTCACGGTCAGCGGCAGTTGCACGCTCTGTCCTGGCTGCGCGGACTCGGAACTGCGGCGCAGCGCAAGCACCAGATTCGGGACTTGCTTGACCGTCAGGCTGAGACCGCCGCTCTGCGGCAGAGAGGTCTCGGCGGGCGTCGGCACGGCGACCGGCATGGAAGTGGCCGCGCCGGTCACCATCGAAGCAGGAGGATTGTTCGTCGCCGGATTCGTAACAGGCGGCCTCTCGACTGGAGTACTGGCCGGACGAGCCGCCGGACGGGAGACGGGCGGATTGATGCGCGGAGGATTATTGACCGCGACCTGCGTGCCGGGCTGTGTGCGCGGGCGGGTCGGCTTAATGGCCGGGGCGGAGGGCGTCGGCGTCTGGTTGGCGACCGAAGTATTATTCCCGGCGACGGTTTCGGGCGTAATGGCCGGAGCGGGGCGATTGATACGGCGCGACGCCCTGGAGTTCCTGATGCGCCTGGACGGGAGCGTCGGCTCGGTTCGCGCCAGGTCGGTCGAAGTACCGGCCGGATCGCTGAGCTTGCGTGCCTGCGGAACGGCGGTCCTGACGCCCTCAATCCCGGCCTGCGCCGTCGTGGCAGTAGCCGGAGTCGGAGTCGGCGTCGGCCGGACAAGCGGTTTGCGCTGCGGTGTCGCGGGGCGGCTGCCGCCTCCGATCAGGCGCGGCGTCGGTGTGGGTGTCGGCGTGGCCAGCGGCAGAGGCTTGGCGGCAGGCCCCCTGGCCGGGACTCTGGAATTCCTGCTCGTCGGAGGAGGCGCGGTGGCAGTGCCTGTGTTTGAAGCCAGCGCACCCGTGGCGGACTCGCGCCGCGCCGTCTGCAACTCCCCTTCGTAGATGTCGGCGAAGGGCGTGTCCTTGATGGTTCGCAGACGCTGGCCGACCTGTTCGGCCTCCTGGAATTTGCCCAGCTGCATGTAAGAGCGGCCGAGCCAGAGCAGCGTCAAGTCCGTGATGATGCTGCGCGGATAAGTCTTCAGAAAATCCTGGAGCACCGTGGCGGCCTGGTCATAGCGGCCCTGGTTGTAGAGGTTTTGACCTCTCGTGAACATCGCCTGCTCGGCGTCGCTCGGGACATCCGACTCCTGCTGCACACCGCGAGCCATCGCCAGGGCGTTGAGGGCGGGCGCGAAAGGAACGAAGATGAGAGCGGCCGTCAGAGCCACCACACCAATCTTATTTTTATTCAAGGCAGTAAACCTCCGGCAGGCTGGGGGCAATAATCTTGGTGCAAATTTTTCAGTTAAAATTTCGCGCGGCAAACTCGAAGGCCGTGTCCGCCGACTGAGGGCACCAAACCTAAACGAGCAGCATAATACCTTTAAAGCTCGTAAATCGTAAATCGCAAATCGTGAAGAGGTAAAGCAACTGCTTTCAGCCGGAGCCGCGGCCTCTCTTTTTCCGGCGGCTCCCGACCGGTTGACGATTGACGGGCTTTCGTTCCTACCAGGTACCGCGCGTGATTTCCAGGCGGTCGCCGGGCTGGAGCTGCGGGTCGGGAATCTTTCCCGCCTCGATCTGCTTCAGATTGTACTCGGTCGAGACCAGACGCCCGTCCGCGCCCTGGCGCGAGACCCTGACCTTGCCGCTCGCAAAACGCGTCACGCCGCCGGAGGCCAGCACGGCCTGCGTCAGCGTCAGCCCGGTGTGAAAATCTTTCTGCCCGGGCGAAGCCACCTGGCCGCCGATGTAGAAGAACTGCGGCGGGGCCGGTGGCAGCGCCGAGAGCGTCAGGACATCGCCCGGATGAACGAGCGTCGTCGTCGCGGTCGAGTCCGCGAGGTTAATCGTCAGGGTCTGGCCGTCGGCGCGGACGATGGTTGCGCGCCCGGCTTCTGGCTTCAACTGTGCTTCGGCCAGGACGACGTAGAGCGGCATGGCTTCGCGGCGCAGAATCTTCGTGCCGGGATCGTTGACCAAGCCCGTGACGATGACGTTATGGCTCGCATATTCGCGGACGCTGACGACCAGCTGCGGCTTCTCGTAGAGCTTGATCTTCGAGGTCAGGCGGGCGTCTATCTCTTCGGTGGTCAGGCCCGCGACCGGGAAAGGCTCTCCGGCCAGGGGGTATTCCAGCAGCCCGTCCGCCATGACCGTGAAGAGGCTGGATTCACGCGTCGCCGCATTGAGCAGCCGGATGTCTAGCACGTCGCCCGCGCCGACGCGGTAAATCTCCGTCAGCGGGCGCGCAGGCGCGACGGGCGTGGTGGCCGGGGCGCTGCTCTTCGCGGCGGGCTCTTCGGCCGTCGCGCCGCTCGGAACGCTCGTCATGGTTTTCGCCGGTGCGTCGGTCGTGGCAGCATTGCCGCCCGCGGCGTTGAGCGGCGCGGCCGAAGCGGTGACGGGTGAACCGGCAGGCTTGGCTGGCTCTTTTTCCTTCTCTTCCTTGGAGTTAGCGGCGGACTTGCCGGATTCCTTGGTCTTCGGCGGCTCTTCGGCCGTGCTTTTGGCGGGCGGCTGGCTGCCGCTGTTGGCGGGCGCGGTATTGCCGACCTTTTCGCCCGCGGGGACGGCCCCGGACTCTTTGGTCTGCGACCGGGCGGCGGCCGCCGCCTGCACGCTAATGGCCAATACGACTACCAGAACAGCTAAAACTTTCTTCATAATGCACTCAAATTCTCAGCCCAAGTGTGAAAGCAAGGAGCGCCGCCGGGCAATGGTGGAGCTCATCGCGCTGTAAGTTTCGCCCCGCTTAGAACGGCCTGCCACGGACTTCGTTGCGTCGTCCGAGCTCGAAAATCAGCGAAACGATATGCCGGTTAAAAGTAAAGACAGGGATGGTCGAATCCCTGCGCGCAAATCTATACGCGAGCCGCGACCTCAAAAGATCGCTCAGACGATAGCCAGCCTCCAAAGAAAAACCATAGAGGTGGTCGGTCCGCAGCTCGCCCAGGAAGTCTCCGACGAAGACGCCGCCGCTCGCGGTCGAGTCCGCCGTGATGGCCACGGGGAAGCCTAAACGTTGATAGTTAAGGCTTAAGCCCAACTTCAGCGGCTCCCACGGCGAATTTTCAAGACGTGCGGCCACTCCGGTCGAGACCAGCCGCGCGTTGCCTCCCTCTAGATTAAACGCCGAAACCTGCGTTTTTCGCAGAGCCGCCAGCTCAAAATTTGTATTTTGGTTCAAATCGCGGCGGAAGAGGAGGTCGAAGGTCAGGCTGTTAAAGTCGTTTCCCTCGTGCGCGTGCTGGAAAAGGCTGCGCTCGTAGCCGACCCTGAAGGCCATCCCGCTCGTCTCCGTGACCTGCGTGCGCCCGCCGATCTCGAAGGCATAGCGCCTGTTATTGTTCAGGTTGTCGAACTGCGGGCGCAGCGGCGCGGACGTGTCCGTGTTGGCGAAAGTGAAGGAGGCCACCCCGGTCGTCTCCTCCGCGATATCGCGCTCGTAAGAGACGGTCGAAGAGAGCTCGTCATAATTGATGAAGAGGGGCGCGGCCGCGATATGGTCTTGGCTCCAGCGCACGAGGTTGTAACCGGCGTCGAGCGCGATGCGGCTGCGCTCGCTCAAGCTGTACTCGATGCGCGCGCCCACGTCGTTGCGGTTGAAGGTATCGCCGACGATGTAGACCTCGCCCGCCGGGTCGTACTCGCGCGGGTCCAGCGGCGAGCGCGCGAAATGGTCGCGCAGCGAGACGCGCAGAAAGGGCGTCAGGTCGAGCCGCGAATCGAAGTCCAGCGCCTGACCGTTGGCCCAGTTCCCGTTCGAGAGCCGCCGCAGCTGCGTTTCATAAGCGATGCGCATGGCCCGCTCGCGTCCGGGTATCTCGTATTCGAGGCGCGGCGCGAGAGTGAAGATGCCGAGGCTGCGTCCCGTCGCGGAGCGATAGAAGAAGTTATCGTCGTAAGTCGCGCCGAGCAGAAACGAGGGGCGAAAGAAACCGGCCCCGAGCACACGGCCCCCGATCTCGTCCTGTTCGGAAGTGGTCGTCCCCGGAATCCAGACGCCGCGCTTCGCGCCGGGAGGGTCAATCGCCATCGGGATAAAAGAGACGAGCGAGGGCTGCGAGGTGCCGAGCACGCTGTTCTGCGGCTGGAAAAAGATCGGCAGGAAGCCCTTCGGGTTAAAGTGTGCGAGCTGGAATTTCTCGGCCCCATGAGCGCTGCGCCCGGCAGTCCCGACCGTCGGAGGCTGCGCCGAAGCGGTCAGCAGTGCGGGCGCTGCGACGTTGATTGAAGAGCCAGCGGCCGCGACCGTATTACCGCCCGCAAAGGCGTTGGCCGGGCCGGGCGCGGCGGGCGCGGCCAGCGTTGCTTCCGGCGCGGATGAAGCGGGAGCGGCGGCCGGGCGTGCAGGCGGCGATTCGCGGCGCGTCTTCGCAAGCTCTGCGGAGCCGGGCGCTGTCCGCCGTCGCAGCCGCGCGAAATCCGAGGCGACGCCGATCACCAGCCGGTTGAAGTTGACCTTCTGCGCGATGGATGCGCCGCTGCCGAGCGTGATAATCAGGTCAACGAAGGGCTCGCCGTCACGCTCGCCCGTGACGGTGCGCACGCCGCTGGCCACCGCCTCGTCTATCGTATAACTGGCGCGCAGCAGCGAACGCGCGCCGTGAACACGGATCACCGATTCACGCCCGCGCGAGAAATGGTCAACGACCGCGTCGTCAAACGACCCGTCGGCCGTGACCTCTATCCGCACGAGGCCGGAGTCCGACACGATGTTGAGCCGCACCAGGTGCAGCGGTTTCGCGGCGGCCCTGCTTCCCGAGTTCGGCAGGAAGAAGAAGCCGCCAACAAGCAGCGCAGACATGGCGAGCGCCAGGCAGAGCCTGCCCGCCAGCTTGCGCCGCCCGTGGCTCGCGCTCATTCGACAGAACCGATCTCGCATAAACTGTTCACCGGATGGCTAAGAGAAATATCTTCAGTCCGGCGGCGCACAGGAAAAGGCCGCAGGGAGGCACTTTGCATCTTGCGGGCTGCCCGACAACGACTCAAGAGAGGCTGGCTGTCGAGCACCGCACGAAATTCAGAATAGTTAGAGCTTGCCGAACACCTGAGCCGCCACGGAACTCTTTCGGGCCTTCGGCCGGAGACCCCTCGTGACAGCGCCAAACTCCGGGACGGAAGGAGTTTAACCCACCGCTGAATATTACTCTTCATGCCGGGCCAGTGGCAAGGTTTTCGGCGGGAAAAGATGCGGCCAGCGGCCCGCGAAGCGAACCCTGACGAGTTCCTCGACCTCGTCGGCCGTGACTGCCTCCAGGCACTCGGCGGCAATCGCACGCGCCTCTGCATAGTTGATTCCGCCGATGGCGCGCCGGACGCGCGGAATCGAAGAAGGCGTCATGCTCAATTCGGTCGCGCCGAGCCCGACGAGAATCACTGCATAGGCCGGGGTCGCGGCCATTTCGCCGCAGACCACCGCCGGAATTGAGGCCCGCTGCGCCGCCTCTAACGTCAGGTGAATGCTTTGCAGCACGGCCGGATGAAGCGAGCGAAACCAATCCGCGACCTCTTCGTTGCCGCGGTCAACCGCCAGCAGGTACTGCACCAGGTCGTTCGTCCCGAGACTGAAGAAATCCACCTCCCGCGCCAGCTTATCGGCCGTCAGGACAGCCGCTGGCACTTCGATCATCGCGCCGAGCCTGACGGGGCCGAGCGCCTTTCCTTCGCCCGCCAGGCGCTCGCGCTCTTCGTTGATGATGAGACGCGCGCGCCTGACTTCCATCACGTCCGAGATCATCGGGAGGACAATGTCCAGGCGGGCCTCGGCCGCCGCGCGCAGGACCGCGCGAGCCTGTGTCCTGAGCACCTCTTCGTTTCTCAAGCTGTAGCGAATCGCGCGCAGGCCGAGCGCCGGATTCCTCTCCGTGTCGGCCAGGACGCCGCCCATCTTATCGCCGCCGAGATCAAAGAGCCTGACGGTCGCGCCATCCTCTCCGGCCAGCTCCCCGACCTCCAGGTATGCCTTCAACTGCTCGTCTTCGGAGGGCATCGCGCCCCGCTGGGAGAGCAGAAATTCCGAGCGATAAAGACCGATGCCGCGCGCCCCGAACCTGCTCAGACCTTCGTACTCGGCCGGAAGCTCGATGTTCGCACGCAGCACGACCTCTCTTCCGTCCACTGTGCAGACCGGGTCCCGGCGCTCATCCCCGGCCAGGTAACGCAGCCGATTCGCGCCCGGCGTCAGCGAATTGTAGTGCTCGCGCGTGGAAGCTGAAGGATGCAGGATAACCTCGCCGCCCGCGGCATCCACTATAATCCGGTCGCCCGTGCGCGCGCGGCGATGAAGGCTGCGCAGGCCGACGACGGCCGGGATGCCGAGGCCGCGCGCGATGATGGCCGTGTGCGAAGTCCAGCCTCCCGCATCGGTGGCGATGGCGCGCACGTGCTCGAAATCCAGCTCGGCGAAGGCCGAAGGCAGCAGGTCTTCGGCAACGATGACGGCGTCTTCGGTCAGGCGGCGATAACTCGGCTGCTCGCCGCTGAGCGCGACGAGAATCCGCTGCATCACGTCTTCGATGTCCGAGCCGCGCTCGCGCAGGTAATCATCCTTGATCTCGGCATAGACGGCCAGCAGGCGGTCTGCGGCCACACGGACTGCCCATTCGGCGTTGGCCCGCTCCGTCTGGATAGACTGCTCAACGTCGTCGAGCAGCTTGCGGTCTTCGAGCATCAGGAGATGCGCGTCGAAGATGTAGGCTTGCTCCGGGCCAAGCTCTTTGACCGCGCGCTCCTTGATGGCCAGCAGCTGGCGCCGTGCCAGCCGCACGGCAGCCCGCAGCCGCCGTATCTCACGCTCTGCGTCCGCTTCGTCGAGCGTCGCGCGGTAGACCTGGCGCGTTCCGTTGTAGATGCGCAGAACCCGGCCGACGATGATGCCTTCCGAAACGCCGAGCCCGCGCCAGCGCTCTTCCTGCTCGACAGTGTGCCCCTTGCGCTTGCTCACTACTGCTTCTCTCCGAATCCGGCCGCGAAGAGCCCGCAGATGGCGCTGATGGCCTCGCCCTCGTCAACGCCTTCGGCCGTCGCGCGCAGCTCCGTCCCGCGCGCCGCCGCCAGCATCAGCACGCTCAAGATAGACTTGGCGTCGGCCGAGGCGGTCCCGTCGGAGCGTTCGAGGCGCAGCACGCTGTGAAACTGGTTCGCCGTGCGCACCAGGAGCGCCGCTGCCCGCGCGTGCAGCCCCAGACGATTCGTAATCTTCACAGAACGCTCGATCATCTAGCTTTTACTCTGCGGCGCGAGCAGTTCGCCCGCCAGGTAGATGCCCTCGCGTCCCATGTCGCGCACGCGCCGGGCCACGTCCGCCAGCGACTCCGCCTCCTTCTGGCTCGCCAGCTTAATCACCATCGGCAGGTTGACGCCCGTCACCACCTCCACTTCGCCCTCGGCCAGAAACATCGCGCTGATGTTGGTCGGCGTCCCCCCGAACATATCCGTCATGAGCAGCACGCCCTGTCCCTCCGAGACGCGCGTCATGGCGCGCTCGACTTCGTCCCGCGCGGCCTCGACATCGTCGTGCCAGCCGATTGAGACGGCGACGATGTGTGAGACCGCGCCGACGATCATCTCGGCCGCCGCGAGCAGTTCGCCCGCCAGCTGTCCGTGCGTGACGATGACGCCCGCGACCCTGCCCGCGGGGGCCTGCCCCGCGTCGCTCTTCTCTGGATTATCCATCATGGCTGTGCCTCACGAAAAACGCGGCGCGAGCGGACAGGACGGCTGCATAGCTCGCGGCCACGGCTCTTCATTGTTTCTCCTTTGCCCGGCCGCGCCTGGCCTTGCGCACGTCGCGATGGACGGCCTGGGCGTCGAAGCCTGCCCGGCGCAGGCGGCGCGTCAGGGCGTTGGCCACCATCACGGAGCGATGCCGCCCGCCCGTGCATCCGATGCCGACCTTGACATAAGACTTTCCTTCGCGTTTGTAAAGCGGCAGAAGGTAGTCCAGCAGATCGCTGAAACGGCGCAGCGTCTCTTCGACATCGGGTTTCGATTTGAGATATTCGACGACGCGGCGGTCATGGCCAGAGAGGTTGCGCAACTCCGGCACGAAGTACGGGTTGGGCAGATGCCGCACGTCGAACATCAGCTCCATGTCGGGCGGGTTGCCGAACTTGTGCCCGAAGCTCAGGACTTGCACGCGCATCGGCGTGCCTTCCGTGTTCGGGCTGAAACGCTCGACCAGCAGGCGGCGCAGCGAGTGAACGGTGTGCTCGGAGGTTTCGATGATGTAATCGGCCAGCGAGCGGATGTGGGCCATCGCCTCGCGCTCGGCCTTGATGGCTTCGAGCAGTCCGCCGCCGCCATCGGCCGGGTGCGGGCGGCGCGTTTCGCTGAAGCGGCGCTGGAGGGCCTCGTCCGAAGCCTCGAAAAAGAGGACGAAGACGCGCAGGTCCTGCCGTCGCAACCCTTCAAGCTCCGTATCGAAGACGGAGAGAAACTGCCCCTCGCGGATGTTGATGACCAGCGCCGCGCGTTCGATGCGCGCCGGGCCGTCCTCTCCCGGCATGACGAGCCGCGCGAAGGTCGGCAGCAGCGTCAGCGGCAGATTATCCACGCAGAAGTAGCCGAGGTCTTCAAAAGCATTCGTCGCGGACGACATGCCGGAGCCGCTCAAGCCCGTGATGATGATAATGTCGGGCGCGCCGTTCTCTGCCCCCGCCTGGTTTTTATGACTCATAAGGTAATCAGTTTTCAGTTTTCGGTTTTCAGTTTTCAGTAAAAGCAAGAGAGTCTTGAAGTCTTAA
>DASVWH010000064.1:0-43718 GCA_036389715.1 Pyrinomonadaceae bacterium | reverse complement strand
GCTGATCCTGCCCAAGAGTTCACATCGACGGCAGGGTTTGGCACCTCGATGTCGGCTCATCGCATCCTGGGGCTGAAGAAGGTCCCAAGGGTTTGGCTGTTCGCCAATTAAAGCGGTACGTGAGCTGGGTTTAGAACGTCGCGAGACAGTTCGGTCCCTATCTGGTGTGGGCGTAGCAGAATTGATGGAATCTGTCCTTAGTACGAGAGGACCGGGATGGATTGACCTCTAGTGTACGAGTTATCCCGCCAGGGGTACAGCTCGGTAGCTAAGTCGAGCATGGATAAACGCTGAATGCATCTAAGCGTGAAGCCAGACCAGAGATTAGTTCTGCCAGTGAGGCTCGTGGTAGACCACCACGTTGATAGGGTGGAGATGTAAGTGCAGTAATGTGCTCAGTTGACCACTACTAATTAGCCCCAAGGCTTGACCATAAAATTCACTGACGAGCAAAAGGGCAGTGAAAAAAAAGGTTCCAAGCGCAAGGCACGATTGCTTGCTTTGTCACTATTCGATTTTCCAAGCTCTCTTACCGAGAGTTGATCGCTCTTTATCAGTTTTCCGGTGGTTTTGTCGAGAGGGTCACACCCGTTCCCATCCCGAACACGGAAGTTAAGCCTCTTGGAGCCGATGGTACTGCGCGGGAAGCTGCGTGGGAGAGTAGGAAGCCGCCGGGATTTTCATCCGAAGCCCGCTCAGTGTTAAGCTGAGCGGGCTTTAATAGTTTATGGCCGCGCAATCCCCGGTCCCGGCATCTAAATCTTCCCCGGGGCAGACTGTCTTCGCCCGAGCTTGAACGCAACAGTGAGCTTCAACGCCTTCTTTCGAGCCTCCTCTTACGCGACCGTGACGTGCGGCGCGCTGACGCTGGCCGTCTCGGACGGCCTCAACTGGTGGCTCGGGCTCGGGTTCGCGATAGTGCTCGTCCTGGCCTGGAGGCTGGAGGGAACGAAGCGGCAGCTTTCGGAGCGCGTCGGGCTGGTCGTCGTGCTGCTTTCGTTGCCTTTGTTCTATCTTGACTGGCAGTTCCTGGCCGGGGGCGAGGGTGGAGAGCGCGTCGGCGTCAGCGCCCTGGCGCACCTGATCCTCTTTCTCTCCTCGGTCAAGCTCCTACAGGTCAAAGCCGACCGCGACTGGGTCTTTCTCTACCTGATCTCCTTCTTTGAAGTCCTGCTGGCGGCGGGCCTGAGCCTGAGCCCGCTTTTTCTCTTCACGCTCAGCCTCTACGCCTTCTCCTCGCTCTCGACGATTCTCTGCTTCGAGATAAGGAAGGCGCGGCGCAAAGTGAGTATGACGGAGACGCGGCTGCTCGTCGCGCCCGATTCGACCCTCTTCAGACGTTTGACAAAGCGCGGCGCGCTGGCTGGCGCGGGTGAGGCGCGCCGCCTCCCGCTGATTTCGCTGGCGCTGATGTTGCTGATCTTCGCCCTGGCGCTGCCGCTCTTTTACATCGTCCCGCGCTCGGTGGCGGGTTCGCCTCTGCGCATGAGCGGGGGCGGCAGCACGGGCTTCGTCGGCTTCTCTGAAAACGTCACGCTCGGAGACGTAGGGCGGCTTCAGCAGAAGGACGACGTGGTGATGCGCGTTCGCATTGACGACGTGCAGGCGATGCGCAACCGGAACCTGCGCTGGCGCGGAGTCGCCCTGGACTTTTTCGACGGCCGCGGCTGGCATCGGACCGCGGGCAAATACTCTGACCTGCTGTCGGGCAACGAGAGGGGCTTCTTCCAGCTCGGCACGACCGAGGCGCTGGAGCGGCTCACGGGCCAGACCTTCTATCTTGAGCCGATTGATACGCCCGTCGTCTTCGCGGCCCCGCGCGCGATTGCCGTCCAGGGCTCTCTGCCTTACCTGCGCCGCGACGCCGAGGGCTCGCTCTCGACCCGCGCGCACGAGCAAGAGCGCATCTCATACAAGGTTTACTCCGACACGCGAGAGCCGGACGCGGAGCTTCTACGCCGGGGCGTGCTCTCCGACGTGCAGGTCTACGCGGGAGGAGCCGTCGCCCGTTACCTGCAACTTCCGCGCAGGCTCGACGCGCGCATCGCACGGCTGGCGCGCCGGATAATCACGGAGGCCGGAGCGCGTAACCAGTACGACGCGGCGCGGGCTATCGGAGAGCACCTGCAAAGCGATTACGGCTACACGCTCGACCTCAAGGCGGGCGGTGATGACCCGCTGGCCGATTTCCTCTTCAACGTGCGCGAGGGGCACTGCGAATACTTCTCAACGGCGATGGCCGTGATGCTGCGCACGCAGGGGATTCCGGCGCGCGTCGTCAACGGCTTTCAGATGGGCGAGTACAACGATGCGGCAGGCGTCTACACCGTCACGCAGCGCGACGCGCATTCCTGGGTCGAGGCGTATTTCCCGGAAGCGGGCGCCTGGGTGACTTTCGATCCGACGCCTCCGGCCGGACGCCCCGTCCGCGAGCGCACAGGATTGCAGGCGCGGCTCAGCAAGTACAAGGAGGCCCTGGAACTGCTCTGGACGCAATATGTTGTCGGCTATGACAAGCAGGAGCAGCGGACGCTGGCCGCCTCCGTCGGCAATCGCTTCTCCCGCCTGCGTGGCTGGCTGGCGGGCAAGTTCGAGAGCGTCAGGGAGAGCTTGGCCGGGTGGTCGGCCTGGCTGCGCAGCGAGGGGGGCGAAGGCGGCATCTCTTACGCGCGCACGGGGCTGCTGCTCCTCCTGGTTCCGCTGGTCGCCTTCGGGCTCCGGCAACTGGGACGCAGGGTTCGCCGCCTGGGGCTCTGGCGCGGCCTCAGGTTCTGGCGGGGCAGGGAGCGACAGGACTCAATCATAGAATTTTACGAGCGGATGACGAAGATGCTGGAGGCGCGCGGAATCAGCCGCGGGGCGGGCGAAACGCCGCTCGAATTCGCCGCCACGACGGGCCTCTCCGAGGCATTGAAGATCACGCGCGCTTACAACCGCGTGCGCTACGGCCAGCACGAGCTGTCGGCAATCGAAGCCGCCGAAATCGAGGACTGGCTAAGACGGATGGAGAAAGACGGGTGAATGATAAATGGTCAATAGTAAATAGTGATAAGAGAGAATCGTTCTTCTCTTCATCATTGACCATTGACCATTCACTATTGACCATTTACTGCTTATGAAAAAGATTGGATTTGTGAGTCTGGGCTGTCCGAAGAATCTGGTGGACAGCGAGGACATGATGGGGCGGCTCAAGCAGTCCGGCTATGAGATTACGACGGACGCGAGCGAGGCCGACACGCTCGTCGTCAATACCTGCGGCTTTATTGATTCGGCGAAGAAGGAGTCCGTTGACGCAATTCTCGAAGCGGCGCGCCTGAAGACCGAGGGGCGTTGCCGGAGGCTGGTAGTCGCCGGATGCCTGGTCGAGCGTTATCGTGACGAGCTGCGGGCGGAGATACCTGAGGTTGACGCCTTCATCGGGACCAACCAGATCAGCGAGATCACGAACGTCTGCGACGAGCGGACGAACACGCGCTCGCTTCCCATCCTGACGCTCGGCAACCAGAGCGCGACCTATCTTTACGACGAATCAACGCCGCGACTGCTGGCCACGCCGGGCTACACGGCCTTCATTAAAATAGCGGAGGGCTGCGACCGCCCTTGCGGCTTCTGCTTTATTCCGCAGATGCGCGGACACTTTCGCAGCCGCCGCTTCGGGTCCGTCATCAGCGAAGCTGAGGCGCTGGCCGCGAAGGGCGTGAAGGAATTGGTCCTGGTCGCGCAGGATTCGTCGCGCTACGGCGAAGACCTGGGGCAACAGGATGCGCTGGCCCAGTTGCTGCGCGAGCTTTCGCACCTCGACGGCATAGAGTGGGTGCGCGTCATGTATACCTATCCGACGCACATCAGCGATGCGTTTCTCGACGTGCTGGCGACAGAGCCGAAGGCCGTCAAGTATCTGGACATGCCTTTGCAGCACGCTTCGGCGCACGTCCTGAAGTTGATGAAGCGCGGCGGAACGCGTGCGAGCCTTGAGCGCCTAATGCGGCGCGTGCGCGAGCGCGTGCCCGGCATCGCCGTGCGCACGACCTTCATCACCGGATACCCCGGCGAGACGGAAAGCGACTTTGAAGAGCTGCTCGCCTTCGTCCGCGCGATGGAGTTTGATCGCGTCGGCGTCTTCACCTATTCTGACGAAGAGGGAACGCCAGCCTTCGCGCTGCCGGGGAAAGTTGACGCGCAGACGGCCCGACGCCGCCGCGCGCGTTTGATGAAAGAGCAGGCCCGCATCTCGCGCAAGCGGAATAAGACGCGCATCGGCTCGACCGTGCGCGTGCTCTTTGAAGGCACTGCCAAAGAGTCCGACCTGCTCTGGCAGGGGCGGATGGAGACGCAGGCCGCAGAGATAGACGGCTGCGTGCTGATTAACGACGCGCCGCAAGAGTTCGAGCCTCTGCCGGGCCAGTTCGTCAATGTCCTAATTACCGCAGCTCACGACTATGACCTCGTCGGCCAAATCGTCTAAGTGGCCCGGAGACAGAGGGTTAAGCCTTTAAACGGGAGTGGCGGGCTCTCAGCCCCGGACTTCGCATCTATGCGCACCGCCAAAGAATCGAGCGATGAATTGAATCCGCCTGTTATGACGACCGGCGCATTTATCGCTCCCGCATCCGGGCGGCGGACGCCGCGCGATTACCTGGCCCTGGCCTTTGCGACTTGGGGTGTCGGCTTCCTGCCGCTCGCGCCGGGGACGTGGGGCTCGGTCGTCGGCGTCGCGCTCTACCTGCCGCTGCGCGTCGCGACCGTGAGAGTGCTTGAGCTGTTGGCCGCACGCTACGCGCTGACCTACGAGCTGGTCGAATCTCTTCGCGTGTCTCTGATGCTGGTCGCAATCTTTTGCGTCTCCGGGCTGGGCATCTGGGCGGCCTCGCGCTCGGAAAAACTGCTCGGGCGCAAAGACCCTGGGGCGGTCGTCGTTGACGAAGTGGCCGGACAGTTGATTACATTCCTGTTCATCTCTTTAAGCACCCGCCTGACCTGGTGGGTGCTCGTCGCGGGCTTTCTCCTGTTTCGCCTCTTCGACATCTGGAAGCCTTACCCCATCCGTCGTCTCGAAGCCCTCGAATCAGGGCTCGGCATTATGGCCGACGACATCCTCGCGGGCATCTACGCCGCCGCGACGCTGACCCTCTTGCTGACCTCGATCTCTTACGTCAAGCTGATCTTCTAAAAGGAGAACATCCGATGCCGGAAGCCGCAAACCCTGAGCCTGATGAACGCGCCGCCGAGAACAACACCGCAGAGAGCAAAGACCCCGAAGCGACGAGCACAGATACCTTGAGCGATATCGAGGAGACTGAAAAAGCGCCGGAGAGCGGCGAGGGTGAGAGCAAAGAGGGCGGGCGCTCTTCCGTCCCGTCTCCCGACGGCGCTTTCGGTGAGGGCGCAGACAGAGGCGGCGACGATGCCGGGCCGATGTAGTCTAGGGCTGCGTCGGCGCAGAGGCCGAGCGTTGCCGGAAAGGTTGATTCGGGTCGTCAAATTATGAGTGATGTCAAGATATTTGTTGCCGACGATGTCAGCGAGAGCGGGCTTGAGCCTTTGCGCGGGGCGGGCTTCGCGGTCGAGAAAAGGACCGGCCTCGCGCCCGGCGAACTGCGCGAGGCGATCAGGGATTGCGACGGGCTCGTCGTGCGCAGCGAGACGAAGGTGACGGCCGAAGTGATGGACGCGGCGCTGCGTTTGCGCGTCGTCGGGCGCGCCGGGGTCGGCGTTGACAATATAGATGTCGCCGCGGCGACGACGCGCGGGATAGTCGTCATGAATGCCCCGGACGGCAACACCATCACGACCGCAGAGCATACCCTGGCCCTGCTCGTTTCGCTGGCGCGGCGCGTGCCGCAGGCTAATTCGAGCCTCAAGGCCGGGCGCTGGGAGCGCAAGCGTTTCATCGGCGTCGAGCTTCAGGGCAAGACGCTCGGCATCATCGGGCTCGGACGCATCGGCCGCGTAGTCGCCAGTCGTGCGCGCGGCTTCGGGATGCACATCGTCGCGTTTGACCCGTTCGTCGCGCCGGACCAGGCGCGCGACCTTGAGCTTGAGATTGCGCCGCTGGAAGAGGTCTGCGCGCGTGCAGACTTTCTCACCGTGCACACTCCGCTGACGGCGGAAACGCGCGGCATCGTCGGCCCGCGAGCCTTCGCAAGGATGAAGCCGGGCGTGCGCATCGTCAACTGCGCGCGGGGCGGGCTGGTGGACGAACGCGCTCTCTACAACGCCATTAAGGAGGGAATCGTCGCGGGCGCGGCGCTCGACGTGTTCGAGCAGGAGCCTCCGCCCACGGACCACCCGCTGCTCGCGCTCGAAGAGGTTATCGCGACGCCGCACCTGGGCGCTTCGACGACGGAGGCGCAGGAGGGCGTGGCGCTGACCGTCGCGGAGCAGATGCGCGACTATCTTCTGACGGGGGCGTTGCGGGGGGCCGTCAACGTCCCGGCGCTCGGCGCGCGCGAGCTTAATGTCTTGCAGCCTTACGTTCAACTCGCCGAGAGCCTCGGCAGATTCCAGGCGCAACTTGTAGACGAAGCCCTGCGCGAAGTGCGGCTCGAATACGCGGGCGAGGTGGCGGAGATGGATGCCGCTCCCGTGACGCGCGGGTTTCTCGCAGGGCTGCTGCGCGACATGAGCGCGCGCGTCAACCTGGTCAACGCCTTTCTGATTGCAGAGGAGCGCGGCATCTCCGTGACCTCCTCTTACAGGCGCGCGGGAAGCGACTTTGCGCCCGCGATCAGGACTACGGTCGTGACGGCCAGCGGTGAACAGACCGTCGCGGCGACGCTCTTCGGCGGCACGGGACAGGGCGGCGAAGGGCGCATCACGGAGATTAACGGTTTTCGCATCGAGGCCATCCCGCGCGGCCACATGCTCGTCACGCGCAATTACGATGTCCCGGGCGTCATCGGCCACATCGGCACGCTGCTCGGCAAGCACGGCGTCAACATCAGCCGCTTTCACCTGGGACGACGCGAGCGCGGCGGCGACGCGATGGCCGTTATCGAAACGGACGCGCCGCTCGCGGCCGCTGCTTTCGACGAGCTGCGCTCATTTGAACAGGTCATCTCCGCCCGCCAGATAGAACTTTGAAGAGCAGGCGAGATTGATTCATTTACTCATTTAGTCACTTAGTCATTTAGTCATTTGCTCATTTAGCCGCCGGAGCCGTTTAGTCGTTAACTCGGCGGTCCCATGACTAAATGAATCAATGATTACATTCTTCCCTTCATCCCGGCTCTTGACAGGGGCCGGGATTTGTCATAGAAGCATCACGCTTTATCCTCGACGGTCCTTTCGCAGGAACTTCCTTCGGGTCGGTTCTGTCCTGGCGGCCTGACAAACACGCTCTATCTCAGACTCATTTTTGGAGGCGAAGCTGTGGCGAGACGATGGCTCAAACGCTTGGGAAAGATTGTCCTTTACGGCCTGCTCATCCTGGTCGTGCTGCTCGCGGGCGCCATCACTTTCACGATTGGCTGGCGGCCGTTCATCGGGCCGCGGGCGCGCGCCCTGACCGAGCGCAAATTCGAGCGGACGCCGGAGCGCCTCGAACGCGGGCGGTATCTGGCTGAAAACGTGTTGGGCTGCTTCGGCTGCCATTCAACATACGATCATAGTAATCCCCAGGCGGTCCCGGCGTTGATGAGGAAGAAGGGAGACGGCGGCACGTTTGAGCGCGAGGGGTTGCCCTGGCTGGTCGCGCCTAACATCACGCCGGACCCGGAGACCGGTATCGGCAACTGGAGCGACGACACGCTGGCCCGCGCCATTCGTGAGGGCATCGGCCATGACGGGCGCGCACTCTTTCCGATGATGCCGTACCAGTCTTACAGGCGGATGTCGGACGAAGACCTGGCCTCCGTGATAAGTTACCTGCGTTCCATCGAACCGTCGAGGAATGCTTTGCCGCAAAGCAACTTGCCCTTCCCCGTTTCCAGGCTAATCAATGCGCTGCCGGAGCCGCTCGACGCGCCCGTCCCGCCGCCCGACCTCTCGACCCCCGTCAAGCGCGGCGAATATCTGATAGTGATGGCCGATTGCGCCGGTTGCCATACGCCCAGGGGCAAGACGGGTGCGCCCATTCCGGGGCTCGAATACGGCGGCGGGAACGTCTTTGGCCCGGTCGCGGCGGCGAACCTGACGCCGGATGCTTCCGGCATCTCGTTTTATGACGAGGCGCTCTATGTCGAAGCCATCCGCACGGGCCACGTCAAGGCGCGGAGCTTGAGCCCCGAGATGCCCTGGTGGCTCTTCCGCAACATGACGGACGAAGACCTCAAGGCCCAATTTGCTTACCTGCGAACGCTCAAACCGGCAAAGCACAGGGTAGACAACACGGTCGCGCCCTCGGCGTGCAAGCTCTGCGGCAATAAGCACGGGCTCGGCGATCAGAATTAGCTGAAGGAGAGGCGGGCATCGAAGTCCGGCTCGTGAGCGGCGGCGTTCGGGAGTTGCGGGCGAAGCTGCGAAGGTGTGTGAAGAAGCCCTTGGCTCAATGGAGTCCTTCACTCAATCTCGAAACTGGCGCGTTCCGAAGCGCTCACCTTAGCGATGCGATCAATGACCGTGATTTGCAGGACGTAGTGGCCCGCGAGCATCCCCTTAAGGGGTATCTCGGCCGCGTAGGGAAGCCGCGCGAGGTCTTCGAGCCCCTCCGTTTTCACTCTTCTGAGGGCGGTCGTGATGACGGGCTGGTCGTCGCGGAAGACCTGTACCTGAAGCGCAACATCCGGGCTCTCTGTCCCGGCGGTCCCGCGCGCCGCGTTGTAGATGAAGGTGACGAAGCGCAGATTGGAGGTTCGCGCGAAGCGATGGTCCACGCTGAAGACCGATTGCGAAAGAGCGCCCGGGTCGGTCTGCGCTTCCTCGGCCGCGCCGGTCGCCTCGCCGAGGAGCAGGCTGCTCAGGGCCAGGCGGCGCGAGGCCAGGTCCGGTATCTCAATCCATTGCACGGTGCTGCCCGTCCGCCCGCTCCTGTTATCACGCGTCGCCATTCGCACCTGGTAGAGCCCGGGCTTGAGGCGCGCTTGAAAGTTGTGAACCAGCCCGCGCGCGTCGTCGGGGTTCGCCAAATTACGCTTGACCTTCAGATTCTCTCTCAGTGACGCGACCGCCTTGCCCTGCTCGTTCAAGATCAGGCCCATCACCGAAACGTCGGCCGCCTCTTCGCGGTCCGCGTTGCCGAAGGAGAGATGCTGCGCCGCGACCTGGATGGAGGCCATCAGCACAGTGCCGTCCTGCGGCCTGTCAACGTAGGAGAGCGAGAGCAGCACCGGCAGGGTGTTGACCGGATAGGCCGCTTTGATGGCGGCCCGCAATTCGTCGTCAACAGCCTTCGCAGGGGTGGGCTGAGCCGCGGTTTTGCCGGGCCGGGCGGCCTCCTTCGGCGGCAGGTCATAGTAGCCGCGGCGCATCTGGACGGACAGTTCGGGATGCCCGAGCACCTTGACTTCAATCCGCCGGAACTTGCTCCTGCCGCGCTCTTCGGTTTCAGGACGCCACGCCAGCAGGTAATAGACGGAGGTTTCGTGGAGCGCCTTCGTGATTTCGCCTGAAAGCGAGTTGGAATTGAGCAGGGCCCGCCCGCCCGTGTTGGCGGCCAGCGTCTTGAGCGGCTCTTGCGAGATGGTCACGTCGCCGAGGCTAAAGCGTGCGAGCCTGCCCGACGGGTCGAACGGCGGATCGGAGGTCGGGTCGCCGAGAGGTCCGACCGAGAGCCCGCGCGAATCTATCGCATAGATCACCACGCCGTTGCGCGCCGCCGCGTTCGTGATGTTGCGCAGCCGGTCGAGCATATCCGTCTCGCGTGTGTTCAATAAAAATCCGTCGGAGACGAAGAAGATCAGCTTGCGGCCGGGCAGGCTCGACGATGAGCGCGCCAGGCTCTCCAGTGTCGCCAGCGTGCTGCGCGTCGTCGTATAAGACTGTTGCATGATCGTGCGGGCGCGGCTTTTGACAACGCTCTCGGCGGTCACGGCCGGATAGCCCTCGCTGACCAGCTGCTGCACGAAGTAGCTCGTCACGTCCGGGTCGTTGAGCACCTCGATTGCCATCGCGAGGTATTCCGGCATTGGGGGGCGCTTCAGGTCGCGGGAGCTCTGCGGCATGAAGTTCAGACGCTCGACGGCGTTTCTCAGCACGGTCTTGTTGTTCGTCAACTGTTGGAGAAAACCGACCTGGCCGCTGGCCGAAGTGATGGCTACCTGATCGTTTTGCCCCATCTCTTCGTTGATGAAACGCAGGAGCGACTTGCGTGTCCGCGAAAGGCTGTCGAAGGCCTGGTGCAGGTCGTCAACGAAAAAGAAGATGGTCCGCCCGCGGTCCAGAGGTCTGATGTTGGCCGTCTGGCCCTTTCCGGCGCGTGCGCCGCGCGCGGCTGCAAGCTGTGCTTCTTCATTCGTCGTCCCGGCCGCGATGCGCTCGAAAAAAGAGATGGCCTGCGGCTTGCCGTCAACGCGCAGCTCAAACTGCTCCGGCTTCAGGCCGTCAACGAAGCGGCCCTGCCTGTCGAAGACCATCACGTCCGTCTGCACCAGCTCCGTCTTGACGCGCAGCACCTCGTCCGCCTGGTCCGCGGGAGCCTGCCCCTGTTGCTGCTGGCCCTCGGCCGTCGAAAAAAGCGCCGAGAGGCAGAGCAGCAGCAATGCCCAACCGAACCTTTTCAGCGAAAGCATGAAGCGGGACATAAAACCTTTTTTCGGAAAGTTGATGGCCTAAGGAGACTAACGCTGGCGGAATCATATCACGTCCGAAGGGTAACTAATAATCTGTCGAGTAAACTTTCCGCGAGGAATATCCGTATAATGGCCCGAACGAATCGCCAGCGCCCGGCCCTTTCAAGGAGCGCGGCAATCTCTGCCCTGGTCAAAGAAGAGAATCCCTTATGAGCGATAATTCCTACACGCTGACGCTAGCGAACGTCACCAAGCGCTTCGACGAATTTACGGCCGTCAGCAATCTCAGCCTGCGCGTGCGCGCGGGCCGGATTTTCGGCCTCATCGGGCCAAACGGCGCGGGCAAGACGACCACCATTCGGATGATCGTCAACATCACCGCGCCCGACGAAGGCCGCATAGAGCTCTTCGGCCAGGAGATGAGCGCCGCGCTGCAAGACCTCATCGGCTATCTGCCGGAAGAACGCGGCCTCTACAAGAAGATGAAGGTCGCCGACCAGCTGCGCTTCTTCGGAGAGCTGAAGAACATCAAGGGACAAAAGGCCGAGGCCGCGATTGACCGCTGGCTGGAGCGCGTCAAGCTGACGGACTGGAAGAACAAGAAAGCGACGGAGCTATCAAAGGGGATGCAGCAGAAAATCCAGTTCATCGCCGCCGTCATGCACGACCCCGACCTGATGATTCTGGACGAGCCTTTCTCGGGCCTCGACCCGGTCAACCAGGAGCTGTTGAAGGAGATCGTGCTGGAACTCAAGGCCGAGGGCCGGACGATCATCTTTTCGACGCACCAGATGGGGCTCGCCGAAGAGGTCTGCGACGACATCTGCATGATTAATCGCTCGCAGAAGGTCCTTGACGGGTCGCTCCGGGAGGTCAAGAGCAGCTTCGGGAGAAACGCCGTCGCCCTCCGGGTCGAAGGGGACGACGGTGTCTTGAACGACCCGAGCCTAGTGGCCAAGGTCGAGCGTCACAGCGATCAGGTCGAGGCGCTGCTGGCAGACGGGGCGAGCGCACAGGAGCTGCTCAGACGCCTGGTCGCAGCCGGGGCAAACGTCAGTAAGTTCGAGCTGGTCGAGCCGAGCTTGAACGATATCTTCATCGCAAAGGTGGGCGAGGTCGAATGACAAAATTTCTGGCAGTCGTCAAGCGTGAGTACCTGACCAGGGTGCGGACCAAGATGTTCGTCGTCTTTACTATCCTGGGGCCCGCGATGATCGTGCTCTTCACGGTCATTCCCGCCTACATCGCGAGCATCAAGGCCAGCGCGACGCGCATCGCCGTCGTTGACCTGACCGCCGAAGGCAGGATGTATGAGCGCGTGCGCCAGTCAATTCTGAGCCGGAAGGAGCAGGACGCCGAGCAGCCCTCGGCGCAGGAGCAGGCCCTGAAGACCGCCGCCGAGAGACCCGACGACCGCGCGCGTAATATCCAGGCGGTCGCCGAAAGCAATTTTCAGGTCGAGCCCGCACCGCTCGACGGCCGCACGCTCGAAGAGGTCAGCCGTGACTTGAGCGCCAGGGTCAACAACGAGCAGCTGGACGGCTACCTGATTCTTCCGCCGGACATCCTGACCGGCGGCGAGGTGCAGTACTTCGCGCGCAACGTGGGCGACGAGTTTACCCGCGGGCAGCTCAGAGACCGCATCAGCCGCGCCGTCCGCGACCAGCGGATGGAGGCCGAGAACATCCAGCCGGAGTTGATCGCCCGGCTCAACCGGCCGGTCACGATGAAGGCCATCAACAGCGAGAGCGGGCGGGAGCAATCCGGCAGCGGCGGTTTCTTCTTCGTTTTCATCGTCGGCTTCCTCATCTACATCATGATTATCATGTACGGGCAGGTGATTCTCGCGGCCGTCGTCGAAGAGAAGGAGACGCGCATTGCGGAACTGCTCTTCTCTTCGGTGCGCGCGTTCCCGCTGATGCTCGGCAAGCTGATCGGCGTCTCGCTGGTCGCGCTGACGCAGTTCGCGGTCTGGGCGCTGGCCTTTGCGGGATTTACGCTCTACGGCGTCGGCGCTCTCTCAGAGCGCGGGATGACGGTCACGCTGCCGCACATCCCGCCCTCCTTCTTCCTCTATTTCTTCCTCTTCTTCATCCTCGGCTATTTCGTTTACGCGACCTTCTATGCGCTCGTCGGCTCGATGGTGACGACGACGCAGGAGGGCGGCCAGATGGCCATGCCGATTCTGTTCCTGCTGATTATCGGGTTCTACCTGGCCTTCCCGGTGATTCGCAGCCCGAGCTCGCCGCTGGCCTTCTGGGTCTCGATGGTCCCGTTCTTTTCACCTATCACGATGATCGTCCGCATCGTGACGCAGACGCCGCCCTTCTGGCAGATTCTGCTTTCGCTCGGCATAGGCTTTGCGACCGTCCTGCTGCTGATGTGGCTGGCCGCGCGCATCTATCGCATCGGCATGCTAATGTACGGCAAGCGCGCGACCATCCCGGAAGTGATGCGCTGGATAAGACAGGCGTGAAAGTCTGCTCTCTATGGCAATCGAGATCGAGAAGAAGTACCGGCTGACGCGCGAGGAGCGCGAGCAGTTGTTGCGCCGCCTGCGCCAGAGCGGCGCGACGCCCGAAGGCGAAGAGTTTGAAGAGAACACGGTCTACGCGGGCGGACGGCTGGATTTGAGCAGGCAGGCCCTGCGCCTGCGTCGCGTCGCGGGCCGGGCCATCCTGACCTTCAAGGAACGCTTTGAATCCGCTTCAGCAATCAAGCACCAGCGCGAGGACGAGACGCGCGTCGAGGATGCGGACGCGCTCGCAGCCATTCTCGACGCGCTCGGCTTTAAGCCCGCGCTCGTCTACGAGAAACGCCGCGCTACCTGGCGCTTGAATAACGCGGAGGTCGTCGTTGACGAGCTACCCTTCGGCCTCTTCGTCGAGATCGAAGGGGAAGAGCGGGCGATAACGGAAGTCGAAGAGTTACTCGGCCTCGGCCGGGCGGAAGCCGAGCCGTCCACTTACCCGGAACTCGCCGGGCTGTATGGCGAGCGGCGCGGAGAGGTGATCGAAGCGCGTTTCGGGCCGATGGCTTCCGAAAGCATGGCGCGCGAACCCGGCGCAGCGTAATATCGTAAGAGCTGGAAGAGGTGAGCGAGATGTACTGCCCTGACTGCGGCAAAGAGAATTCGGCCGAACAAAAATTCTGCCGTTCCTGCGGGTTCGGCTTGCAATTGGTCTCAAGGGCGCTGGCCGGTGAGCTTGCTGTCCCTGCGTCGCACGGCGATACGCTTGAGCCGCGCAAGCATGCGCAGAAGGGATGGCTGCATCCGCTGTTATACGGCTTCATGCTGGTCCTGCTCGGCATGGTCATCGTCATCATCGGCCGGAAAATATTCGGCGAGGTCATGGTCGCAGACATCGGGACGCTGATTTCGATACTCGGCATCGGCCTCCTCGGCTTCAAGGGCGTGCAGCTGATTCGCGGTCAGCCCACCGAAACTTCTCAACTGCCTGAAGCAGCGACGAAGCCTGAGCTGACGAGCCGCGCACAGCCCGCACTGCGCGCCGGAGAGACGCCAAGCGTCACAGAGCACACGACCCGTCATCTGGAGCCGGTCTACAACAAACGAAAAGCAGATTAAGGGCGCTGCGGCTGTGAGCGCCGCCGGTCGGCCGGGCCCGGTCAACGGTAAGGACCGGCCAGCGTTTGGACCGCACCGGCTGAAGATAAGAAGCGCGGCTCCGTTTTTGGAAACGGAGCCGCTCTTCTTACTTTCAGTCCGCGGACGGGCTCTGCTTACATGCCCATGCCGCCGCCCATGCCGCCCATCCCGCCGGGCATTCCGGCCGGGGCCTTGTCGTCTTCGGGCAGCTCGGAAACCATCGCTTCCGTCGTCAGCATCAGGCCCGCGATTGAGGCCGCGTTTTGCAGCGCGGTGCGCGTCACCTTGGCCGGGTCAATGACGCCTGCCTCGACCATGTCCACCAGGTCGTCCTCTTCGGTCGCAGCGTTGTAGCCGTAGCTCTCTTTCTTGCTCTCACGAACCTTCTGGACGATGACCGCGCCTTCCTTCCCGGCGTTCTGCACGATCTGGCGCAGAGGCTCTTCGAGCGCGCGCTTGACGATGGTAACGCCGATCTGTTCGTCCGGGTCGCCTTCGCCCTCGGCGTTGGTCTGGAACTTCTCCAGCGCCTTGGCCGCGCGCACGAGCGTCACACCGCCGCCGGGAACGATGCCCTCTTCGACGGCCGCGCGCGTGGCGTGCATGGCGTCTTCGACGCGCGCCTTCTTCTCCTTCATCTCGGTCTCCGTGGCCGCGCCGACCTTGATGACGGCGACGCCGCCGACGAGCTTGGCCAGGCGCTCCTGCAACTTCTCGCGGTCGTAGTCCGAGGAGGTCTCCTCGATCTGCGCGCGCAGGGTCTTGACGCGACCCGTGATGTCGTCCTGCTTGCCGCTGCCTTCGACGACCGTTGTGTTGTCCTTGTCAATCGTCACCTTCTTGGCGCGGCCGAGGTCTTCGAGCTTGACGTTTTCGAGCTTGAGGCCGAGGTCTTCGGAGATGACCTTGCCGCCCGTCAGGATGGCTATGTCTTCGAGCATGGCCTTGCGGCGGTCGCCGAAGCCGGGCGCTTTGACGGCGGCGATGTTGAGCGTCCCGCGCAGCTTGTTAACGACGAGCGTGGCGAGGGCTTCGCCTTCGACATCCTCTGCGATAATCAACATCGGCTTGCCCATCTTGGCCACCTGCTCAAGAATCGGCAGCAGGTCTTTCATCGAGCTGATCTTCTTTTCGTTAATCAGAATCAGCGGGTTGTCGAGCACCGCTTCCATCCGCTCCGGGTCGGTCACGAAGTACGGGCTCAGGTAGCCGCGGTCGAACTGCATGCCCTCGACCACGTCCAGCTGCGTCTCCATCGTCTTGGACTCTTCGACCGTGATGACGCCGTCTTTGCCGACCTTGTTCATCGCTTCGGCGATGATCGTCCCGATGGTCTGGTCGCCGTTGGCCGAGACAGTCCCGACCTGCGCGATCATGTCGCCCTTGACGGGCTTCGAGAGGCGCTGAATCTCCGCGATGGCGCGCTCGACTGCCTTATCAATGCCGCGCTTGAGGGCCATCGGGTTCGCGCCCGCGGCGACCGTCTTGACGCCCTCGCGGAAGATGGCCTGGGCCAGGACGGTCGCGGTGGTCGTGCCGTCGCCGGCGACATCCGAGGTCTTCGAGGCGACTTCGCGGACCATCTGCGCGCCCATGTTCTCCAGCGCGTCCTTCAACTCGATCTCTTTGGCGACCGTGACACCGTCCTTGGTGATGGTCGGGCTGCCGAATTTCTTATCAATGACGACGTTGCGCCCCTTGGGGCCGAGCGTGATCTTGACTGCGTCGGCGAGCTGGTTGACGCCGCGCAGGATTGCCGCGCGCGATTCCTCGCCGTGAATTACTTGCTTTGCCATATCTTCTCTCTTCTCCTACTCAAAAATGGTTTGGGGTGGACTGCGGTTAAACTAAAAAAACGGCCGGGCCTCTGTCGAGACTACTTGCCGCCTTTTTTGCCGCTGCCCGATCCGGCTGCCGCGCCCGCGCGCTCAATGATGCCGAGAATCTCGTCCTCGCGCATAATCAGCAGCTCCTCGCCGTCGAGCTTGATTTCCGAGCCGCTATATTTGCCGAAGAGCACACGGTCTCCGACCTGCACGTCCAGGGTCTGGCGCGTGCCGTCCTCCCTGTACTTGCCCTCGCCGGCGGCGACGACTTCGCCCTCCTGCGGCTTCTCCTTGGCCGTGTCCGGGATGATAATCCCACCTCGCACCTGCTCGCCCTCTTCGATCCGGCGCACGATTACACGATCATGCAAAGGTCTGATATTTGTAGCCATTTACTGACTCCTTTCGGTGAACCAACGAAATATGGATTTAATTTTGATTGCTGAAAGCCTCCGACCGGGCCAAGATTTAGCACTCCCTGTCGTAGAGTGCTAAAAATATAGTATCCCGTCATGCTTGTCAATACATCGGGCGCGGGCGGGGCGGCGAGGGGCGGGGCCGGGATGAGCGTAAAGAGGCGGAAAACGCACTGTATACAGGGGTTTAGAGCCTGACAGCGGGTCAGAGCGCCGCCTTACACGGCGGAGGCCCTAATCTCCTGTGGAAAGCTGCCGTCGCGCCCTGACAGTGGGCTCCACCGGGACGCGGGCGCGTTATATCAATGCGAAAGGCCGTTATATCAGCGTGCGGGGGAGCTATATCACCGTGCGCGCGCGCAATATCACTGTGTGAGCGGACTATATCGGTGTGAAAGTTGATTATAGCAGCGGTCGAGCGAGCCATATCAGCGTCAGAACCCGTTATATCAGCGCGCGAGTTCATTCTATACAGTGCAGGAATCCATTATATCGGCGCGAAAGTTGACTATATCAGTGCGCGATGGGGCTATATCAGGGCGTGAACGGGCTATATCGGCGGGAAAGCTAGGTATCTCGGCGTGCAGATTGACTGTCGGGGAGCACCGGAGGCCCATTTTCCGGTAAAAATCGGGTAGAGCAGTCGCAGGGATAGGCGCGGCAGGCTGAAAAAGCGGCATTTCAAGGGCGTTGGTCCGGTTCTCAACCGTCAAAAAAGCCCGGCGCAACCGTCCCGGGCCAGGAATCTTTAGCAAACTCTAGGATTTACGGGTGCGTGTGCGTTTGGAGGCGTGGGCCACGGCGCGTTCCTGTGTGCGGTAGTTGGCGACGCGCTTGGAGAGTGTATTGCGGTGGATGCCGAGGGCCCCGGCGGTGCGCGAGAGGTGCTCTTTGTGGCGCAGGAGGGCTTTCTGGATGTAGAGCTTTTCAAATTCGGAGAGGGCTTCGTCGAGCATAATCTGGCCGTCGAGCATTTCGTCAATCAGGGCTTCGAGGCGCGCGCGCATCTGCATGTGGATTCTCCGGCGAAGGGATTTTGTTAGACCGGGCGGCTCACCTGCCGCTGCCGGAATCTGCCTGCTCCTGAAAAAAACGTGCTCGCAGCTCCGGCGACGTAAAGGCGGCGAGAAGTTTCGCCCCGGCCGCGAGCAGCGAGGCCGTCTGCGCCTCGGCGACCGGGCCTATGCGGACCGGAAAAGCGGTCAGGGCCAGGTAGAGGACAGAGCAGACGGCCAGGCCGCGAAACAGCCCGAACCCGGCCCCGAGCGCGCGGTCGAACCATTCGAGCCGCGCGTGGCGTAATCCTCCGGCGACCAGCCGTCCGGCCAGGAACCCGCCCGCCAGCACGCCCGCCATAATGAGAATAAACCCGCCTGCGTTGGCCGCCGCCTCGCCTTCGACCAGGCCCATCCCGCGCAGCACAGCGCCTGCCGCAGCGTAGCCGCGCGCCGCAATCAACAGCCCGCAGATGAGCGCCACTCCCGTCAACAACGCCCGCACGAACCCTCGCAGAGCGCCCGCTACGACCGATGCGCCGACCAGCAGAATAACTATGAAATCAAAGACGGTCATCGAATGAAGGCCGGGAGTACGGAGTCTCGAAAGCTCATCGGCCGGGCTCCGCTTTCGACTCCGGTTGCCGGGCTGTCTCCTGCCGGAAGACTTCAGGACTTCGGGCTTGAGGCTTCAGGCTTCAGTCTTGAGCCTCCAGGCTCTCCCCCGTCAGCAGCCTGTAGGCTTCCAGGTAGCGCGAGGTGGTGGCCGTCGCCACTTCGGGCGGCAGCGGCGGCGCGGGCGGTCTCTTGTTCCAGTCCAGGCTTTCCAGGTAATCGCGGACGAACTGCTTGTCGAAGGATGGCTGCGGGCCGCCGGGCCTGTATTGCTCCGCGGGCCAGAAGCGCGAAGAGTCGGGCGTCAGCGCTTCGTCAATCAGCGTGATGCGGCCCTCCCGGTCCGTGCCGAACTCGAACTTCGTATCGGCGATGATGATGCCGCGACGGCGCGCGTATGCGCTGGCCTCCGCGTAGAGCCTAAGCGATGTCTCGCGCAGGAAGCCGGTGCGCTCACGGCCCAGCAGCTCGCACATCCGCTCCTCGCCGATGTTCTCGTCGTGTCCTTCCTCGGCCTTGGTCGCGGGCGTGAAGATGGGCTCAGGCAGTCGTTCGGATTCGAGCAGCCCCGCGGGCAGGCGATGCCCGCAGACTTCGCCCGTGCGGACGTAGTCCTTCCAGCCCGAGCCAGCGAGAAATCCCCGCACCACGCATTCGACCGGGAAGACCTCCGTGCGGCGCACCAACATCGAGCGCCCGCGCAACTGCTCCGCATGGCGACGGACGACTTCCGGCATCTCTTCAAGCACTGTCGTGACCAGATGATTCGGGACGACCTGCCCAAGCCGCTCGAACCAGAAGCGCGACAGCGCGGTCAGCACCTGCCCCTTGCGCGCAATCGGCGTCGGCGAGACACAGTCGAAGGCCGAGACCCTATCGGTCGCCACGATCAGGAGATGCTCGTCGTCCACCTGATAAACATCGCGCACCTTGCCGCGCCGCACCAGCCGCAGGTCGGATAATGATGTTTCCAGTACAGGCACGGCGACGGTCATCACGGTTGGCTCGAATCGGTTGAGAGAATTTAGAAGAGCACCCACCCCGGAGGCGAGCCGGATTTTGCTCGCGCGCCTCCGCTTTTGTCAAGAGGGGGGAATAGTTTTCAGTTTTCAGTTTTCAGTTTTCAGTTCCAGTTTCTATTTGTCCGTCTTGAGTCTTTTGTCCGTCTTGAGTCTTTAAGTCTTTAACTCAAAACTGAAAACTATTTTAGTCTTTAACTCAAAACTGAAAACTGAAAACTGTCTACTGCTTCTCAAGGGCTTCTTTCAAGCGCTGAATCTGGGAAGCGTGGCCGCGCGCGTGTGCGGCGTAGACTTCGAGCCAGGTCTCGACCGTGTAGAGCCCGCTTTCCGTGTGCCAGCCTTCGCGCGTCCAGTCTGCGTCCGAGAGCAGTTCGAGCACCTGCGCATTGGTCGAACGCGCGCCGCGAAAGGCGTCGAGCGCGGGTGCGAAGTCGCGCTCGTTATACTTGAAGCGCACCGCGTAATCGTCCTGGTCGTAGCCCTGTATCACGGGGCGCTCTTCCGCGAGCAGTCGTCGCAGGCGGATGCAGCTGTTCATCTCGCTGTCGGCCAGATGCTGGACGATCTCGCAGGCGCTCCACTTGCCGGTAATCGGATGCGCGCGGAGCTGTTCGGGCGTGAAGCCTTCGAGGCTTTCGACCACTTCCCGGTAGCCCGTATTGTATTGCGCAATCAACCTCTGCCGCTCATCCATTCTCATCGCGTTCACTCTCCTTTCAAGTTGTTTAAGACCTGTGCAACAATATCATCTCCTCGAAAAGTAGACCGAGTCTTCGGCCGGGCGGCTCACCTTCGGGCTTCGGCCTTCGGAGCGAGGCTCTGAAACCGGCGGCTCGCCTTCGGGCCTGAACTTTACAGCAACTCTGGATTTTTGGAGAACTCGATGCAGCTTTCGCGCCCCACACGTCCGGCCGCCAGTTGTTTGAACCTGATGCTGGCGCTCTCTTTGTTTGCGCCGCTCTTAATCTTCGCGCGTCCCGCCCCGGCCAGCCTGCGGCAGCAGGCGCAGGAGAAGCGCGCCCTGCCGCCGCCGCAGTATATCCCGAGCCGCAATTACGATACGCGGCACATCCTGCTCAACCTGCGCTTCGACTGGGAGCGCGAGCAGGCATTCGGGACGGCCGCCATCACGCTCGCGCCGCTGACGGTCAACCTGCGCAGCGTCGAATTCGACGCCGGAAACATGACCATCAATTCCGTCAAGCTCGCCTCGGGCGCGCCGCTCCGGTATCAAGCGGACGCCGCCGCCGAGAAGCTGCGCATTGAGCTCGACCGCGCCTACCAGCCTGCCGACGCGCTGACTCTCGTCATAGATTACCGGACCAACGGCAAAGCGTCCGGCCAGCCCGCCCGCAGGGGACTGACCTTCATCAAGCCGACGAGGGACGAGCCGCAGCGCCCGCGTCAAATCTGGTCGCAGGGCGAGGCCGAAGAGAATCATTACTGGTTTCCCTGCTACGACCACCCGAACGACTTTGCCACGACCGAAATCATCGCCACCGTCGAGCAGCCCTTCACCGTTATCTCCAACGGCCGCCTCGTCGGGAAGACCGCCAACGGCGACGGCACGCAGAGCTTTCACTGGAAGATCGAGCAGCCGCACGCCAGCTACCTGACCTCCATCGTCGTCGGCGAATACAAGGCCCTGGAAGCGAGCTATGCGGGCATCCCCGTCGTCACTTACGTCTACCCGAATGAAACCGAGCAGGGCAAGGTCTCCTCTGCGCGACTGGCCGAGATGGTCAAGTTCTTTTCCGAGAAGACGGGCGTCAAATACCCTTACGCGAAGTATGCGCAGACGATGGTGCGCGACTTCCCCGGCGCAATGGAGAACATCTCGGCGACGACGATGACCGATTCGGCGGTCAGGGACGCGCGCTCGGAGCTGGACCAGACGAGCGACGGCATCATGTCGCACGAGCTGGCGCACCAGTGGTTCGGCGACTACGTGACGTGCCGCACCTGGGCCGACCTCTGGCTCAATGAGAGCTTCGCCACCTACTTTCAGGCGATGTGGGACGAACATCACCTCGGGCGCGACGATTTTCTCTACAGCGATGTCAAGAGCAACCAGGACCAGTATTACGCGGCCTGGGCCAGGGGCGTGCGCCGTCCCATCGTGACGAAGAACTACCTGAACCCGGACGCGCTCTTCGATGTTTACTCGTACCCGCGCGGCGCGGCCGTGCTGCACATGCTGCGGCGCGCGCTCGGCGAAGACGACTGGGGGCGCTCGCTCAATCATTACCTGACGAAGTATGCGCACCAGCCCGTGCAGACCGAGCAGCTGCGCATCGCCATCGAGGAAGCGACGGGACAGTCTATGGACTGGTTCTTCGACCAATGGGTCTACCGGATGGGCCATCCCGTCTTTCGCGTCGCGCAAAGCTACAACGCGGCGGAGCAGACGCTGCGGCTCAACGTCAGGCAGGAGCAGAAGCCGGACCCCGCCTCGCTCTTTCCGCAGGCCGCATTCTTTCGCGCGCCCGTCGAGATAGAGATCGGGACGGGCACTCGGACGCGCATCGAGCGCGTGATGATCGAGCCGAAGGAGGAGCAGACCTTCACCTTCGAGGTTGATTCGGAGCCGCTGCTGGTCAACTTCGACTACGGCGACACGCTCATCAAGGAGCTGAATTTCGAGAAACCGACGGCCCGTTTGCTCTACCAGTTGACGCGAGATGAAGACATCACGGGACGGCTCCGTGCGCTCGCCGCGCTCTCGAACCGTCTCAAGCAGAAGGGCCTCGCGGACGCCGAGAGGGAACAGATTTCGTCGGCGCTTGCGGCTTCGCTGGAAAGGGATAGGTTCTGGGGCGTGCGCGCGGAAGCGGCTGCCGCTCTCGGCGCGATTCCGGCCGTCGCTCCGGCGCGCGCGGCCCTCGTCGCTGCGACCAAAGACGCCGACGCACGCGTTCGCGCACGCGCGGTCACGTCGCTGGCTGCGGCTCAAGACCCGCAGCTGGCGGGCCTCTACCGTCAACTCTTGAGCGATCAAAGCTACGCGACGGTGCGCGCCGCGGCGCTCGCGCTCGGGCAGACTAAAAGCCCGCTTGCCTATGAGGCGCTGGCGGCGCTGGCCGGGGTCCGGTCCTGGCGCGATAGCCTGCGCGTCTCGGCGCTGGGCGGGCTGGCCGCGCTCGGCGATAAGCGGGCGCTCGAAGCGGGGCTGCTGTCCGTGGCGGCGGAGAACCAGCGGCCCGTGCGCCTGGCCGCCCTCGCGCTCCTCGGCGCTGTCGGAAAAGATGACCCGCGCGTCTTCGCTGTAGTCTCCGACACGCTGCTCCAGTCCGTCGCGAGCAATAACACGCAGGTCGGCAGGGCGGCGGCCGAGGCGCTGGTGAGTCTCAATGACCCGCGCGGGGTCGAAACGCTGGAGCAGGCTGCCAGGGCCGCGGGCGCGTCGCGTCTTCAGGATTTAATCGAGCAATACCGGGAACGTTTGCTCAAGGGCGCGCGACCGGCGGGGCACAAGCCCGGCGGGCAATAAAAGCGGGCGCGCCGAGGGCGTGTCGCCATGACGCGCGCGGGAAGAGAACGGACGACGCCCCGCCGGGGCCTGTTTCGAGGCCGGAACGCGCCGCCGCGCCCGGGCGTCCGCAGTCTCCCTGCCGGGAACTTATCGCTTGAATTTACTACGGTTTTCCTGCTATATTCTTTGTCCGGCGCACGCCACACCACTCGCGCGTGCCATTCTAGAACCATCCATACGCCAATCGGACACGATAATCATTGATGCCGACTACTGCCGATAAAGCCAGATTAGGGAACAGGGAAGAGAGCGCCGCCGCGGTTTCAGGCGAGCGCCGGCCGACCCTGCTCGTCGTCGAGGACGACGAAAATATCTCGACGGCCATCAGCGAGTATTTCTCCCGCGCCGGTTACAGCGTCAAGACGGCAGGCGACGGGTTGGCCGGAGTCCAGTCGGCGCTGCAAGATCATCCGGACGTGGTCGTGCTCGACCTGATGCTGCCGAAGATGGACGGGCTGGCGGTCTGCCGCGAGCTGCGCGAAAAGGCTTCCTACATCCCGATTCTGATGCTGACGGCCAAAGACGATGTCGTGGACAAAGTGCTCGGCCTGGAGATGGGGGCCGACGATTACATCACCAAGCCCTTCAGCCTGCGCGAGCTGGAAGCCCGCATCAAGTCCGTTCTCCGGCGCGTCCGCACGAGCAGCTCGGACGACCCGAGCGACGACGCTCCGATTGTGCGCGGCAAGCTGCGCATTGACCCGACCAAGCGCGAGGTGATGGTCGGCGACCGACAGGTCGAGTTGACGCCCAAGGAGTTCGACCTGCTGCGTCTCTTCGCTTCCAATCCGGGCCGGGTCTTTCCGCGCAAATACCTGCTCGAAAAAATCTGGGACTACTCTTACGAGGGCTATGACCGGACGATCGATTCACACATCAATCGCCTGCGCGCCAAGATCGAAGAGAACCCGGAAAATCCTCAGATGGTGCTGACCGTCTGGGGCATCGGTTACAAGTTCTTCGACGAGTAACCGTCAGACAGAGAGAGCCCACGAGCCTGGGCCGCCCTCCGCAATCGCAGGTTGCGATCACGTTTGACACTTTAGTCTCTACTCCTGACGCGGCCGCGCGCCAACCTATCCCACGGCGCACCGCAACCCAACTCGCAAGCCCTGTCCGGGCCTGCTCCCCAAACAAGAGCTATGAATAAAGCTTTCCCCGCATTCAATCCTGTCGAGAAGAGCCGCGCCGGGTCAACGCCTATGAGGAGCTTCACCATGTCCGCCAAGAAATTCGCGCGCCGCCTGCCGGTCGGCGTCCTGCTGGTTGCCGTCGTCTTGCTGCCGTCGGTCGCACCCTACGCCCAGCGGGCAAAGGACGGCCCGGTTAAAGTCACGAATGTGAGCGCACGCCAGAGCGGCGACGGGACGGTCGTGACCATCTCGGCCGATGCGCCGCTCAACCGCACGCAGACCTGGCAGGACGCGGAAGGCTTTCACCTGACGCTGCCCAATACCGGGCCGGGGCTGGCCAAGGGGCTGCCGCGCGGCGTCACCGTCCGCGACCTCGGCCGCTCGCTCGAACTGGTCGTCGCCGTCAGGCCCGGCGCGAGCATCACAGTGCAGCCGCGCTTCAATCGTCTCAGCCTGGTCGTCAGGAATGGCGGGCTGGACACGACGCAGGGCGGGACGCAGGTCAACGCCACACCCGAAGCGACTTCGCGCGCCCAGCAGCGCGCAGAGACGCAGCAGCAGCCCGCTTACGAGCCGCCCGTCCGCACGCCGCGTGAGCGTCGCCCGATGGTTGAGCCCGCCCCGTCGCTGCCCTACTTCCCGAGCCAGCAGGAATCCTCCGCGCGCCTGCCGCCGCTGCCCGCCGATGCTCCGCTCCCGGTAGACGCCAACGCCAACGCTTCGACGACGGCCGCTCCCGCGCCCAACGCGGCGCAGGACAAGCAGCCGGTCGCCGCCACTTCGCCGCAGCTTGTTCCGGCCCAGGAAGAGAACATCTCCACGGCTCCGACGCCCGACGCTCCCGCCCAGCCCAGCGTCTCCAACCAGGGCGGCGATGGCGGACTCTTCTCGCTCCTCTTCTCGACCTCGGGCGTCATCCTCGTGCTGGTGCTGGGCGCTGGCGCTCTCTTCCTGCTGCGCAAGCGCCGCTCCGCTCAGGAGGGCGAGGTCAAAGAGAAGGCGGTCGAGGCCGACAATGAAGAGATTAACGCCGAGACGCTCGTCCCCGACGCCAACGCACTGTTTGAAGACCGGCGTAAGAATGAGCGCCGCAGCAAGGATGGACGGCGGGCGGGCGATGAGCCGCTGCCCGCGCGTGCGAGCGCGAATGCCAGGCAGGAATCCGAGCCGCGCGGCAACGAGCAGCAGGCTCTGGAGAAGCGGCCCGCCACGGCTCCCGTGCAGGCGGCCCTCTACGGCGCTTACCGCGTGGACCAGGAAGTCGGCAAACTCGTCCTCGGTCAAGCGCACCGGATAGATGTCCTCTCTTCGCGCGCGCCCGACGATCGCCGCGCCATCGAGACCTCCCTGATTAAGGTGATGAGTTCGGGCGAGGCAGACGATGCTCAACGCCGCAAAGCCTGCGAGGCTCTGGAGGAATACGGTTTCGTCGCACGCCTGAGCGCGGCGCTGCTGCTGGCGCACGAGGCTTACGAGCGTGCTTCGGCCGCGCGCGTGCTCGGCGAGATCGGCTCGCCCGCCTCGCTGCCGTTTCTGACCGAGGCGCTCTATGACACGGAAGCGACCGTCCGCCAGGAGGCCGTCGCCAGCATCGGCGCTTTGAGGGTTCCGGCGGCCATCGGCGCGCTGCTCGACCTGGCCAGGCGCCACCCGGAAATGCCTGTCTCCGCGCTGAGCAAAGCGTTGACGGCCTGCTCGGTCGAGTGCCTGGACATCTTCGACGTGCAGACGCCGGAGCATACGTCCATCTCCGCCGAGGGCGAGGCTTCCTTCACGGGCGAGATTACACAGCTCGAACCGACGACGAGCGTCGAAGAGCTGCCCGAGTGGCTCGAAGACGAAGAACTGTCGGACGCCCTGGCACGGCTGCAAGACACGGACGTGGAAGCGCGAACTGCGGCCGCACGCCGCCTGGCGCGGTTCCAGGTCCAGCGTGCCGTCGAAGCCCTGACGATGATGGCGGCCAGCGACCCGGAGTCCGGCGTCCGCTCGGCGGCCGTGACGAGCCTCGGAGAGATCGAGCATGAGTCGGTCTTCGCGCCCGTCCTGATGGCCTTTGCGGACGAGGCGCGGGAAGTGCGCGCGGCGGCTGCGCGCTCGCTCTCGCGGATGAGCTTCGACCGTGCGGACGCTTACGTCCGTCTGATCGAGACGGCGAGCTACGAAACGCTCGGGCAGGTTTCGCGCGCCTGTATCAAGGCCGGGATGGCCACACAGGCGATTGATCGCCTGACGAGCGAAGACCGCCGCCAGGCTTACGAATCCTTCTCGCTGCTCTCGATGCTGGCCAAGTCCAACGAGACAGAGCCCGTGCTGGAAGCCATCGGCAGCCACCCGGACCTGAACGTGCGGCTCTCGGCTGTGCGCCTGCTCGGAGTCGCGGGCACGCCGGAGGTCGCACGGCAGCTTCGCCAACTGGCCGTCCGCGACGGCCTGCCGGAGAAGGTGCGCAGCGCCCTGCTCGAAGTGGTTTATAAGATTGACCAGGCGCAGCCCGTCTAAGAACAGAGGCCGGATGCGAGATACAGGATGCGGGCTTTCGGCCTTTGCCGACAGCTCGCATCCGGCCTCTCATCGCTTTCATTAAACCTCTGGACTAAGAGTCCCCAGCGTTGCATAATATGAGGCGCTTCAAAGGCTCGTAATCGGAAGACTCCAGTGATGCATAAAATGCCCCTCTTATCTTCGCCAGCAAAATGGCGCTCCTCTGCCTCCCTGTTGATTCTGGTCGCGCTGCTCTGCTTCACGTCGGCCCAAACCGGCGCGCAGAAGAAGAAGCCGCGTCCCGCCCCCGGCCAGCCGCAACAGCAAACCCCCGCGGGAAAGACTACTCAGGCAGCGGCGCAGAAGAAGAACATCACTCCTTTGCGCAGCAGCGACACGGCCGAAGGCTCGCGCATCACGATCACTTCGGACGTGCCGCTCAACGACTATTCGGCCTACAGGAACGGCAATCGCTACTACGTCGTGATTCCAGAGGCGAGCGCGCCGCGCGCCCAGGGCAGCCTGCGCGGGCGCGGCTTTGAAGACGTTCAGGTCCAGAAACGCGGCAACGACACCGTCCTTTCTTTCAGGCTCCAGCCGGGCACGAACGCGCGCGTTAATCAGAAGTTCAATAAGCTGGATGTCGAACTGACCGCGCCCGGCGGGGGCACGGCAGCGCCCGCCGCGGCCAACACGAATACGCCCAGGACGGCCCCGACGCCCGCCGCAACTCCGGCCGCGACCGCCGCCAATAACCAGGGCATCCCGGGCTCACGGACACAGCCGCCGCGAATCGTTGATCCGAACACGGGCCAGGTCACAGACCCTGGCCTGACGCCCGGCGGCGTCACGGGCCGGACTGCGCCGGTCGTGCCGGGCGTCGAACCGGCTGCGACTCCGCCGCTGGCGGCCGGGACGGAGAATCCGGCGCTGCCTGCGGAGTCAGCGCCGTCGCCCTCCGCTGGCGAAGCAGCAACGGGTGAGACTCAGGCCGGGGCGCCGCCCGAACAGATTGCGCAGGTCCAGCCGCCGCCTGTGACGCAGCCCGTGACGACGACCGCCGTGCCCTCCTCGTCCGGCGCGTCGCTCGGAACAGTGCTCGCGCAGAACTGGTTGATAATCTTAATCGCGGCCCTCCTGCTCCTGGGCATCGTCGGGCTCGTGGCCACTCGCGGCAGGGCAGAGCGCAATGCCGCGACCGCCGGGGCGGATAAGAAAGAGACGAAAGAGACGACCGAGGACGCGCGCAAAGAGAAAGCCGTCGCAACTCCCGCCGCGTTGCCGCAGCCCTCTGCCGCCGCAGCCCTCGATGCTGCGGCCATAGCTTCGACTGCGGGCGTCGCCGTCCCGTCGGCGCAGAAGCAGAAGACGACCGAAGCCGCCGTCCTGCCTGCGGTTGAAGACGAGCAGGCGAAAGAGGCGACAGCCGTTCAGCCTGCCGACGTAGAGCGTGCCGAAACTGAAGTCAACGCGCTGCTCGAAGGCAAGGACTATGACGAGGCCGTCATCGCTTCGACCGACAGGAGCACACGCCAGTTGGTCGTCTCCGGGCTCCTTTCCGCGCTCGCCGGGCGCAGCGCCGAACGGCGCGAACGTGCGCGCGAAGTCTTCATCAAGCACAATTACCTGGATGAAGCGACCTACGACCTGCGGACCGCGGACGCACCGGCCGAGCGTGCTTCGGCCGCGCGGGCCCTCGGCTTCGTCCGTGACCGCTCGACGACGCCGCACCTGATCGCCGCGCTCGCGGACGATGCGCCGGAAGTGCGCCGCTCCGCCGTCGAAGCCCTGGCCGAGATGGGCGACCCGGACGCCGTCGCGCCCCTCGAATCCCTGCTTGAGAGCGAACATGATAGAAAAGTCCCGCGTGCTTTAATCGAGCGCGCCATCACGGCCAGCCGTAGTAGCGCAGTCGAGACCGTAGAGAGCGGCGCTGTCGCGGCCGCAGAAAGCAGCCCTCTTGAGGCTGAAGAAGTCACGCTCGTCACCGCGCCCGAGCCCGCCGCGACCGATGAAGTGACGCTCGAAACTGCGCCCGCCGCGATGGCCCCGGAGACCGCAGAGACCTCCCCGGCGGCGGAAATAGAAGCGGAACCGGCCGCGGACGCGAGCGCCGTCACGGCCGAGGTCAGCCCCGTCACGATGGACGCGAGCGCCGCCGACGTTGAGCCCCAAGCCGCTCTTGTTGAGACTCAAGCGGCCGTGGCCAAGGCCCCGCTCCAAGAGGCTCAAGTCGAAGAGCCTGAACAACTTACGCCATTCGCTGCCGAGGCCGGGAAGCAGACGCTCGAAGCCGAAGGGTCGGAGTCCGCCGACGCGGGGCTTTCGACGGCCGAGCTGACGGGCGGCGCGCTGGCCCTAGCGGGCGGCGCGGCCCTGATTGGAGCCGCCGGTTCGGATGCCGTCGAAGACGACACCGAAGCGCGCCGCGAGGCTGAGGAAGCCGCAGCCCGCAGCCGTGCCGAAGAAGAGCGTGAGCGCGCCGCGGCAGATGCCCGCCGCCGTGCCGACGAAGATGCCGCGCTGAAACTCAGAGAAGCCCGCCAGCGCGCCGAAGAGGCAGAACGCCTCCGTCTCGAAGCCGAAAGGAAGGCAGAGGAGGATGCCGCGCTCCGACGCGCAGAGGAAGAAGCGCGTCTTCAGGCTGAAGAGGCAGCGAGCCGGGACGAAGAGGCGCGTCTTCAGGCCGAAGAGGAAGAGGCCGAGAGGCTGCGTGCCGCAGAGCAGGCCCGGATTGCCGCCGCGGAGGAAGACGCACGCCGGCAGGAGGAAGAAAAGCAGGCCCGCCTCAGCGCGGAGCAGGAAGCGCGCTGGCGCATCGAAGAAGATGAACGCCCCCGCGCCGAAGAAGGGGCCGCAGCAGAGGCCGCGCATCTCGCGGCGAAAACGCCCTGGCCCGGCCACGAGGTCGCCGCAGAGGCTGAGGTCGAAGAGGTCGAAGCGATTCCAGTCGAGCCGTCCTCCTCTTTCGGGCCGGAAGAAGCCTTGCTGGAGCGCAATGACGGGACGGAGACCGGCTGGTTCGAGATCGAAGTTGACGAGCGCAACGTCATCGGCTCACAGCAGCCGACACCAATGCCGCAGGCGCAGTCTCTCTTCGACGAGCCTTCCGCCGTCGAGATGGAAACGCCCGCGGTCTTTGTCGAGCCTCTGACGGAGACGGCGGGCACAGGCGTACCGCAGGCGGATGCCGTCAGCGATATGGGCGGGCTCTCGGCAGAAGCCGCGACCGCGGACGATTCAGCAACAGCGGATAAGAGCATCGCGCCCGCCGACGAAGAGTTTTCGACCGTCCCCGTCGCCATCATGCGACGGCTCGGCAGTGAAGAGCCGGAGGAGCGCGCGGCTGCCGTCACGGACCTCGGCAGGGTCGGCGGCGAAGACTCCTTCCGTGAAATCAGCGCGGCCTTTGACGACCCCGCACCGGAAGTCCGCAACGCGGCTGCGCGCTCGCTCTTCAATCTCAACACGGACCGCGCCGGGTCCTTCACGCGCGCCCTGCGCGAAGCGCCTTCGGAACGACGCCGCAAGATCGGCGCGGCCGTCGCCTCTTCGGGGCTCGCCAGCGAAGCCATCGGGCAGTTGATGGGCGAGAGCCGCGAAAAGACCTACGACGCCTTTTCGCTGCTCTTCCTGATGTCGAAGGCGGGCGAGGTGCAGCCGCTGATGCGCGCCATCGAGGAGCACCCGAACAACGAAGTGCGCCTGGCCGTCGTCAAACTGCTCGCCCTGAGCGGCCAGCAGGAGATTCTCCCGGCCTTCCGCCGCCTCGCCGTCCGCGGCTCGCTCCCGACGGAAGTCCGCTCGGCCGTGATGGAGGCCATCTACCAGATCAGCAGCCAGGCGGACGCCTCTTCCGTAGCCAAGTAAAGCGCTAACCGGAAATCGTCTGTAGTGAATGGTAAATCGTGAATAGACGCGGCCCTTTTGTCTATTTACGATTTACCATTTACTATTTACCCTGTTATGGCTTTTCAACTCCGCTCGGAATACAGCCCGCAGGGCGATCAGCAGCAGGCCATTGACGCCCTCGTGCGCGGCCTTGACGAAGGGACCAAGGACCAGGTGCTGCTCGGCATTACGGGCAGCGGCAAAACCTTCACCGTCGCCAGCGTGGTCCAAAGAACGCAGCGCCCGACGCTCGTCCTCGCACACAACAAGACGCTGGCCGCGCAGCTCTTCCAGGAGTTCAAGACCTTCTTTCCCGAAAACGCGGTCGAGTATTTCGTCTCCTACTACGACTACTACCAGCCGGAAGCCTACATTCCGGCCTCCGACACCTACATCGAAAAGGATGCGGCGATTAACGAGGAGATAGACCGCCTGCGGATGTCCGCGACGCGGGCGCTGTTCGAGCGCCGGGACGTGATCGTCGTCGCCTCGGTCTCCTGCATCTACGGCCTGGGCGACCCGGACGCCTACTACGGCATGCTGCTCTTCGTCGAGCCGGGGATGCGTCTGACGCGCGATGCGCTCCTGCAAAAGCTGGTCGAGCTTCAGTACGAGCGCTCCGACGTGGAGTTCGGGCGCGGGAGCTTTCGTGTGCGCGGCGATGTCGTCGAGATTTATCCGAGCTACCAGGAGCAGGCCTATCGCATCGAGCTGTGGGGCGACCAGGTTGATACCGTCTCGACCATTGACCCCTTGCTCGGTGAAGTCCTGCACAAGCACACCTCGCGCCTGCCCATCTATCCGAAGTCGCACTACGTGATGTCGAAGCCGACGGTCAAGCGGGCCATCAAGACCATCAAGGAGGAGCTTGAGTGGTGGGAGCCGAAGCTCATCGCCGAGGGCAAGCTGGTCGAGGCGCAGCGCCTGCATCAACGCACGATGTACGACCTGGAGATGATTAAGGAGATGGGCTTCTGCCGGGGCATCGAAAATTATTCGCGCCACCTGACGGGCAAGCCTCCGGGCGCGCCCCCGCCGACACTGCTCGACTATCTGCCGCGCGATACCATCATGGTGATAGACGAATCGCATCAGACCGTCCCGCAGATCGGCGGAATGTTCAAGGGCGACCAGTCGCGCAAGCGCACGCTGGTCGAATACGGCTTTCGCCTGCCTTCTGCGATGGACAATCGCCCGCTCAACTTCGAGGAGTTCGAGGGGCGCATCGGGCAGACCATCTACGTCTCGGCCACGCCCGGCCCTTACGAGTTGACGAAGGCCGGAGGCGAAGTGGTCGAGCAGATTATCCGGCCGACGGGCCTGATGGACCCGGAGGTGGAAGTCCGCCCCGTCAAAGGGCAGATTGACAACCTGCTCGAAGAATGCCGCCTCCGCACACAGGCCAACGAGCGCGTCCTGGTGACCACTCTGACCAAGAAGATGTCGGAGGATTTGACCGAATACTTCGCGGAGGTCGGCGTCCGCGTGCGCTACCTTCACTCGGACATAGAGACCCTGGAGCGCATCAAGATTCTGCGCGACCTAAGACGCGGCGAGTTCGACGTGCTGGTCGGGATCAACCTCCTGCGCGAGGGCCTGGACCTGCCGGAAGTCTCGCTCGTGGCGATTCTCGACGCCGATAAGGAAGGCTTCCTGCGCTCCGAGCGCTCTCTGATTCAGACCATCGGGCGCGCGGCGCGCAACGCTCGCGGCAAGGCCATCCTTTACGCGGACAAGATCACGGACTCGATGCGCCGCGCGATGGATGAAACCAATCGCCGCCGCACCATCCAGGCGGCCTACAACACAGAGCACGGCATCACGCCGCAGACCATCATCAAGCCGGTCGAGGCCACGCTCGTCACCGCCTACGAAGCCGACTACTTCAAAGTGCCGCTCAACCTCGAAGAGTATGAGGAGTACACGCGCGACAACATTGATGCGACCATCACGCGCCTCGAAGCCGAGATGCGCGAGGCGGCCCGCCGCTTCGAGTTCGAGCGCGCCGCAGAAATCCGCGACCGCATCAAGTACTTGCGAGAGCGTGAGTTACAGATGACGTAAGGGGAAAGAGAGTGACTCGTGATTGATGCGGTCATTGATTCATTGAGACGTTTAGACGTTTAGTTATTGATTCATCAGTCTCCCGGGTGGATTGTTAAATGATGAAATGAGTGAATGAATCAATGAATCGATGAATAAATCTCTTCAATCTCTATGTTGATTAAGTCAGACCCGGACGAGACCCTCTCCTTTCTCTCGGACGCGAGCAACATGCGGGGCGGCCGCGCCGCGCGCGTAGTCTTCCCTGAAAACTCGCAGGAGGTTGCAGCCGTGCTGGCCGAAGCGGCGCGGACGCAAACGCCCGTGACCGTCTCCGGCGCTGGCACTGGCATCGTCGGCGGGCGCGTGCCCTTCGGCGGCATCGTGCTCGCGACGGACCGCCTCAACCGCATCGTGGAGATAGTCAGGGAAGAGAGCGGCGGGCGGGCGGTGGCCGGGGCGGGCGTCGTCCTCGCGGATTTCCAGCGTGCCGTCGAAGCGCAAAGGCTGCTCTACACTCCGGACCCGACCGAGCGCAGTTGTTATCTCGGCGCGACCGCGGCGACCAACGCTTCGGGCGCACGCACCTTCAAGTACGGCCCGACGCGCCCACACATCCGCCGTCTCCAGATAGCCCTCACGACGGGCGACGTGATCGACCTGCGACGCGGCGCGGTTTATGCGGACCAGGACGGCCGCGTGAGTCTTCCCCTGCCGGGCGGCGGAAGGCTCGATGCGCGTTTGCCTTCTTACAGCATGCCGCAAACGCGCAAGCACGCATCCGGCTATTACGTCGCTCCGGGCATGGATGCGATTGACCTCTTCATCGGCAGCGAAGGCACGCTCGGCGTTATCACCGAGGTCGAGGCCCGGTTGCTCCCGATGCCTGAGAACGTCCTTGGCGGCGTCGTCTTTTTCAAGAGCGAGGAGAGCTTGCTGGCCTTCGTGCGCGAGGCACGCGAGGCTTCTTTGCGAGCCCGCGAAGATGAAGGCGCGGGCGGGCTCGACGCGCGGGCGCTCGAATACTTCGACGCCCAATCGCTGCGCTTCCTGCGCCGCCGTTATGCGCTCGTGCCGGAGTCGGCGACCGGCGCTGTCTTCTTCGAGCAGGAGACGAGCGCCGGGACGGAAGAGAGCTTGATGGACGGATGGCTGGCCATGCTCGAACGCCATGATGCGCTGCTCGACGATTCCTGGTTTGCGACGGCCGAGCGCGAACGCGAGCAGATGCGCGAGTTCAGGCATCAACTCCCGGTGCTCGTCAACGAATGGCTGACGCATCATGGCCAGCGCAAAGTCTCGACCGACATGGCCGTGCCCGACGCGGAGTTTCCCGCGATGCTGCGCTTCTACCGGGACACGCTGCGGGAGGCCGGACTTCAGTCCGTCATCTTCGGACACATCGGCGACAATCACGTCCACGTCAACATCATGCCGAAAGACGAGAGCGAGGCCGAAGCGGCGCGCGCTCTCTACCTACAGTTCGTTCGTCGCGCAGTGCGGGCGGGCGGCACTGTCTCCGCCGAACACGGCATCGGCAAGCTCAAGCGCGACTACCTGCGCCTGCTCTACAGCGCGGAGCACCTCTGCGAGATGGCCGCCCTCAAACGCGCCTTCGACCCGGCCTGCATCCTCGGACGCGGCAATATTTTCTCGGAAGAACTCCTTGATGTGACGGGTGACAAGTGATAGAACAGGTCGAGTTTTAATCTTGTCGCTTGCGCCTGCTTCCTGTCACAGCTCTTATGTTTCGTTTCACCACCGCAGGAGAATCACACGGTCGCGCGCTGGTCGCGGTGCTCGAAGGACTGCCCGCGGGGCTGGCGGTTGATGTCGCGCAGGTGGACCGCGAGTTGGAGCGCAGGCAGTGGGGCTACGGGCGCGGCGGGCGGATGAAGATCGAGCGCGACCGCGTCGAGATTATCAGCGGCGTGCGCCACGGCCTCACCCTGGGCTCGCCGCTGGCGTTGATGATCGAGAATAAGGATTGGGCCAACTGGGACGAAGTGATGTCGGTCGGACCATCCGACCTCCCGCCTGAGAAATCGCGGCGGGTCAAGCGCCCGCGCCCGGGCCATGCGGACCTCGCGGGCGGGCAGAAGTTCGGGGCGCGCGATTTGCGAAACATTCTGGAGCGTGCGTCGGCGCGTGAGACGGCGGCGCGCGTCGCCTGCGGAGCCCTGGCCAAACAGTTGCTCGCGTTCTTCGGCGTCGAGATTCGCAGCCATGTGATTCAGCTCGGGGGCGTGCCGCAAGAGCCGCTTGAGCTTGCGTGGGAAGCCATTGCCGCCATTACGGATGATGCGCCGCTGCGCTGCGCCGACGCTCAAGCGCAAAGCCGGATGGTGGAGTTGATAGATGAGGCCAGGCGCGCGGGCGATACGCTCGGCGGCATTTTCGAGACGGTCGCGCGCGGCGTCGTGCCCGGACTCGGGTCGCATACGTCCTGGGACTCGAAGCTCGACGGATTGCTGGCCCAGGCGGTGATGTCCATCCCGGCGGTCAAGGCGGTCGCCATCGGCGCGGGCGCGCGGGCGAGCAGCCTGCCCGGCTCCGAAGTCCACGATGAGATCGCATACAGCGAGGAGACGAAGGGGTTTATTCGCCAGACCAACCGCGCGGGCGGCCTCGAAGGCGGCATCACCAACGGCGAAGAGGTTCGCGTGCGCGGCCATCTCAAGCCCATCTCGACGCTGCGCCGCGCGCTGCGTTCCGTTGACATAGATACCAAGCTGGAAGAGTCTGCGGCCTTCGAGCGGTCGGACGTGACGGCGGTCCCGGCGGCGGGCGTCATCGGCGAAGCCATGGTCGCGCTCGTCCTGGCCGCGGCGATGCGCGAGAAATTCGGCGGCGACAACATCGGGGAGATGCGGCGAAACTTCGAGGGGTATCGAGAGCAGTTGCGCGGTTATTAACCGGCGCTGCGCAAGAGCATAACGCTTATCAAACTCGCGCTCCGTCGTCAGGAACCGGCGATGACGCGGTAGCGGGCCTCGACCAGCATGTAGAAACCGTAGGCGATGAGGCCGACGGCGACCGTGCCGAGTATCCAGGGACCGAAGGCCTGGCGGGCCAGGGTGTCGAGCACGCGGTCCAGTCCTTCGGCCTCCTGCGGGTTGTAATGGCGCGCCGCCTGGATCAGGAAGTAGCCGACGATGCAGAAGACGACGCCGCGCGCTGCGTAGCCGATGCGCCCGCTCCAGGTCGCCCAGGTGTCCTTCGACTCTCCCATCTCGCCGAGCTTGAGCCGCTCGCGGAACTTGGCCCTGTAGCCTTTGAAGATTTGATACAGCCCGAAGCCGATGACGCCCGCCCCGGCCAGATAGACCACCCAACTCCCGTAAGGCAGCCTCATCAAACGCGCGATCCACTGTTGCTGAGTCTTGCTCGTACTGTCCGGCTCGTCTATGTCAATCAGTATCTTCGCGGCCGTGAAGGCCAGCCCGGCGTAGACCGCGCCGCTACAGAAATAGCCTATGCGGACGCCGATGCCTTTGAGCGTCGTGCCTTTATGCTCCGTATCGGCGGCGGCCTGCAACCAGCGCCAGATGACGTAGCCGACCAGGCCGAAGGCGACCGCGCCGAGCGCGAGCTTGCCTAAGGGCTGCGTCTCGATGTTCTGGAGCGCGCCGCGCAGGTCCGTCGTCTCCCCGCCCCACCCGGCGGCGGCCATCGTCGCCGACCCTCCGACGATCATGTAAACCACTCCCTTGGTCGCATAGCCGAAGCGCGCGATCCGCTCCGTCCAGGGACTGGCCGCCGCATCGTCAATCGCGTCTTCGACCTCTTGCTTTGCCTCTTTAACCGACCTGTCTTTTGTCATAGGGTGAAACGGTCACGGCATCCGCCCTGCGGCTCATTCTCCAGCCGGGGAGAGTTCGGCCCGGACGCATCTATCCATCAAGATCAATCTACGGTTGCTCGGCTCGTACCATAAAACAGAAGTCCTGAAACGTAAAGACGCCGTCCGTAGACGCGGAGCCAGCGGCGTCCGCCTGCGCGACAAAACCGGCGCGGCAAAGGGCCGGTCGTGCGCCGCCCCGGACCTTTGGCCCGCCCGCCGCGATTTTATTGCGCGAAAGATTTTCGCTCCAACAGTGATGGCGCGCCGCCGCCTCGGCCCGGCATCGAGCGCCGCCGCCGTCCGCCGTCAAGCTCCGCCTGCCCTTTAAAAATCGGCCGAAAGAGGCTGATTGCGGGCTCCGGCGGCACGCGCGCCGCGCCGTGACTGCGCCGACGCCGGGGCGGTACATCTCTTGCAGAGTCTGTTTCCGAGCTTAATGCTCTGAGCTTATTTAACCGGGGAACAGATGATGTCGTTTGAGTTGAGACTGCTTGGAAAAGCGGAGTTGGGGAAGCACCCGCACTGTCTGGAGCTGGCGCGCGCCTATGCCGGGATAGCACCGCTCTGGGAACGCTGCTGCCTGGCCGGGTACAGCACGCTGGGCCCTTGGATAGCCGGGCGCTTGGGTCTCGATGCGGCCGGGATGCTGGGGCGCGCCGACCGGATCATTGCGGACCTGCTGGCCGTGACGGGCGCATCGCCCGCGGAGATAGCCGCGATGCTGCGCCGCTACGTCAGGCTGCGTCTGAAGCGCGCGGCTCACCTGCCGTTCGAGGAGGCCCGGGCGAGCATCTACGACCAGTCCTTCTACCCGGTCGTGACACACTTCACTTACGCCTTTCAGCCCTCCGCGACTGCACGCCTGAACTTCGTCAGGGAAGCCGTCGGCCTCATTTGCGCCGACGGCGCGAGCGTCGCGGACCTAGGCTGCGGCTCGGGCGTTATTCTCAGCGAAGTCCTGATGGTCAAACCCTCCTGGCGGGGATACGGGCTGGACATCAGCCAGGCGGCTGTTGATTACGCGCGCCGCCTGGCACAGCACAAGGGCGTGGCGGCACGCGCCTGCTTCAACACAGGCAATCTCACCCGCCTGCCCTACGCCGATGCCTCTCTGGACATGATCGTCGCCTCGGAAGTGATCGAGCATACGCCGGAGCCGCGCGCGGCCATCAGGGAAATCCGGCGCGCGCTCAAACCCGGCGGGCGGCTCGTCCTGACGATTCCCATCGCCAGCCACACGCCCGGACACGCGCACACCCTCGGCGGGAGCGAAGACCTACAGCTCTTATTGGAAGAGGCGGGTTTGAGCGTTCGCCGCCTGGAGTCGCGCTGGCATTTCGGTTACGGCGACGACCGCAGGCACTGCTTCGCGCTGGCCGAAGCAGCCGCCCTGCCCCCCGTCGAGAGAAACAGCTATTCTCTGAACGAAGCCGCGCACGGCCTCACGGCGGCCTACTCCGCGCCGGAAATCATTTAGCTCATCTAAAGGGAGAACTCGGCCAGGCGAGGCGGGCTAATGAGGTAAAAGCTCGCCGGATGAGAGAGCTAACGGCCGGGCTGCCGGGGAAAGAGTAGAGCCGGGCGTCGAGCTGTTCTCATTTTCCCCTCCCTCGCTTTCACCCTTAACCCTTTATCTTCCTTACTCTTACCGGCAAGCCTTCATTTCATCCCGGCGCCTGCGTGGCAACGCCGCGGGCGGCCCGCGCCTCTAAATCTGTCGGCTGGCGCGCGGGCCGTATTTATCGTAAAATCATCGTTGCATTCGATACTTTGGTGGGATGGGATGCCCGTCGGCGGTTCGTTTCAAGTCAAGGACAAGCAAGATGGCACTGCTCAAGATCGTACATTACCCGGACCCCGTGCTGTTGACGCCGGGCGAGCCGGTCACGGAATTTGACGACAACCTGAAGAAGCTGGTCGCGGATATGTTCGAGACGATGTATGCCGCGCCGGGCGTCGGGTTGGCCGCGCCGCAGGTCGGCGTCTCCAAGCGCCTCTTCGTGATGGACTGCTCGGTCGGCAAAGACCCCGCGCAACGCATCGTGATGATTAATCCAGAAGTCCTGCGCGTCGAGGGCGAGCAGAAGGGCGAGGAGGGCTGTCTGTCGTTTCCGGGCATCTTCTTCCCGGTCGAGCGCGAGTTCCGCGCCGTCGTCCGCGCACACGACCTCGACGGCAACCTCTTTGAGGTTGACGGCATGGAACTGACCGCGCGCTGCATGCTGCACGAGACGGACCACTGCGACGGCATCGTCTTCATAGACAAGACGACGCCGCTCAAGCGCGAGATGGTCAAGCGCCGCATCAGGAAGCTACAGAAAGCCGGTGAGTGGTAAAGAGAGGCCGCCGCCCGGTTGACCATCAAAAGAGAGACGCGGTCGCACGCTCAGAGAAAGCGGCGACCGCGTTTTTGCGCCGGTTGTGATAACATTCCGCCATCCCAATATCTTCGACCGGAACGCCTGCAAGTAAAGCACCTGCTTTCAGGCACAGGAGGAAACTCGATGCGACGAACTCTGACATTCTCGATCTTACTCTCGTTGGCGGCTCTCTCGTGCGCTTGCGGCGGCGGCAGCAGCAGCAGTAGCAGCGGCGGCGCAGGGTCTGCCTCTAACGCGACGACCGGAAACGGCGCGGGGACCACAGGCAATACGACCGGCATTACGCGCAGCACGACCGAAGGCGCGGGCGCTGGCAGCGGCCCCAAAAACCAGGGCATCGGCGGAACCAGCGACGCTGGCGACGCCGGGGTTATCAATCACAACACCAACACAGTCCCGCCCGGATTCAATAAGAACGGCGACAGGGGCACGGCCACCAGCACCAACGGCAACACGCCTTAAGGCCGCCTGAGCTAAGACAGGGACATCATTTTCAAGGAGAAGATATGCGCAGCGAATTTCGTAATGAGCCTTTCACCGATTTCGGCCAGCCGCAGCACGCCGAGGCGATGCGCGCCGCCATCGAGAAGGTCAAGGGAGAACTCGGGCGCGAGTACCCGCTCGTCATCGGCGGAGAGCGCATTCAGACCGCCGCCAAGTTCGAGAGCTTCAACCCGGCCCGGAAGACGGAGCTGGTCGGGCGTTTTCAGAAAGCCACGCCGGAGCTTGCCCGCCAGTCGGTCGAGACGGCCAACGAGACTTTCAAGACCTGGCGCAAGGTGGCCCCGGCGGACCGCGCCGAGCTGCTCTTTCGCGTCGCCTCGATCCTGCGCGAGCGTAAGCACGAGATGTCAGCCTGGATGATTCACGAGGTCGGGAAGAGCTGGGCCGAGGCGGACGGCGATACGGCGGAGGCGATAGACTTCTGCGAGTTCTACGCGCGTGAGATGCTGCGCTACGCCGGAGAGCAGCCTTTGACAAGGGTCGAAGGCGAGGACAACCGGCTCGAATATCTCCCGCTCGGCGTTGGCGTCGTCATTCCGCCCTGGAACTTCCCGCTGGCCATCATGGCCGGGATGACTGTCGCCTCGGCCGTCACAGGCAACACGGTCGTCCTCAAGCCTTCGTCCGATGCGCCGACCATCGCCTACAAGTTCTTCGAGATTCTGGAAGAGGCCGGAATGCCGCCGGGCGTCGTCAACTTCATGACGGGCTCGGGCGCTGAAGTGGGCGACGTAATCGTGGACCATCACCTGACGCGTTACATAGCCTTCACGGGCTCGAAGGAGATCGGGCTGCGCATCAACGAGCGCGCGGCCAGGGTGCAGGAGGGCCAAATCTGGATCAAGCGTGTCGTGGCCGAGATGGGCGGAAAGGACGCGATCATCGTCGAAGCGGACGCGGATTTGGATGATGCCGCGACGGGCGTGGTCCAATCGGCCTTCGGCTTCCAGGGCCAGAAGTGCTCTGCCTGCTCGCGCGCCATTATTCACGCGGACGTTTACGACTCCATGCTTGAGAAGATCGCCGAGCGCACGTCGAAGATCAAGGTCGGCGACCCGACGGACGCTGCGACGACGATGTCTGCGGTCATCAACCAGAAAGCCTTCAAGACCATCAACGAGTATATCGAGAAGGGCAAGGCCGAGGGCGGGCGCGTGCTGGCTGGCGGCGGCGCGGACGGCGAGCAGGGCTTCTTCATCGAGCCGACCGTCATCGCCGATGTCAAACCCGGCTCGACCGTCGAGCAGGAAGAGATTTTCGGGCCCGTGCTGGCGGTCATTAAAGCCCGTGACTTCGACGAGGCGCTGCAAATCGCCAACGATACGGAGTACGGCCTGACGGGCGCTGTCTACACTGCGGACGAAGAGAAGCTTGAGCGCGCGCGGCGTGAATTTCACGTCGGCAACCTTTATCTCAATCGCAAATGCACGGGCGCGCTCGTCGGCGCTCATCCCTTCGGCGGCTTCAACATGTCCGGCACTGACTCGAAGGCGGGCGGCCACGATTACCTCGGCCTCTTCATGCAGGCCAAGGTCACTGCCACGAAGATCGCCGCCCGCGAAAGCCGGACGGCGGAAAAGCGCGCGACGATTTAAGAGCTGATACCGGATGGCGGATGCAGGCTCGGGCGAATGCCTTCCTGGCTGACTTAACAGTCTGATTTAACAGGCTTGATGTGAGCTGTTCCCCGGCCTGACATCCGGCGTCCGTCATCGGCTCTTTTCGTCTTTCTGCTCGCTGCTCTTATGCGTCTTATTTTCATGGGAACGCCGCCAGCCGCTGTCCCGACGCTCAGGCGCTGCCTGGCCGACGGCCACGAGGTCGCGGCCGTCTGGACGCAGCCCGACCGCCCTTCGGGACGCGGCAACAAGCTCACACCACCTGCCGTCAAAGAGTTCGCGCTCAGGCACGGCCTGGCGGTTCATCAACCCGCGAAGCTCAGAAACGAAGAGGCTTTGAAGCTGTTCGCTTCACACGGGGCGGACGCGGCCGTCGTCGTCGCTTACGGGCGGATTCTTCCAGCGCCTTTCCTGAGTGCGCCGCCGAGGGGTTGCCTCAACGTCCACTTTTCGCTGTTGCCGCAATACAGGGGCGCAGCGCCCGTCAACTGGGCCATCGTGCGCGGCGAAACGACGACCGGCGTGACGACGATGCGGATGGACGAGGGGCTCGATACGGGCGCGATTCTCTTGCAGCGCGAGACGCCAATCGGCGATGCCGAGACGGCGATCGACCTGATGTCGCGGCTCTCCGAAATGGGCGCTCGGCTGTTGAGCGAGACGCTCGCGCGGCTCGCCGAGATAGAGCCGCGCGCACAGGATGAAGAGAAGGCGACGTTCGCTCCCTTGCTGCGCAGGGAGGACGGACTGATTGATTGGGCGCTCGACGCAACACAGGTCGAGCGTCGCGTGCGCGGCTTCCAGCCCTGGCCCAACGCCTACACGACATATAAGTCGCAGCGTCTCGTCATCTGGCGCGCCTCCGCCGGGCTCCCCGCCGGGAGTGAAAGCACGGCAGGTCAGATCGTCTCGGCGAGCGGCGATGAATTGGTCGTCGCGTGCGGGAACGCAACGCTGCTCGTCGTCCGGGAGGTTCAGCCGGAAGGGAAGCGCCGGATGGCCGTGCGTGATTTTATCAACGGCGCGCGGCTGGAAGTGGGCGAGGTGCTCGGATGAAAGCGCGCGGCAGAGCGGCGGCGCGCCCCGAGCAGCGCGGCAAAGGGCAGGCGCTCGTCTCGCCCGCGCGCATGGCCGCGTTCTCGATTCTGCGGCGCGTCGAAGAAGACGGCGCGTATGCCTCCGTCCTGCTGGCCGAGAGCGATGAAGAGCTGCGCGCAGACGACCGTGCGCTCTCTTACGAGCTGGTCCTCGGGACGCTGCGCCGCAGGCTCTGGCTGGACTCTTTAATAGAGCATTACTCCGGCGGTCGTCGGAGTGAAAGCCTCGATGCCCCTGTGCTGAGGGCCTTGCGCCTGGGGCTCTACCAGCTCCGCTTTCTCTCGCGCATCCCGGCCTCGGCCGTCGTCAACGAAGCGGTCAACCTGGCGCATCTCTCACGGCTGCGCTCGGCGTCGGGTTTCATCAACGCGGTCCTGCGTCGTGCGACGCGCGAGCCCGATTACGACCCCGCGGCAAACGTCTCTGACCCAATCGAGCGGCTGGCGATAGAGACTTCTCACCCGGCCTGGTTGATCGAGCGCTGGCTCAAAGCCTTCGGCGCTGAAGAGACGGAAGCCTTCGCGCGCGCCTCTAACGAAGCTCCGCCGGTCGCTTTTCGCGTCGTCCCGCTGAAAGCGAGCGAGGCGGAGGTCCTGGAGCAGTTGCGCGCGGCGGGCGCTCTCCTGACTCCTTCGGAAATCGCGCCCGCGGCCTGGCGGATTCAAGGGGCGGGCGCGCTGTTACGCGTGCTGGCGCGCGAGGGAAAGGTGTACGTGCAGGACGAGGCGTCGCAGTTGGTCGCGCACGTGCTGGACGCGCGGGCGGCCGAGAGCGTGCTGGACGTTTGCGCCGCGCCCGGCAGCAAGACTACCCACATCGCCGCGAGGAGTCCGGGGCTTCGTTTAATCGTCGCGGGCGACCTGCACGAGCATCGCCTGGCGACGGTGCGCGAGGCGAGCCTGCGCCAGGGAGTTCGGTCCTTAAGCCTGGTCGTCCACGATGCGTCGGCGGGCGTGCCCTTCGCCGTGGGCGCTTTTGATCGTGTGCTGGTTGACGCGCCCTGCTCCGGGACGGGCACGCTCAGGCGCAACCCTGAAATACGCTGGCGCATCTCACCGTCTGATATTTTTGAACTCGCGGCGCGGCAACAGCGGATAGTGGCCGAGGCGGCGCAAATGGTGCGTCGCGGGGGCCGCCTCGTTTACTCCACCTGCTCTGTCGAGACGGAGGAGAACGAGGGCGTAATCGCCGCATTCCTCAAGGAAAACACGGATTTCAGGCAGGTTCCCGCAGAGACACGCACCGCAGGCTGTGGCCCGTCCGTGCGCATCTGGCCGCACAGGGAGGGCGCGGACGGCTTCTTCATCGCTTCATTCGAGCGGGCCGGGTGAGGGGCCAGGGCCGGGTCGCTTGCCGCGCAAAGTGAGTGGGTGTTAGACTTCGCGGTCGGTTAGTGGGCGCTTTGACGGTCGGCGTTTGAAAAGCGCGGGAGGGATGAAACGAACTGTGAGTTTTGGACGACGTGCGCTATCGGCGCTCGGAAAGGTCGGGATTATCCTGGCAATCGCGCTCGCATTCGTCTTCGGCCTGGGAGCGACCGTCTACCTGTCGCTGCGCAGCTCGGAAGTCAAAGTCCCGGACCTGATCGGCAAGGACCGCTTCACGGGGGAATCAACGCTCGACGATGCGGGGCTCAGCATCCGGGTCTCGCGCACGCGGCCCAGCCTGGATAAGAAGCCCGACACGATTTTGAACCAGTGGCCCAGCGGCGGCGAGATCGTCAAGGTCGGACAGACCGTCGCAGTCGAAATCACACGCGCGCCGAAAGAGGGCGAGAACGTCCCCGCAACCGTCGAAGAGAAGAAGCCGGAAGAAACTCCCGCGGCCGAGAACTCGAACGCCAACGCCGCGCCGCCCGCAAACGCCAACGCGAACGGCAATGGCAATAAAGAGAAGCGTAATAAAAACAGCAATAAGAACGCCAACGCCAACAGCAATAACGGCAACGCCAATCGCAACGCGAATAACCGGAACGCAAACGCAAATCGCAACAGCAACACCGGCAACCGTAACGCCAACGCCAATACGAACAACCGAA
>DASVWH010000063.1:0-4753 GCA_036389715.1 Pyrinomonadaceae bacterium | reverse complement strand
GCGCATCATCGGGTTGCCGGGCGAGACCGTCGAAGTCAGCGACGGGCGCATCCACATCATCAGCAACGGCAGGGACCAGGTCCTCGAAGAGCCGTATCTGGACCCGCACCTGAACATCGCCCGCGAGAGCCGCCCGCCCGTCGTCGTCAAGGACCACTACTATTTTGTGATGGGCGACAATCGCGATCATTCCGACGACTCGCGGCGCTGGGGACTCGTCCCTGAAAAGTATATCTACGGCAAGGCGCTGTTTCGTTACTGGCCGCTGTCGAGCGCGAGCGTCATCTCGCACGACCCCGAATACAACATCGCGCCCCCGGCCACGACCAGGTCAGGCGCGGACTCGGACGACGAGTAGCAGGGTTTGATTAAGAAGTAGATGATGGACTGGGTACGGCCTTTGTTGATGATGTTCTATGCGCCGGGGCGCGCCATGCGCGAGGTGCGGGAACGCGCGCCGCTGGCCGCGGCGATGCTCCTGGCGCTGCTGGCAGAGGTGGCTTACGCTTCCTCCACACAGTGGCAATTCCTCAGACCTGTGCTCTTCTCGCGCGGGCCGTCCATCATCTTTGCGATCCTCTTCCAGTCGGTCGTCCCGCTGCTCTTCATCGCCGTTATCTTCGTCCCGGCCCTGGCCTTCATCGCTAATTTGTTCGAGCGCCGCGCCAGCTTCGGCCTGATTATTCAGCAGGAGTATGCGGCGCTGACGGCTGCGATATTTTACGCCTGGGCGGCGGCCAATCTGATCGCCATTCCCCTCTCGCTGATGGCCAGGGCGAGCGGCGTCGAGGCGGGATTCATCACGGAGTTACGCCAATACTTGAGCACCGCCGCCCAGCAGGGCAGCATCTCGCCGGAGATGGCCGTGACGCTCGCCGGGCCGCTCATTCAATCCGTCTATTTCGCCGTCCTCCTGCTCATGCCGCTCTTCGCGTTCTGGGCCTTGATGGCCGTCCGCGAAGTGTTCAAGCTCTCCGGGCTGCGCGCGGCCGTCGTCACGCTGTCGAGCGGCATTCTGATGTTCATCGTCGCGCCCATCCTGATGCCCATCTTCGGAACGGTGCTCGGCTCGCCCTTCCTGCTGCTCCTCTTCTTCTTTCTTCTCCGGGGCTACTTCGGCGAGCTGGCCCGGACGCAGCGCGCCCGCGCCTCTTTCAAACAGAATCTGGAAGCCGCGACTCTCAACCCGGCCGACGCCTCGGCCCACTATAATCTGGGCCTGATTCACCAGCAGCGTGGCGAGCTGGCCGAGGCCAGACGCCGCTTCGAGCGGGCCGTCGAGATAGATGCGGAAGAGATAGACTCGCATTACCAGCTCGGGCGTATCTCGCGCACGGAGGGCAAGCTGCCCGCCGCTATCGGGCACTTCGAGCAGGTCGTCGCGCACGACGAGGCGCACTCGCAGCATGAAATCTGGCGCGAGATCGGCGCGACCTACCTGGCCGCAGGGCAGTTCGAGGACGCGCGCGCAGCCCTCGAACGCTTTCTGGAGCATCGCACGTCCGACCCGGAAGGGCTCTACCTGATGGGACGCGCGCTGGCGGGCCTGGGCCGCACGCGCGAGGCGGCGGGCCTGATGCAAGCCTGCATCGAAGCCGTCAAGACCGCGCCCGCTTACAAATACCGGACGGAGAAACGCTGGCTCAACGAAGCACAGCAGTTTCTCCGCTCGCAGGCATAGGGAGGCTTCAAGGCTCAAGGCTTCGGAGTTCAAAAAACGGGCGCGACTTTTGAAACTGTGGCTCTGAAGCCTGGGCTGTTAACGAGATGATTATCGATTCAAACTCGGCACTGCTGGCGCTCGAAGACGGGCGCACGTTTCGCGGACGCTCCTGGGCCGCCCAGGGCGAGACCTGCGGCGAGATGGTCTTCAATACTTCCATGTCCGGCTACCAGGAAGTGCTGACCGACCCGTCCTACGCGGGGCAGATCGTCTGCATGACCTATCCGCTGATCGGTAACTACGGAATCACCAGGGCCGACTCGGAATCTGCGCGCCCGTGGGTCGAAGGCTTCGTCGTGCGCGAGGCGAGCCGCGTGGCGTCTAGCTGGCGCTCGGAGGAGACGCTCGACGCTTACCTCAAGAGATGGGGGATCGTCGCCATTGACGGCCTAGATACGCGCGCCCTGGTCCGCCACATCCGCGACAAGGGGGCCATGCGCGCCTGCCTCTCGACGCTCGATCTCAAAGAGGAGAGCCTGGTCGAAAAGGCGCGCAACTCGCCCCGGATGGAGAACAGGGAACTGGCCAGCGTCGTCACCTGCAAGCAGAGCTATCAATTCCCGGCCGAAGGCCAAGAGCGTTTTCACATCGTCTGCTACGATTTCGGGGTCAAGACGAACAGCCTGCGCGAGCTGGCGCGGATGGGCTGCCGCGTGACGGTCGTGCCCGCCGGAACGGCCGCGGCAGAGGTCCTGGCGCTGCACCCGGACGGCATCTTTCTCTCGAACGGGCCGGGCGACCCGGCTTCGATGACGCAGGTGGTCGAAGAGGTCAGCGGCCTGATCCGGGCCGGAGTGCCGACGTTCGGCATCTGCTTCGGACACCAATTGCTCGGGCGTGCCTTCGGCGGCTCGACCTACAAATTGCAGTTCGGGCATCGCGGCGGCAACCAGCCCGTCAAGGACCTGCTCAAAGGCTCCGTCGAGATTACCTCGCACAATCACGGGTTCGCCGTCATGGCCGACAGCCTGCCCGCAGAGGTCGAAGTGACGCACGTCAATCTCAACGATAACTGCGTCGAGGGGATGCGCCACCGGACGCTGCCGATCTTCTCCGTGCAGTATCACCCGGAAGCCGCGCCCGGCCCGCACGACGCCGAGCACCACTTCGGCCGCTTTCTGGAGCTGATGGAACAATCCAGGCAAGAGAGCAAAGTAAAAGGGTAGAAGGATAGAGGCGCGAGATTTAAACGCGGATGCACGCCGGGCTCTCTCGCTTTTTAACTCTGCTTTCCGGCGGCTGCGGCCCGGCCCCGCTCCCGTGGCCGAATGGCAGCTCTCGACCATGTCGCCACACGAAGAAGGCCCGCCCGCAGCGCCCGCCTGAACCGCATAATCGCTCGTTTACTCAGCATTCCCGCCCGTTTGCCGACGCCCGGCAACCGGCGCCTGTCCGGCCCACTGCTTGCAACGGATATTGATTGCGAAGCCCGAAGAGCGGATTTCACACTCAGGGCTGGCAACTACAGTTACCGCAATGACTGGTAGAAGGGGGCCGGGCGGCCATCGTGTCGAGGACGGGATTCAAGCTCGAATCATGCCCTCAACGCGGCCGCCCTGAACCTTCAACCTTGCTCCTCTCTCTGCCCGGAAAATTGAATTGCCATCCTCTGTAGACGGTGAATCGTCTCGACGGCTCGCGCGAATCCAACTTAACCCTGATGAGGAGCAAAACCATGAAGCGATTTCTAACCGGTAGCGTCTTGACGCTCTCGCTGGCGCTCGCCGCGGCCTCGCCCGCGGTGTTGGCTAAAGGCAGGAAGACGAAGCCCAGCGCCGAGCACATCGCCGCCGTCAAGCAGTGCCAGGAGACTTACAAGACGGCTAATAAGGCCGCCGGGGCCGAGAAGGGAGAGGCCCGCAAGGATGCCATGAACGCGGCCCGCAAGGCCCGCAAGGAGTGTCTCGCCAACGCCCCAAAGTAGCGGCGCGTCTATTTCAAACGGCGGTTGAAACGCAGAAGCACGACGAGTTGTCCCGATAACTCATCGTGCTTCTGCGAGTCTGCGTGCGGCCGCTCGTTTCAGCCTGCGTGCGGCCTCTTGCCCTTCAGGTTTCGAGCTTCGGCATCTTCAGCTCGCCCGTCGTCAGGTCGGGCCGCGCGCGCGCCATCTCTTCGGGCGTCGTATCGCGGGCCGGGTGATCCGGCGGGGTGGCGTGAAGCGGCGCGGGCGGGCGGCTCTCCGCAACCGGCGGCGCGGCAGCGGCGGGCGTCGTCTCTACAGGCTTGAGGATGTCCGCGACGATGCCCTCGCTGCCCTTGTGTTCGAGCCAGTGGCGATAGCTGACGGTAGCGATGGCGATCACCGGAATGGCCAGAAAGATTCCGGCCACGCCCGCCAGTTCCGCCCCGCAGAGGATGGCCAGAATGACCGCCAGCGGGTGCAGGTGTATCCCCTGGCCGATGATGCGCGGGTAGACCGCGTAGTCGTGGATGACGCGCAGCACGGCCAGAAACAGTATCACCCAGAGAGCATCGTAGACGGAGTTGAAGCTGGCGATGAGCGCGGCGACGACCACCACCACCAGCGGACCGACCAGCGGGATGAACTCCAGGAATCCCGCCAGGATGCCGAGCAGCAGGGCGTAGGGCACGCCGATGATGAGAAACCCGATGGTACAGATTGTGCCGATCAGGACGCAGGCCGTCAGTTGCGCGCGGATGTAAGCGGCGAGCGTCGAGTTAACGTCCTGAAAGAACTCGTCGCCGCGCCAGCGCCAGCGCCCGCGCGGGAGCATCTGCAAGGCCGAGCGCCGGAAACTGTCCACATCCTTCAAGAGAAAGAAGGACATAATCGGAATCAGGATCATCCAGGGAATGAACCCGAGCACGGCGACGACGAGCCCCGGCAGGTCCGTCGTCACATAATTCTTGGTGACATCAATGGCGCTCGTCAGCGTCCCGTTAATGGCCTTGCAGACGTTGTCGGGAATCTCGTTGCGCGTGCAGAATCCAGTCAGGCCCTGGACGCGGCCCTGCGCCGTCGTCTGGAGCGTTGGCGCACGCTTGGCGAAATCCGTAATCTGATTG
>DASVWH010000062.1:0-2757 GCA_036389715.1 Pyrinomonadaceae bacterium | reverse complement strand
GAAATCTCTGTGCATAGCCCGGACACCCTTGATTTATAGAAGCTCCCGCAGAGCATCAACGAAGAGGTCCGCCTCTTCCCTCTTCAAACAGAGCGGCGGCAGGAGCCGGAGCACGTGCGCGTCGCTCGAAGTGCCGGTGATGATGCGTCGCTCAAGCAGGGCCTGGTGCACGGGCGCGGCCTTTTCTTCAAGCTCTATGCCGAGCAGAAAGCCCAGGCCGCGCACGCCGACGACACCCGGCATCCCCGCCAGGCTTTCGCGCAGGTAACTCTCGACCGCCCGCACGTTCGCCAGCAGCGCGTCCGTTTCAATGGCTTCGAGCGTCGCGCCGACGGCTGCCATCGCCAGCATCCCGCCGCCGAACGTCGTCCCCAGGTCATTCTCCTTGATATGTGAAGCGACCCGTTCGTTGACGAGGCACGCGCCGACGGGACCGCCGCTGCCGAGCGCCTTCGCCAGCGTGATAACGTCCGGCACGACCCGCTCGCCCGCCTCGCTTCCGGCGAAGAACCACTCACCCGTCCGACCGACGCCCGTCTGCACCTCGTCATAAATCAGGATGATGCCGCGCGCGTCCGCCAGCTCTCGCAAGCGCCCGTAGAAGGCTGGCTCCGCCATCCGCACGCCCGCCATTGATTGAACCGGCTCAAGCATAATCGCCGCCACCCGTTCGTCCGCCAGCCTTTCGACCGCTGCGATGTCGCCGAACTCCGCGAAGAGGTGGCCGGGCACATTGGGCTTCCCGAGCTGACGATACTTGCCGAGCGCCGTCGCGCTGATCGAGTCGGCGGTGCGCCCGTGAAAGCCGCCGCTGAAGGTGATGACGTTCTCCCTGCCGGTGGCCAGCCGCGCCATCCGCATCGCATTCTCGTTCGCTTCCGTGCCCGAGTTGCAGAAGAAGGCTTTGCTGATGGGTGCGGGCGCGAGCGAGACGAGCCGCTCGGCGGCGCTCGCTCGCCCGGCCGAATAGACCAGGTTCGAGTAGAACAGCAATCGCTCCGACTGCTCGCGCAGCGCCGCCACGACCAGCGGGTGACAATGGCCCACACCCGCCACGGCGTGCCCGCCGTAAAGGTCCAGGTAGCGCTCGCCGTCGCTCGCAAAGAGCCACACGCCCTCACCCCGCTCGGCCACCAGCGGCATCTTCTTATAAGTCGCCAGCTGAAAGCGGTCTTCACGCGCCGCCACGTCTCCAAGAGTTGAGCCTGTTTTTGTCATCATTTAGTAAGCAGTAAGCAGTGAGCAGTAAATCGTCAATAGTCAATAGTCAATAGTAGATAGTAGATAGTAAGCAGCGGCGAGCGGTAGACAGCGCGCAGCATGCGCTCAACGGCCGAGCAGTTCTTCTTTCTTTTACTACTCACTGCTTACTGCTTACTGCTCACTTCTACGGATTGCTCCCCGTCAATATCAGTCCGGTCCGTTCGTCGAGGCCCGCCATCAGGTTCATGTTCTGGATGGCCTGACCGGCCGCGCCCTTGACCAGATTATCGAGCGCGGAGAAGACGACCAGCTGATGCCCGCGCAGGGCCAGCCCGAGGTCGCAGAAGTTGGTCGTCTTGACCCAGTTGATGTCGGGCGAGCCTTCGACCAGCCGGACGAAGAATGAATCCCTGTAAAAATCCGCAAAGAGTTCGCGCAGTGCTTCTGCTGTCGTCTCGCTCCTGGTCTCGGCGTAAATCGAGGCGAAGATGCCGCGCGCAACCGGCAGCGAGTGGGTCATGAAAACCAGCTCGCTGGCCCAATCGCCGACGGCGCGCAGCTCCTGCTCGATCTCCGGCACGTGCTGGTGCGTGAATGGCTTGTAGGCATAGAAGGAGTTCATCCGCTGCGGGTGATGCGTGTTCGCGGCCGCCTTTGCGCCCGACCCGGAAGAGCCCGTCTTGGCATCAACGATGACGCGCCCCGTGAGCAGATTCGCGGCGACCAGGGGCGCTAGCCCGAGGAGCGTCGCCGTCGCAAAGCATCCGGGGTTACTGATGAAACGCGCTTCCTTGATGGCTTCGCGGTTGGTCTCCGTCAACCCGTAGACGAAGCGTCCCTGCGCTTCCATCGCCGTGTGCGCGCGGTTGTAGTGCTGCTCAAAGAGGTCGCGGTCGCGCAGGCGGAAGTCGCCCGAGAGGTCTATCACCTTCAAGTCCTGCGGCAGGCGCGGCGCAACCTCCATCGCCTGCCCGTGCGGGAGGGCCAGGAAGACGAAATCAAGTCCGGCCAGGCTCTCCAAATCTTCCGGCGCGCGCGTAAACCGCAGCTCGGTCAGCCCGTACAGGTTGCGATGCACTTCGCCGACCGCGCGGCCAGCCTGTTCATGAGCCGTGACCAGCGCAATCTCGGCATCGGGGTGCATCAGGAGCAGGCGCAGAAGCTCCGCGCCGCCGTAGCCCGAGCCGCCGAAGATGCCGATGCGGAGCTTCGATTTTTTGGTTTCGAGTTTCGGGTTCATCGTGTCAGCTCGCAATCGAATCGGAGGCTTGAGACGCGGGCCACTCTACTTGCGGCCCGAAGCTCGAAACCTTCTCTTTGACGATCTGGAAAAGCCGCGCGCCGTCTCTGCGCGCGTTGCCCGCCGGGACGCCGAACTCCTTTTCGATATAGTCCTCGCCCATCTGCGAATCGGTGACGGAGCCCGCGATCACGTCAACCTTGATGCCGCGCCTGCGGAACAGCTCTATGCCGCCCCACGCGCCGACGTAATCGGATGCGCAGAAGATGAGCGCGGCGGTCGCTTCGCGCAGCTGCGGGTCGTCGAAGACGGAA
>DASVWH010000061.1:0-10482 GCA_036389715.1 Pyrinomonadaceae bacterium | reverse complement strand
AGGCGTCACGAGCCCTTTTTTGATGTTGCGCTGCCAGGCTTCGTAATTCTTGACTCTGCGTTTGGCCTGCTTGCGCGTCAGGTTCAGCTGGCGCGCGACATATTCGATTCTTTGGGTGCGATCCTTCTTTTTGTCATAAGGATCGCCGGGCGCGGCCCTGAAGATATCGTAGGCGCGGACCCACTCGTCCTTGACTTCCGGGGTCGCTTGTTTCCCACGCAATTCCGGCATACCACTCATCACCTCTGCAAGTTGATAAAATTACGTCTGCTTTGAATTTCACGAATTACGATTGAAGAACTAATTACCGGGGCGCAGAAGGTGGGAGTTCGTGCACACGCTACATTTACAGGCTTGCAGTTGAGCTAGAGAGGCACAAGCGGCCTCCATAATGGACCAACTAAAGGCTTTTGGCAACTCTTTGGCTTCATCTTCGGGCGGGCTTGTCGCCAGCCCTTATCCTTTTAATTCGTGGCGAGCCAGCGCCGTGTACTGCGACCCGCCCGGCCCTAACCGGCTGCGGAAAAGCACCAGCTCATCCGCTATATACGTTGCGGGCTCGAAATCGGTTCTCAGGTGCAGCTCGGCCAGCAGGCGCGCTCCTTCGGGCGTGCGCAGCCGCGCCAGGGTCAGGTGCGGGTGAAACGAGCGCCGCTCGCGCGCAAAGCCTTCGGCCGCACACTCGTCTTCGAGGCGGCGCTGCAAGAGCGACAGCTTACCCGAAGCATCGCCGATGCCGAGCCAGAGGACGCGCGGCATCCCTCGCGGTGGAAAGACGCCTGCGCCTCCGACCGTCAACTCGAAAGCCGAGAGGCCGGTAACGGCACGCGCCATCGCGCGCGACAACGCATCCTGACGCGCCTCTTCAATCTCGCCGAAGAACTTGGTGGTCAGATGCAGGCTCTCCGCGCGGCTCCAGGCGGCGCGAGCACGCTTCGCGCCGCCGCGCAGGGTCGAGATGTGCTCAAGCACCCGTGCGCGCACCTGCGGAGGGATTTCGATGGCGCAGAAAACGCGGAGCAGGGACGCGCGGGCGGCTTCGACATCGGCGGCATCCGCCTGGCGCTGCGTCGCGCGGGCAATATCTGGCGGGGCCTCCGCCTGGTCTTGCGATGTCTCCGCCTGGCCGGGCGACACATCCGCCTGGCCGGAGGACGCCGCGCCTGATTCCACCTCGTCGCGCTGCCGTCTCCCGGGCTGCGTCCCGCGCTGTTGTTGGCTTTCGCTCATCTCTGTGCGGGCTCAAGCCTGAGCGTGGCCCGCGTCGCGCGCTCTACGGCGGCCGCGTTGAAGGGAAAGACTGGCGGCGTCACGTTGCGCCAGTCTTCGAGCTGGTCCTTCCAGTGCGGGCTCGAAGGAATGCCGGACTGGCCGAGCGTGATGCCCTGCTGCGTCCGGTCCCAGTTGGCCGCGTCCGCGATCAGGCGCATGGAAACATTCGGTCCTCTGTTGATGGTGGTCAGGTTGTTGATCGCCCCATTTTGCGGGAAGGGCGGAATCACAAACTGCTGGCCGATGACGGGAACGCCCGCCAGCGGATGAGGAAAGCGCACCTGTGCCTGGCGTCCCCAGGCCCAGAGCGACTCGTCCGCGCCGAACCTCTTCGACAGCTCGGCACGCGCATCTGCGTAGCAGGCGCGCAGCAGCTCCGCGTAGCTCTTGAATTCCCGCGGCAGCCATTCGCGCGGCCGCTCCGTGATGACGCGGTCAAGGAAGGTATCCGAGTTGGAGTAAGAGTATTGCCTGGCAAGCTCAGCGCCCAGCGTCCCGGCCAGGACACGCCTGCCGAACGCTTCGCGCAGGTGCGCGACCATCAGCGCGGCGCGCGATTCGGGGACGACGCGCCCGTCCCACTCGCTCAACAGCCGGACGGCGGCCCGCCAACCTTCATCGCCTGTCGCGGCTGCGGGCGATTCGTTTGCTACTTTGACCAGCTCACGCGCGAAGGTCGTGCCTGGGATCGAATAAGTGTCGCCCTGCACGGCGCGAAAATCGTCAATCGTCATTTTCGCTTTGGCGCGCAGCAGGTCGTCTATGCGCCGTGCGCGGTAGGCGGCCAGCGGCATCGCCGTCAATTGATACGGGTAATCATGCCCGACGATGCGGCTGTTGGCCGTGATGATGATGCCCGAAGGCGGGTCGTAAAGATGCGGGAGCGCGTCGAAGGGGATGAAGCCCGTCCACTCGCCCGCATCGGTCGAGCCGTCGTAGGGCAGCGCGCCCCTGCCCGTTTTCCTGATGGGAAAGCGCCCGGCCCCGTAATAGCCGATGTGACCTTTAACGTCCGCATAAATCATGTTGAATGCCGGGCCGGAATAGTCCCTGAGCGCGGCGCGAAACTCGTCCCAGTTGCGTGCGCGGCTGAACCTGTAAAAAGACGGGAGCAGGTTTGACTGCGGGTCGAGCGCCGTCCAGCGCAGCGCGAAAGACTGTCCTCCCTTCTCGTAGATGATCGGCCCGTGCCGCGTCACCAGGACATCGAAGGGTACGCTTTCGGTCGCGTTGCCGGTAAAGCCCTTGCGCACCTTGATCTCTTCATGGCGGACCTCCGCCTCGCGCCAGCCCGTCGGCGTCTGGTAGCGGCGCGGGTTCGCCGCCTCGAACTTCTCGACATAGAGGTCCTGCACGTCCGGCTCAAGGCTGGTGATGCCCCAGGCAATCTGCTCGTTATGACCGATGGCGATGCCGGGCAAGCCCGCGACCGAGACCCCGGCCATCCTGGAGCCGGGAACGCTCAGGTGCGTCATGTACCAGATGGACGGCGCGGAGGGCGAGAGATGCGGGTCGTTGGCGAGCAGCGGCTTGCCGGAAACGGTGTGCGCGCCCGACACGACCCAGCTATTGCTGGCGGCCGAATCCGCCGCGTAGAGTCCGACGCGCTCAAGCGTGAGCCGCGCCGTCAGCCGCTGCGCTGCGAGCGAGCCGAGCGCCTCCGCTTTAAGCGCCGGGCCGTTCGGCCTTGCGTCCGGGAGCAGGGAAGACGCGCCCTTTTTATTCGCGCGGTCGCTCCCGACCAGCAGCACGTCGAGCGGCGATGTTTCGGGGAAGAGCGCGTCACGCTGCGCCTGCGGAAGGCCCGCGAAGGCCGCGCGCATGATGTCTGCGTACCAGGAGGTGGAAAGCACTTCGTCGAAGAGCTTGGCGATGACGAGCGAGTCGGCCGGACGCCAGGGGCGCGGCGTGAGTTGCAGAAGCTGAAACTCCGGCGGCAGACTCCTGGCGTCGAGCGATTCGATGTAGGCATTGACGCCCCGCGCATAGGCTTCGAGCGCCGCGCGGAGGGCGGGCGGCATCTGTCCGACCTGTGCTTCGGAAAGCTGCGCGAAGCCGTAGCGGCGATGCTGCTTATCGCCTTCGAGCACACTATTGTTCGGGCCGGGGCCGAGGATTTCAGCCAACTCTCCGCGCGCCGTGCGGCGCAGCAGCTCCATTTGCCACAGGCGGTCGCTGGCCGTCACATACCCTTGCGCGAAACTGAGATCAGCTTCATTCGCGGCTTCGATATAGGGAACGCCGCGCGCGTCGCGCCTGACCGTCACGCCCCTTTGCAGCCCCGCCAGGCGAAGCGTCGTCGAATCTGCCTGAGCAGTACTGGCCGCCTGCGCTCCCGCACGCGCGGGCAAAAGTAACAGCAGCAGGCACACGTAAAGCGGCAGCATTCCGCAGCAACGGCCGTTTTGTCTTCTCATTTATTTAACCCGCCATCGAGAGTCAACGAGCATCTCTCCATTCGACATCTACGATTCACTATTTACGATTCACTATTCACTATTTACTTACTATTTACCATTCACCGTTCATGATTCAGTGCCCGGGGTCGATCACGACCAGGCGGGGCTCCGTCATCTCTTCCATCGCGTAGCGCACGCCTTCGCGGCCCGCGCCGGAGAGCTTGACGCCGCCGTAAGGCATGTTGTCGACGCGAAATGCGGGCGCGTCGTTAATCATCACGCCGCCGAATTCGAGCGTCTGTGCTGCCTGCATGGCGTGCGTCATATCGCGTGTGAAGACGCCCGCCTGCAAGCCGTAGCGCGTGTTGTTGGCGTCCGCGAGCGCGGCGGCGAAATCCCCGAACGTCTGGATGGTGGCGACCGGCGCGAAGACCTCTTCGGAACAGACGCGCATCTCCGCGTGAACATCCGTGAGGACGGTTGCCGCGAGCAGCGAGCCGCGCCGCGTGCCGCCGCAGAGCAGCCGCGCCCCGGCCCCGAGCGCCTCCATAATCCAGCTCTCGGCGCGCGCGGCGGCCTCCTCCGTAATCATCACGGAAAGCTGCGTCGCTTCGTCCAGCGGGTCGCCCGTGCGTAAATCTTTCGCGCGGCGGACGAAACGCTCTGTCCATTCATCCGCGATGCGTTCGTGAACGAGAAAACGCTGCGCCGAGATGCAGACCTGCCCGGCGTAGCCGAAGGCGGCCATCACGGAGCGCTCAATGGAGTAGTCAACATCGGCGGTTTCGTCAACGATGACGGGTGCATTACCGCCCAGTTCGAGCGAAACGGCCTTGCGCGCAGCCCGCTCGCGCAGCTTCCAGCCGACCTCCGCGCTGCCCGTAAAAGAGATCATCTGGACGCGCTCGTCGGCCAGCAGCAGGTCAATCGCCGGAATCTCCATCGGCACGATTTGCAGCGCGCCGGTCGGCAGGCCGCACGCCAGGAATGCTTCGCCCAGCAGGAGCGCCGTCAACGGAGTGCGCGGGCTCGGCTTGACGATGATGGCGTTGCGGGAGGCGAGCGCGGGCGCGACCTTGTGTGCGACCAGGTTGAGCGGAAAATTGAAAGGAGTGATGCCGAAGATCACGCCACGCGGTATCCGCTCTGTCCAACCGAAGCGCCCGCGCCCGATGGCCTGCGTATCAATCGGCACGCTCTCGCCCGTCAAGCGGCGCGCCTCCTCCGCGGCAAAGGTGAAGGTCTGGACGCCCCTCTCCGTCTCGCCGCGCGCCGCCGTGATGGGCTTCCCCGCTTCGGTGGCAATCGCGCGCGCAAAATCTTCGCCCCGCTCCCTGATGTAGTCCGCCATCCGCCGCAGCGCTTCGGCCACCTCGTAACGCGGCAGCGCGCGCATCTCCGCGCTGGCCCGAACGGCAGCCGCGATTGATTCTTCAACCTCTTCGCGCGCGGCATAGGAGACGCGCGCCAGCGCCTCGCCAGTGTAGGGCGAGCGAACCGTCTGTGTGTTCGCCGTCGTGCGCCATTGGCCGCCGATGAGCAGGGGTCTGGTTTCCATGGCTGATCGCAAATTATGATAGCACAGCCCGGAGGCCGTCTATCTCGAGCGAAGATGCCTGAGCGCGGCTGAAGGGGCGGAAAGCGGAGCGAGCCGGGTTCGCGCGTTGACGCTCTCGTGATCGAGCCGCTACAATCCGCCTTGATTCACCTGAACGAAGATTGAGCTGCCCTGGAATCGTTAATCGGAAAATCATGCGAATGTTACATGCCAGATGCACGCTGCCCTTGCTGTTCCTGTTCTGCCTGCTCTGCGCGAGCGGCGTCGGAGCGCAGCAGCGCCCGCTCCTGACGGAGGACGTGGACATCATTCCGCCGGGAAGCCTGCGAATCGAGGCGGGCATTGATTTTGTGCAGAACGCGAAATTTCCGGTCTCTGGGTTGACGGGCGACCTGACGCGCGTCGGCGTCATCGGCGTCAGCGTCGGTCTCTCGCCGAACGTCGAGTTTCAGATTGACGGCGTGGTCCAGAACGTGCTCAGCATCAACTCCGCGACCGTGCCCGCGCCGATTCAACTGGGCTTTAATCCGGCCAACACCAATTCGACGAACGACACGGGAGATTTCACGCTCTCGACCAAGATCAAGCTGCGCGCCGAGACGCGGCGCGGGCCGTCGCTCGGCTTCCGCTTCGGCGTGCAGTTGCCCAATTCGAGCCAGGGGCGCGGCATCGGTCTGAACCAGACCAACGCCTTCGGCTCAATCCTGATCGGTAAAAAGTTTGGCCGCGAGGGCCGCGTCAATACCTTCGGGAATCTGGGCATCGCCATCCTCACCGCGCCGACAGAGGCTTTCTCGCAGAACGACGTGCTGACCTACGGCTTCGCCAGCATCGTTCGCCTGACCAGGCATCTCAACTTCGCCGGAGAGATTAACGGCCGCGCCAATACGCGCCCCGGCAACGGGCCGCTCGGCACTGAATCGCAGTCGGAAGCGCGCCTCGGGATGCAGATTAAAGCCTCCGGCCTGCGCTTCGATTTCGCGGGCATCGCTGGCCTGACCGACTTTAGCCCCCGCTCCGGCGTCACCTTCGGCGTCACCTATGACACGCCGAGCGTTTTCACGCCAGCCAGATGAAAGTAAGCGAGTCGAGCAGCTAGGCCGTGAGCAGCCGGAGAAGTTAAGCGTGAGCCGTCTGCCGCCGCCAGCAGGAGCAGCAGGCCAACTCTCCAGCTTTTACTGCTCGCTGCTCACCGCTTATTGCTCACTACCCTGATTTATGTTCGATTGGTTACGCTCTACTGCGCAGTGGCTCAGTCAATCCTTTACTGCGGTCGTCGCGTGGCTCGAAGTCTTTGTCGGGGGGATGCCGATGTACGTCGCCGGTCCGGCGATGCTCGTCATCGGTGCGCTCGATTCCTCGCTCCTCTCGCTTCCTGAGATCAACGATTACCTGGTCGTCATCCGCTGCACCAACGATCACAGCGCGGCCTTCTACTTTCCATTGTTCGCGGCGGCCGGGTCCGTCATCGGCTGCCTGCTCCTCTACGCGATTATCCGGCGCGGCGGCCAGGCCGTCCTGCGCCGGCGATTTCGCGCCGAGCACATCGAGCGCGTCGAGAGAACCTATGCGCGCTTCGGTTTCCTGGCCATTGCCGTCCCGGCGCTGCTGCCGCCGCCGATGCCCTTCAAGATTTTCGTGGCGACGGCGGGCGCGCTCGAATACCCGCGCTGGCGTTTCGTCATCACGGTCATGATCGCGCGTTCGCTGCGCTACTACATAGAGGGCGCGCTGGCCGTCTTTTACGGGAGGCAGGTGATTGACTTCATCAAGACCTACGGCTTCCCGCTGCTGGCGGTGGTCTTCGCGGTTTGCATCATCGGGCTGGCCATCTATCTAATCGCCGGGCGCAGAAAGCGCCGCGCCCTGGCTGCAAGCGGCGGCCTCGAAACGACGGCGGAAATAACGACGACGGCGGGAATGACCGGCGAAGGGCAGTCGGCCGGGCCACCCGTCGAGCGTAAAGCGAGCGACGCCCGGGACGTTACTTCTGATTAAGACCGGGAGGATTAAGACCGGGAGTGTCTCTCGAAGGCGGGAGCGTTGAGATGAGTGCTGAAAGGATTGGACGGACGGTTTGACCTGGCTCTGGCTTAGCATGACAGACTTCCTGGCGCGGGTGGCGGAGTTCCTCTTGGCCTACGGCCCGTTCGGACTCCTGGGCATCGCGCTGCTCGATTCGGCCTTTATCCCGATGGCGGGCGGGCCCGACGCCGTGATGATTTACCTCGCGAGCCAGCGTCCGGGGTGGATGATTATTTATGCTGCCGCAGCGACGGCCGGTTCCGTCGCGGGCTGCGTTATTCTCTACTTCATCTCAAAGCGCGCGGGCAGCGCCGCTCTCTCACGTTTCTCGGAATCGAAGCAGGCGCGGGTCAAGGGATGGATAGAGCGCTACGACGTGCTCTCCGTGCTGGTCGCGTCGGTGCTGCCGCCGCCCTTTCCCTTCAAGCTCTTCGTTATTACGGCGGGCGTCTTCCGCCTGAGCCTGCTGCGGTTTGTCCTGGCCGTGACGGGCGGGCGGGCGTTTCGTTACCTGCTCGAAGGCTACCTGGTAGTCAATTATGGCGAGCAGGCGGGCGCGCTCTTCAAACGCTATTTCCCCTGGATAGCACTCGGCCTGGTGGTCCTGGTCGTCTCCGTCATCGTCGGGCGCAGGCTCTGGCGCGGGAAGCGAGAGGTCGCGGAGCAGGGCGCGGATGCGGGCGATTGAGCCCTAGCAGTTGCCGTTGGAATTGAAGCTGAAGAGGCGCGCTCCGGCCACGTCGCGAACCCCGTGCTCTTCGAGACGGGCGAGCATGCGGAGAAAGATTTCGGCCGTCGCCAGCGCATCGTCGGGCGCGCGGTGGCGGTTGATGATCGGTATCTCGAAGTGCTCGGCGACGGTGTGCAACCGGTAGTTGAGCAGGCCCGGAAAGATGCGCCGCGAGAGTTTCACGGTGCAGAGGTAGGTGTTAATCATCCGGCGTCCGGGAAAGACGCGCCCGATCTCGTGATTGAGAAAGCGGACATCGAAATGCGCGTTGTGCGCGACAAGCACGGCCTCGCCCGCGAAATCCAGCCAGTCGTGAGCGATGTCGGCAAAGATGGGCGCGCTTCTGACCATCTCGTTGGTGATTCCCGTCAACTGGACGATGAAGGGCGGGATAACCGTTTCCGGGTTGACCAGCGTTTGGAACTCGGCGACGATATGGCCGCCGCTGACACGGTAGGCCCCGATCTCCATCACGCGGCAGGGCGGCGTCTTGGCCCCGGTCGCTTCCACGTCCACGACTACGAAGTCGGCCTCGTGCAACAATCTCGATTCGACGTTTTCGCAGTCAAGCTCGATCATCGAGCGGTCGTTGATGCGCAGGCGATAATCGTCCCTGATGAGATCGGAGACGAGCAGCGTGGCCGTTTGCGCGTCAAGGTCCGGGAGCTTCAAGACGATGTCGGCGATGTCGGCGGCAGGCGCGCGCCCGCCGCAAACGCGCAGCATCTCGACGGTCTCCTGCACGAGCGGCGAATCGGAAATGAGATTACGGCGAAGCGGCATCCGGCTACATTGTAGCGCGCGTTGGAAAGTTTTTGAAATGAGGTGGAGAGTGCAAGCCGAAGAGGTCATCGAAAGATTCAAACGAACGGGCGCGTTGCTGGAGGGTCACTTCGTCCTGTCGAGCGGCCTGCACAGCACACAGTACCTGCAATGCGCGCTCCTCTTGCAGCACCCGCGAGAGGCCAGCGCCTTCGGACGCGCGCTGGCCGAGAGGTTCCGCGAGCAGGGCATCGAGACGGTCGCCGCGCCCGCCATCGGCGGTCTCATCATCGGCTATGAGGTCGCGCGCGAACTCGGCGCGAGGTTCATCTGGACCGAGCGCGAGGCCGGGCAAATGACGCTCAGGCGCGGCTTTACCGTCAGGCCGGGCGAGAGCCTGCTGGTCGTCGAAGATGTCGTCACGACCGGAGGCTCGACGCGCGAAACCATTGCGGCCCTGCGCGCAACGGGCGCACGCGTCGTCGGCGCGGCCTCTATCATTGACCGCTCTTCGGGGCGCGCCGATGTCGGCGTCCCGCGCAGCGCGCTCGCCACGCTGGATGTCCCGGCCGTCGTGCCCTCCGCCTGCCCAGCCTGCGCACGCGGCGACGAAGCCGTTAAGCCCGGAAGCCGGAAAGAGTGAGCAGTGAGCAGTAAGCAGTAAGCAGTGAGCCGTAAGCAGTGAGCAGTGAGCAGTGAGCAGTGAGCGGTAAAAGCAAAGAGCTTGCCTGCTGCTTTCAGCACCCATTATTTAACTTCTTTCGCCGCGCACCGCTCACCATTAACTTCTCGCACTGCTTACTGCTCACTGCTTACTGCTTACTGCTCACTACTTACTTGCTTATGAATTTCAGATTGACGCTTCAGTATGACGGGACGGATTTTCACGGCTGGCAGATACAGGCTGGGCAGCGCACTGTGCAGGGCGAAGTGGCGCGGGTGCTGGCGCTGCTTGAAGGGCGAGAGGTCGCCGTGCACGGGTCGGGCCGAACCGATGCGGGCGTTCACGCCGAGGGACAGGTGGCCAGCTTTCACCTCGAACGCGAATGGACGCCCGAGAGACTTCGCGGGGCGATTAACGGGAATCTGGCGCGCGATGTGCGCGTCGTCGAAGCGGCAGCCGTCCCCGCAGACTTTCACGCTCGTTATTCGGCGCGAGGGAAATCCTACGTCTACAGGGTCTTCAATGCGCCTGTGATGTCGCCTTTCTGGGCCCGTTATGCGCTGCACGAGGGCCGCGCGCTCGACGCGGAACGAATGCGCAGCGCCGCGCGGCTCTTCGTCGGCGAACATGACTGGACGGCCTTTTCCTCCGCTCAGTCCGACGCACAGACGCATGTTCGCACCATCACCCGGCTCGAAATCGCAGACAGCATTGACGAGCGCGGGCGCGGACGCCTGCTGGAGATTCACGCCGCCGCAGACGGCTTTCTCCGCTACATGGTGCGCTCCATTGCGGGCACGCTGCTGGCAGCCGGGCGCGGCGAACTCGACCCGGAGACCATCGAGCGCGCCGTCCGTCTCGGGAATCGCTCGGACGCAGGACCAACCGCCCCCGCTCACGGCCTGACCCTCCGCGAGGTCTATTACGATGACTAGAAGCAGTCTCATAAATAGCATCTGAGCAGAATTCTGATGCAGCCCAACTGAACGAACCCGAGATAGTTCTCGTCATGGAAGTCGAAGCGCATCGCAATCCGCCGGAAGTTCTGAAGCCAGGCGAACAGCCGCTCAAT
>DASVWH010000060.1:0-30142 GCA_036389715.1 Pyrinomonadaceae bacterium | reverse complement strand
AGGCCCACTGGCCCGTCGTCGCGTAGGCCAACTCCATCGAGCCCGCCTGCTGCCGCCGCTCGCGCAGCCCCTTTCCGGCCAGGAAGACCGCATTTTCAGGGTCGTCCACCTCATAGAGGCCCGCCGCGCCCGCCGTGCCCGCAGCGGCGATGCCCCAGCCCGGCGGCAGGTCGAACTGCACAGTGAGCGCTGCGTGGGCAGGCCCGGCAGTCTCTTTTGCGCCGGAGTTTGCGCCGCCCGGCTCTGCGCCAAGCTGCGGCAAGAGATCGCCCGGCATCAGGAATCCGTAATCTGCGGCCAGCCAGGAGACGAAGGCCGCATCGGTGGGCTGGAGCGGCGCTTCGAGCCTCATCTCGTAGCTGAACCGTGTCGCGGCCTCCGCCGCTTGATACTCGCCCGGCGCGAGCCTGCGTACAGCGATATTCGCCCCGCTCGCATCCTTCAAGGAGAAGTTCTCGATTCTTTCGCCGAGCCCGGTGAGCCCCGCATACGTGTTGCGAAACGACCAGGCGCGCGCCGCCGACGCCCGCTCGCCCTCTATGTGGACGCGGGCGGGCGCGAGCGAAATAACGCTGATTCGCACATTCGGCAATCGCGAAGCGGCCGCCCCGGCATCAAAGCAGAGGAAGACAAATGCGAAGATGAGGCACGCGCCGGGCCTGTAAATCCGCCGGGAAGGCCGCGTCTCTTGCTCTGATTGGCGCTGCTGGCGAAGTGCCGGGCGAAAGCTCATCTGGTTATTCTATGCGGGCGAGTGAAAATTAGCGGCGCTGGCTGAAAATTCCGATTTGACAGTACCATACGCGGGTATTTATATTCCCAGGTTGAAATAAACTGTAGCATAACGCTCCATCAGTGACCAGCAAGACCAGACCCACCAGCAGCTTTCCGCAAGCGCCGTTTGCGCGCCTGTTGGCGCTCGCGCTGCTCGTCTTCATCGCCTACGGGGCGACGGCCGAGGCCGCGCACAAGCACTGTAATTTACCGTCCGGGCGCGCGGCGGGTGCGGCTGCGTCCATCGGCAAATCAGGCGACGAGGATTCCTCACAGACGCTCGCGCGCTCGGCCGCGGAGTGTCTGATCTGCCAGCTTCACCAGCACCTTTTCGTCAATCTTTTCAGTGCTTTACCGCAACTGGCCGCGCCGCCCGTCCTGGCCCTCAAGGCTCCCGCGGACGCCATCTCTCAGCTTGGACGAACCGACGCGCCGCGGCGCGGTCGCGCCCCTCCGTTCCGCCTCTCCGTTCTCAGCCACACTCTCAAGCCCACGCTCTAAGCCCCCTGAAAGGGAGGCGTGGCTTTCCCGGCGAAGATCGTTCGCCAGTGCTTGCTTGCTTCCGCCCATCCCGGCGCTGCCTCTTTGGCTGCCGGAGACGGGAAGCCCGGAGGCCAGCGAAGGCTCAGTTTGACAGGCTCTCGGAGAGGTACTCGCAATGATTCTCAGGAAATTATCCATGGCCGTGCTCTTTCTCGCGGCGGCGTTCTTCATCTGCCTCACGGCCGCGCAGGCGCAAACGCGCATCGGTACGGTCCAGGGAACGGTCAAAGACCCGAACGGGGCGCTCGTCTCAGGAGCAACCGTGACGATTGTGCAGTCCGTGACGGGCTATCGCCAGAGCGTTCGGACGGACGAGCAGGGCGCTTTCAGGCTGGTCAACGTCCCCTTTAACACGTACAGAGTGCGCGCCCAAGCGCAGGGCTTTCAGGCCGTCGAACAGGCCATTGACCTGGAAAGCAACATCGCCGTCGCTCTGGACCTCACGCTTGCCGTCGAAGGAACGGCCGCAAGTGTAACGGTCACAACAGATGCCGCGACGGTCGAGCCCGACAGGACATCGTCGGACACGGACATCAGCCAGACGCTCATCGAGCGCCAGGCCGGGGCGGCTCCCTCTCGCGGGATCGAAGCCATCGTCGCCTCTGCACCGGGCATCGCCACCGACGATAACGGCAGAATGCACCCGCGCGGCTCCGAATCGCAGGTTCAGTATGTCGTTGACGGCGTTCCCATCACGGACAATCTCTCGGCCATCTTCTCGACGAGCCTCGACGCGCGGACGCTGCGGACGGTCGAAGTGCTGACGGGCGGCATCCCCGCGGAGTTCGGCGACCGGCTGGCGGGCGTCATCAACGTCAACACGCGCTCCGGGCTGGAAACGCCGACGCAGGGTGGCCTGACCTTCTCGGCCGGGAGCTTTTCGACCGGCGAGCTGGGCGCGGATTTCGCAACCCACACTAAGAAGTTCGGCTTTTTGACCAACCTTTCGGCCACTACTTCGCAGCGTTTTCTGGACCCGCCGACGATTGAGAACTTTCACAATTTCGGGCGCACCGGCAAGGGCTTCTTCCGGTTCGATTACCAGTTCGATCAGAACAACCTGCTGCGCGCGACGATGCTGTTCGGTGGCTCTAACTTTCAGGTGGCGAACCGTCTCGAACAGGAGCTGGCCGGGCAGGACCAGCGCCAGCGCCAGCGCGATAATTCCCAGTTTATCACCTTCGAGCACATCTTTTCGCAGTCCACGCTCGGCCAGTTCTCTTTCTTCAACCGTTCCGGCAGATCGCGCCTGACGAGCAATCCGCAGTCCACTCCGGTCGTCGCCTTTCAGGAGCGGACGCTGCAAAACACTGGAGCACTCGCGGCTCTCTCGCTGACGCGCGGCAAACACAGCATCAAGCTCGGCGGCCAGATGACCTGGACGCCCGTCGAGGAAAACTTCAGCTTCTATCCGACCAGCCCCTTTGCAGACTTCATAGACGAGCACGGCACGGTCGTTCCGAATCCCGTCAACGCTTTCACGGCCTCGCGTCCCTTCGCGTTCAGCGGGCGCAGGACGGGACGCACCCTGAGCGCCTACGTTCAGGACCGCTTCACGCTGGCGCAGAACCTGACGCTGGATGTCGGGCTGCGCTACGACAACTACAGGCTGGTCGTCGGGGAAGATGCCTTCAGCCCGCGCATCGGGCTGGCCTACTTCATTCTGCGCACGCAGACGACGCTGCGCGCCTCCTACAACCGCCTGTTCCAGCCGCCCCCGGCCGAGAATCTGCTGCTCGCCAGCTCTTCGGAGGCCGCCGCGCTCTCGCCGCTGGCCGTTCTACAGGGACAGGCGGGCCTGCGGCCCATCCTGCCGGACAAGCAGCACGCCTTCGAGATCGGCGCGCAGCAGCAGGTCTCGCGCTTCTTTCGTCTTAACATGACCGTCTACCAGAAGCGCATCCGTAACTTCTCCGACAAGGACCAGTTCTTCGATACGGGCGTCATCTTTCCGATCACCATCTCTGCGGGGCGCGTGACGGGCGAAGAGCTGCGGCTTGAATCTACGGAGATTGCCGGTTTCCGCGGCTTCGTCTCATACGCCAACGCGCGCGCTTACGGCGTGACGCCGATTAACGGCGGGCTCTTTCTCGGCGAAGCGGTTAATACGCTCGACGTGCCCGGATTGAAATTCGCCAACGACCACGACCAGCGCAATTCCGCGCAGTTCCAGTTGAGCTACACGCATCACCCGACCGGCATCTACGCCATCTTCGGCGGGCGCTACGACTCCGGCTATCCGACCGACGTTGAGCCCGGAACGACGCTCGCAGAATTCACGGCCGAGGGCTTCGATCCGCGTCTTTACCCGGAGATAGATTTCCGGCGCGGGCGCGTGCGTCCACGCACCGTGCTCAACTTTTCCATCGGCGCGGACCTGCTGCAAAAAGAGAGGGCCTCGCTCAATCTTCAGTTCGACATTCAGAATCTGACCAACGAGCTTTACCTCTACAACTTTGAATCCATCTTCAGCGGCACGCATGTCGGCGTCCCGCGGCTCTTCAGCGGGCGCGTCGCTCTCAGGTTCAAGTAGCCTCGAACCCGCAGTCCCAAGCGGTAGAGTCGAAGGCGGAATTTGTCTTCCGGCTCTACCGCTTCAGGCTTCGGAGCGCGGACTTTGTGCTGCGTTGACAGACCCGCCGAGCGTCACTAAAATGAGGCCCGTTCGACTCGCCTTTTGTGTTGGACGGCGGCAACCGTCCCACGCGCGTGAGGAACCGCCCGTGAGCCTGGTCAAGATCATCGTTATCACGCTCGCCCTGCTCCTGAGCGTACTTATCTTCTGGCGCTTTCTGTTCTAAGTTCGAGCCCAGGCATGACCCTCTATCTTGCAGCGGTTGATCGCAGGCGGTCTCCAACGCGCGCCGCTCGCTCGCTCTCATCCTCTTGGCACTTAAGCCCTCTGCTTCTCGCGTTAATCTTTCTGCTAGCGGCATTTCCGGTCAGCACCCTCGCGCAGGCGGACGAGGATTCCGGCGACGTGCTGCGTGTGCGAACAGACCTCGTGACGGTTCCGGCCTTCGTCACGGATGCCAGCGGGCGGCGCGTCGCGGGGCTCACGCGGTCGGACTTTACCGTCCGCGATAACGGGCAACCCGTTCAAATCTCGTACTTTGCGGCGGGCACGGAGCACGTCGCGCTGGCTTTCGCGCTCGATGTCTCCGGCAGCACGCGCGAGATTATCAGGCAGCAGCGCGCGGCGGCGCTCGATCTCTTTTCGCGCTTCGGCCGGGGCTCGCGCGTTGCCGTCATACACTTCGGGGAGCGTGCGGAATTGGCCGTGCCGTTTACGACCGATTCCGGCCGGGCGCTCTCGGCCTTCGAGCTGGCCGTCCGTCCGGGCCAGCGGACGGCCATCTTCGACGCCGCCGCTTCCGCGCTGGGCGCGTTCGGTCGAGAGGGCAGCTCCGCTTCCGAGCGGCGCATCCTCGTCCTCATCAGCGACGGGCTCGACACCGTCAGCAGGCTGCGTGCGCCCGCCGTGATTCGCCAGGCGCGGACGCTCGGCGTCTCTATCTACGTCGTTCACCTGCCGCTCTACGCGCCGCGCGACGGTCGGCTCGCGGCCCGGCCCGCTGCAAAAGGCTTCCGCGACCTGGCGGAAAAGACCGGCGGCCGCTACTTCATGGCGGGCGACGTGAAATCCGCGCTCGACCCGCACGCCGTGCCCGACCTGATGCCCGTCTTCAAATCGATCGAAGAAGATTTAGCGGGCCAGTACGTGCTCGGCTATTATCCTGACGAAGCCGGGAGAGAGGCCGCGGTTCACCGCATCGAGATCGGCCTGGCCTCGCGCGGCAGGCTCCGGGTTCAAGCCCTGAGAGACGAATACACTTTGAAAGGGCTGGAGCCGGAAACGCCGAATTGAGCGCACCCGTTATTCCTCTTCCGTTTGCCGGTCTCTAACTTCAAAAACTTATGAGCAGACCAGACACACAGGGACTCAGCACTATCCGTCGCGCTCTCCTGAGCGTCTCGGACAAGACGGGCATAGTCGAACTCGCCCGCGCCTTGCGCCGCTTCCATGTAGAGATTATCAGCACGGGCGGAACCTCCAGGACACTGCGCGATGCCGGGATAGTAGTGCGCGACGTTTCGGACCTGACGGGTTTTCCCGAGATGATGGATGGCCGCGTCAAGACCCTGCACCCGCGCATTCACGGCGGGCTGCTCGCCGAGCGCGACAACCCGGAGCACGTCGCGGCCATGCGCCAGCACCTCATCGAGCCCATCGACATGGTCGTCGTCAACCTTTACCCGTTCGAGCAGACAATCGCGCGCGACGGCGTGACGCTCGCGGAGGCCATCGAGCAGATAGACATCGGCGGCCCTGCGATGGTGCGCTCCGCCGCGAAGAATTTCGGGCACGTGGCCGTCGTCACTGCGCCCGAAATGTACGAGAGGATTTTGCTGGAGATGGAGCGCTTTGAAGGCGCATTGACACTTGGCACGCGCAGCCAGCTGGCGAGACTCGCTTTCATGCGAACCGCCCTCTACGATTCAAAGGTCTTCTCTTATCTGGGCTCACAGCCGGAAGACGCCGATGCAAATGACTGGAAAATCTATCCGCCGACGGCTTCCATCGTCGCCGCGATGGAAGCCTACGCGGGGCTGCTCGCCGGTGCTTACGAGGCGGCTAATGCAGAGAGCACGGAAGCGCCCGAAGGCGGGGCTGCCGGGCTGCCGGACTACTCGGAACTGATGCTCAACAAGCTGTCCGACCTGCGCTACGGCGAGAACCCGCACCAGGCGGCCGCTCTCTACGGAATAGAAGGTGCGGACGCGGGCGGCATCGCGCGGGCCGAGCTGCTGGGCGGCAAGGAGATGTCTTTCAATAACTATCTTGATGCGGACGCGGCCTGGCGGCTGGTCTGCGATTTCGACGAAGTGGCCTGCGCGATCATCAAGCATACGAACCCGGCGGGCGTCGCCACCGGGGCATCTCCCGAAGAGGCTTACCGCCGCGCGCTCGCCACCGATCCCTTGTCGGCTTTCGGCGGCATCGTCGCCTTCAATCGCCGGGTTGACGAAGCGGCCGCGCGCGCCCTGACTGAAATCTTCACGGAAGTAGTCCTCGCGCCTGACTACGATGAGGCCGCTCTGGCAGCACTCGGCGAGAAGAAGAACCTGCGCGTCCTGCGCGTCGGTGAGACACAAACAGAGGCCGGGGTCGAATACAGAACAATCACGGGAGGAATGCTGGCACAAACGCGCGACGCACGCCGCCTCTCACGCGAGGAGTTGAGCGTCGTCAGTCGCCGACAGCCGACCGATGAAGAGTTACGGGCGCTGCTCTTTGCCTGGACGGTCTCGAAACATACCAAGTCGAACGCAATAATTTATGCGCGTGCGGGGCAGACGGTCGGCGTCGGCGCGGGCCAGATGTCGCGGGTGGATTCGGTCAGGCTCGGGGCGATGCGTGCGCGGCTGCCCGTAGAGGGCTCCGTCATCGCCTCGGACGCCTTCTTCCCTTTCCGCGACGGCGTTGACGAGGCTGCGAGTCACGGCATCACGGCCGTCATTCAGCCCGGCGGCTCTGTGCGCGACGCCGAAGTCGTCGCCGCCGCCGACGAACACAACCTCGCCATGGTCTTCACGGGCATTCGTCATTTCAAGCACTGATGCTTAGTCAATGGTCAATAGTAAATAGTGAATCGTCAATCGTGAATAGATAAAAGCACGGGCCTGAGACCTAAAGCCGCTCTCTTTCTTTTTCTATTCACGATTGACGATTCACTATTCACCATTTTTGCGATTCACCATTTGCTCTTTAACATATTATACTTGCCGACGAGGCAGCCATTACAGCGTGCGTCTTCCCGGCAGGCTTCTCAACGAACTTTCAGATAAGGAAACAAGAGATGTCAGAAAACGAATCCGCCCCGGCGGGGAGCAATCAGGAATCCATCCGCTGTCGCTACTGCGGCCAGCGCAACCAGACGCGGGAGACCGCAGGCTCGGCCAAGTGCGGGCGCTGCCGGATGCCTCTCTCTGGTGAGCCGCACAAGAAGTTTGCGGAACTCGATAAGCATGACTACGTGCATCCGGCCGACAGCCGCGCCCTCGCAGCCCTGCGCGCCATTCCGGGGATAGACTCGGCTTTGAAGAAGCTGCTGGCCGTGACGGGCGAGTCGGCCATTCGCGTTATCTTCATGGCCAGCGCCGTCAAGGTCACGCCGGAGCAGTGCCCGGACCTCCACGCCAAGCTCCAGATTGCCTGCACCACGCTCGGCGTAGACATGCCGGACCTCTTCGTCCAGCAATCGCCCATCGTCAACGCCTTCACGGGCGGCGTCGAGCGCCCGGTCATAGTCCTCCATTCATCTTTGATCGAAAGATTGACGGACGAGGAGGTGCTCGCCGTCGTCGCGCACGAAGTGGGCCACATTCACGCCGAACACGTGCTCTACCTGACGGCGGCGCGCCTCCTCGAAGCCCTGGCCAACAGCGCGCTCTTCGCCTCGCCGATAGCGGCGGTGGCCAAGCAGCTCCTTTCAGGCACGATGCGCGCGGCGCTGCTGGCCTGGGCGCGCCGCGCCGAGCTTTCCTGCGACCGCGCCGCGCTGCTCGTCACGCAGGACCAGCACATCATCGGTCGCACGATGATGAAGCTGTGCGGCGGAACCTATGCCTCGAAGGTTGACTACGAGCAGTTTCTGGCGCAGGCGCGCGACTTCCAGAAGAACTATGACGAGAAGGCGCTAGACCGTTTCTGGGCCGACATCATCTCGTCTGGAATGACGCATCCCTTCCCTGTCTGGCGCGTTTCGGAGATTCTCAAGTGGGTGGACAGCGGCGAATATAAGGCCCTGATGACTGGCGAAACGCAGAGCGCGGCAGCGTAAGCGGTCAAGCGTAAATGGTCAAGCGTCAATAGTAAATCGTCAATAGATAAAAGCACGGGCCTGAGTCTTAAAGCCGCTCTCTCTCTTTTTCCATTCACGATTGACCATTGACTATTCACCATTCACTAACCAAAGGACTCCCCATGCTACGAAACAAATTCGGCGTCATCTTCGGCGTCGCCAATAAGCGTTCCATCGCGTGGGCGACAGCGCAGGCGTTGTCTGAAGCGGGCGCGCGCCTGGCCTTCACGTACCAGGGCGAGCGCCTCAAGGAGAACGTGGAGAGCCTGACGAGCGACATGGCGGGCTCGCTGGTCGTGCCCTGCGATGTCACCGTTCGCGCGGAGGTTGACGAAGCGTTCGAGCGCATCCGTGACGAGTTCGGGCGTCTGGACTTTCTGGTCCACAGCATCGCCTATGCCCCGAAGGAAGAGTTGGAAGGCTCCTTCGTTGACACGACGCGCGACGGGTTTCTGCTCGCCCTCGAAGTCAGCGCCTATTCGCTGGCGTCGCTGGCGCGGGCCGCGCTGCCGCTGATGACCGAAGGCGGAAGCATCGTTTCGATGACCTACTACGGCGCTGAGAAGGTCGTCCCGAACTACAACGTGATGGGCGTGGCGAAGGCCGCTCTGGAAGCGAGCACGCGTTACCTGGCCGCCGATCTCGGCAAGCGGAATGTCCGCGTCAACGCCATCAGCGCCGGCCCGATCAACACGCTCTCGGCGCGCGGCGTCGCCAACATGGGCTCGATGCTCAGGCATCACGCCGAGCGCGCGCCTTTGGGACGCAACGTCGAGGCACGAGAGGTCGGTAACACGGCCCTCTTTCTGTGCAGCCCGCTCTCTTCGGGCATCACGGGCGAGGTTATTCACGTAGACTGCGGCTATAACATCATGGCGGTTTAGGAGAGCACGCATGACCGAACAGGGCGAGCGCGGGGAGAATCCGGCTCAAAGGGTGACACAGGACGAGCAGCTCCTGGAGACCCCGAAGCACGACGAGTTCACACACACGGACACCTGGCGCGTCTTTCGCATCATGGGCGAATTCGTCGAGGGCTTTGACAACCTGGCGACCATCACGCGCGGCGTCTCCGTCTTCGGTTCGGCGCGCACGCCCGCGGGCCATCCGCAGTACCTGGCCGCGCAGGAGACGGCCGCGTTGCTGGCCCGCGCCGGGTTCGCAGTGATTACGGGCGGCGGCCCGGGCATCATGGAAGCCGCCAACAGGGGCGCGTTCGAGGCGGGCGGCCTCTCCATCGGCTGTAACATCGAGCTGCCCTTCGAGCAGCGCGGCAATCCTTACCAGACGCGCTCGATGACCTTCAAATACTTCTTCGTCCGCAAGACCATGTTCGTCAAATACAGCACGGCCTTCATCATCTTTCCCGGAGGCTACGGCACGATGGACGAGCTGTTCGAGGCGCTGACCCTGATTCAGACGCGCAAGATCAGGAACTTCCCCGTCGTCCTCTTCGGCAGGGCTTTCTGGGGCGGGATGGTCAACTGGATAAAGGAGATCATCCTTGCGGAAGGAAAGGTCACGGAGGCCGACCTGGCATTATTGCACCTGACGGATTCCCCCGCGGAAGCGGTCGAGATCGTCGTCCGCAGCCAGGACTCGCTGCGCAAGCTGGACAAGACCGTCTCGACTGATTACTAGCCGCAGAATGTCTGGATTAGCCGCCGGAGAGAAAGCTTATTCGCCCGTGCGCGCGGTGCTGGCGTTGAGCCATGCGAGGTAGGGAGCGGAGGCGGCAGCGAGCGGGAGGGCGATGATTTCAGGCGTCTCGTAGCTGTGAAGCGCACGCACCTCGCGCTCCAATTCCTCAAACCTTGCCAGGGTCGTCTTGGCCAGCAAGAGGATTTCGGGCTCGCGCTCGACAGCGCCCTGCCAGCGATAGACCGATTCCATCTCCGGCAAAATCTGTACGCAGGCGGCCAGGCGAGCGCCGACCAGCATCTCGGCCAGGCGCGCGGCCTCTTCACGGTTGGCCGCCGTCATCATCACCACTATCGCGCCCGATGCCTCGTCGCTCATCATCAAACCGGAAAGAAAAGATTACAGCGGAATGATGAGGGATGCGCGATGAAGAATAAACGTTGAACGATGAAGTAAAGAGAGCCGCTCCCGGCCTTGCGGTTCAGCCCTGCAATTCAGCCCTGGAGCGTTCAGCCTTCATCGTTTCTCTCATCGCTTCTCTCATCGTTTACTTCTTCGTCTTCCTCTATGGTCGTGCCCGTCAAGGGCGTCGTGTCTTCGCCGAAGTATGCGTTGTAGAGTTCCTGCGCGCGGTCCAGGTCGCGCTCATCCACGAGCACCATCGCGCCGGGAGAGGTGGTCGAAAGCAGCGGCGAGAGCACGTCCATCCCGCCCGACTGGACGGCGGAGCGGATGCCGTTCTGCTTGAGAATATCGTTGACCATCTCGGCCTCTGCCGGTGAGCCGACGTTGTGCAGCGTGACGAAGCGCGCGTCGCTATGATCGCGCACGGTATTCTCCGGCGTCAGGCGCTCGACCAGCTCCGTATTGTCGTCCGGGCACACGTTGATGCCCGCCTCATACTCTGACTCGCAAACAGGACAGAACATGGATTCTCCCTTAGCTAAGGCTTCGAGTTTCGGGTTGGAAAGCTCAGGGCTAGTTTAGAACCCGGCACTCGAAACTTCAAACGCGCGTCTCTTCACTGCGCGGCGCGGACGGCCTTCTCAAATGGTATCTCTTCAAAATGGGTCATCCGGCGAAAGGCGCTGAAACGCTCGTTGATCTCGTCGTGCGTCAGGCGCTGGACGCGCTCCGTGCCGAACTCTTCGACGTTGAAGGAGGCCATCACCGAGCCGAAAATCATGGCGCGCCGCATCGCCGCTTCATCGAGCTTCTCCCGGCTCGCCAGATAGCCCATGAAGCCGCCCGCGAAAGTATCGCCCGCGCCGGTCGGGTCGAAGACGGACTCCAACGGATAGGCCGGGATGGCAAAGTATGTGTCGGGCGTAAAGAGCGCCGCGCCGTATTCACCGCGCTTGACTATCAGCGCCTGCGGGCCCCAGGACATTATCTTGCGCGCGGCCTTCATCAGGTTCGGCTCGCCCGAGAGCTGCCGCGCCTCCGCATCGTTGATGATGACGACGTTGACGCCCTTGATGGCTTCGAGCAGTGCGTCGCGCGCGATGTCAATCCAGAGGTTCATCGTATCGAGCGCGACCAGCTCGGCGCCCGCCACCTGTTCGCGCACCTCGCGCTGCAACTCCGGCTGAATATTGCCCAGGAAAACGAGCCGCGCGCTCCTGGAAGCATCCGACAGCTTCGGCTTGAAATCCGCAAAGACGTTAAGCTGCGTCTCAAGCGTGTGCGCCGTGTTGAGGTCGAAATCATAGCGCCCGCGCCAGTGGAAAGTCTTCCCGTCGGGGACGCGCTCAAGGTCATCCGTGTTGACGTGATGCTGCTTGAAGACCTCTTCCTCCGCGCCGCCGAAATCACTGCCGACGACGCCGACCAACCGCACGTCCGTGAAATAGCTGGCCGAGATGGAGAAATGCGCCGCCGAACCGCCGAGCATCCTCTCGCGCTTGCCAAACGGCGTTTCCACCGCATCGAAGGCCACCGAACCGACTACGAGCAAGGACATCTTTTTTAGTCTCTCCGATAAAGAATGTGAGCGGTCAGCAGTGAGCAGTAAGCAGTTTAAAACCTGCTTTCGTCTGCTCACTGCTCACTGCTGACCGCTTACTTTTGACTGCTTGTTTTCACAGGCCCGAGCGTGCGCAGTTCGGATTCCGCGAGTTTGCGAAAAGGGCTCTCGGGATGATTGTTGACGAGCTGCGAAAGGTAGTCGCGCGCATCGTCGCGTAGTTTATCGGCGGGCAGCTTCGTCGTCTGCTTGCCGCGATTCTGCGACAGGTAGAGGCTGCTCATCCCGGCGATGTAGAGCGCCTCGTCTATCTTCGCGAAGTTGGGATTGCCCGCGATGATCTCCTCGCAACGCTTGAGCGAGGCGAGGTATGCCTTCTTCAACTTGAAATACTGGCGCGCGACCTCCAGGTTATGCAGCGAGTCCTTTTCAAGCTCGGGGTCGCGCACCGTCGCGGCATCGGGCCCGCGCCGGGCCGTCCCCTGCGCCCGCGCCGCCGAAGGTGCGACGCAAATCAAGGCCATCGCCAGAAAGCTCGTTATCAGGGCCGTTTTCTTCATCTAGACTAACCTCCAAATGGATGACGGGAAAGTGATGAGTGATGAGTAATGAGTAAGAAGTAAATGCTTTGACTCATCACTCATCACTTCCCTTATCTGTCATGGTACTTACCGATTATCGCATCAAGTTTCTTCGTTGTCGCTGCGGGCCAGATGTCCGGGGCCGTGAAGATGGCGTTCTTCAGGGCCGAGCCGCACTGGCAGCCGCGCGGTTTGTCCGTCAGGCTCTTGACGGCTTCGCGCATGATGAGCTGCGCGTTACGGACGTTTTTATTGAGATATTCGACCACCGTTTCGACCGAGACGGCGTCGTGCTCCTCGTGCCAGCAATCGTAATCGGTGACGAGGGCGAGCGTCGCGTAACAAATCTCGGCCTCGCGCGCCAGCTTCGCTTCCTGCAAGTTGGTCATGCCGATCACGTCCATGCCCCAGGCGCGATAAACATTGGATTCGGCTTTGGTCGAAAAGGCTGGCCCTTCCATGCACAAATAAGTGCCACCGCGATGCGTCCTGACGGTGGCAGCGCCGCAAGCCTTCTCCAGCACATCGCCCAACTCGCCGCAGACAGGGTGCGCAAACGTGATGTGCGCGACGATGCCTTCGCCGAAGAAGGTGGACTCGTGCGCGCGTGCGCGGGTGCGGTCGAAAAACTGGTCGGGGATAACCATGTCGAGCGGCGCGTAACGCTCCTGCAAAGAGCCGACGGCTGAGGCCGAGAGGATGCGCTCGACGCCCAGCAGCTTCATCGCATAGATGTTTGCCCTGAAGGGCAGCTCGGTCGGCGTGAAGCGATGCCCGCGCCCGTGACGCGGCAGGAATGCCACGCGCACGCCTTCGAGCGTCCCCGTGATGAAGGCATCGGACGGTTTCCCGAATGGCGTCTCGACCTCTATCTCTTCCACGTCCTTCAACTCGGGCATCTGGTAGAGGCCGCTGCCGCCGATAATCCCTATCTTCGCTGTCGTCATATTTTCCACCCTGTCTTTATCCAATCTCGTCAAGCCTTCCGCCCGCCCGCGACGAACCCTTCCGGCTGCTCCTCGCAAGCGACCGCGCGCAGCTTGCCGTCTTCTTCGACCAGGCGGCAGAGCGCCACTTCCGGGTCGTGATAGAAGAGGCAGAGCCAGCCTTCGCGCGCGGCCCTCGGCAGCAGCCTCTTTTTAGCTTCGAGCGTTTCCACAGGGTAAAGGTCGTAGCCCATAATCCAGGCCGGGGCGGCGTGCGCGCGCATCGGGACCAGATCGGCAAAGCCGAAGAGCGTCTGGCCGCCGCGTTCCAGCCTGACGCACTGCATCGTGCGCGAGTGTCCGGCAATTGTCTCCATCCTGAGCCCCGGCACGACTTCGTAATCGGTCTCTTTCAATTCAAGCTGCCCGCTCTCAAGCAGCGGTCGCCAGTTTTCCCGCAGGTAGCTGGCGCGGTCGCGCTCGTGCGGTTCTTCTGCGTGCTCGTACTCGCCGCGCGAGACCAGATAACGTGCGTTCGGAAAGGCCGGAACAGCGCGGCCCTCTTCGTCCAGCCTCGTATTGCCGCCCGCGTGATCGAAGTGCAGGTGCGTGTTGACGACGACCGTGATCTCTTCGGCTGCGACGCCCGCGATGGCAGCCAGCGATTCACTCAAAGGGCGCTCGCGCCTGATGCCGTACATGGCCGCCTGCTTTGCCGACCACTTGTCGCCGATGCCGGTCTCGATCAGGATGCGCTCGCGTCCGGCCTCAACGAACAGGCAGTTCATGTTGAGGCGGATGCGATTCTGCTCGTCCGGCGGGCAGACCCTGGACCAGAGCGTGCGCGGGACGACGCCGAACATCGCGCCGCCGTCCAGCCGAAACTCCGTGTCCGGCACAACCTCTACGCGATAATCTCCGAGCTGCATCGCAGTTTATCAAGCACGCTTTCCGCGTTCGCCACGCAGCTACGGCCGCCGCTGTGCTCCCGGCCTGGGAGCGGGCGCGCCCGTCCTCGGCCTGGTGCTGCCCGGCTTCGCGTTGCCGTTTGTCGTCCCCGGCGACGGGGCGGGCGGCGGCTCTTCAATCGGCGCGCCTTCTTCCTCCATGCCGGGCTGGCCGGTCGCCGGATCGCCCATCGCTGGCTGCTGCGGCATTTCGGGCATCTTGACCGTGAAATCATCCGGGACGGTGACGTGCGCGCGCTTGACGATCTCTTCGATGACCTTCTTGCGCTTCTCCTGCTCGACGGCGGCGCGCGCCTGGTCCTTCGGAGTCTGCGGCGGCCCGCCGAAGGGGCTCGGCTTCGAGCCCTTGCTAATCAGGATGTGGCGCGCGTGGACCTGCTCTTCGGGCTTGCCGTCGCGGCCTTCCTTCATCCCGCGCTCGTCCACCTTGATGACGTGAAAGCCGAAGTCGGATTCGACGACATCGCTGATCTGTCCGGGCTGAAGCGCAAAGGCCGCGTCCTCGAACGGCTTGACCATCTGCCCTCGGCCGAACCAGCCGAGGTCACCGCCGTTCTCTTTGCTGCCGGGGTCGCTCGAATATTCTCTGGCCAGTGCGGCGAAGTCTTCGCCCGCGCGCGCACGCTTGAGAATCTCTTCGGCCTGGCCGCGAGCCTTGGCCGGGTCAAGCTCCGGGTGGTTGGCGATGTAGGCGTTAATCTCCTCATCGCTGGCCTGGATGCGCGGCTTAAGTTGCTGCTCCGCGTAGGTCTGGGCCAGCAGGCGTGACTCCTGAAACATCGCTTGCAACTCGACCTTGCGTTCCTTATCAATCCCTTCCTTGACGCCCTTGCGCTCGGCGAGGCTAATCTGCGCCCACTGCTGTTTGAGCTGTTCGCGCTGCTCCTCGGGCACGCCTTCGGGGCCCATCAGGCCGAGGCCCTGCGCGTCCTCCAAAAACTGCTTGAACTTCTCTTCCTGGCCGGGCTCCTTAAGAAACGCCTCGACCTCGGCTGCCGGGATGATGCCCAGCGGCGAAGCGCCGGGCGCTGCGTTCTTCTGCTGCTTCTGTAAGTAGAACTGCGCGACGATCAAGGAGCGCATCAGGGTGAGCTGGCGCTTCATCTCCGGCTTATCGGCGATGCCCGCGACTCTGGCCTCTTCGGCCAGGGCCAGCAATTGTCTAAGGTCAGTCGCCAACTTCTTGCGCGCCTCTTTGCTGGCGGCCAACTGGGCCTGCGCCTGCGGGGGGAAAGTCTCGACGATCTGCGCCATGTCCTCCGCCGACAAGGTGACGTTTCTGGAACGACCGGCCTGCGCCTGCCAGACGATCAGCGAAGCGGCGAAGATTATGGCCACGGCCGCTGCGATCAGGGCTTTCAGCGTGGCCGACATCCTGCGCCCAACCCCGCCCGACGGCCCCGCGCTACGGGTCTTGGAGGGCGCGGGCGGCATTCTGGCCGTCTTCGGCTCGGACGACTGTTCGGAGCCGGAAGCGTTTGAATTATCAGTACCGCACGCGGGACAGACGCCCTGGCCTTCGAGCAGGCTCGCTCCGCAATTATGACAAACGATCATTTTATCTCCTCATCGAATGGCGCTTCCGCGACCCTTTATTCGCCTGGCCCGGCGTCCGTATCCTCGACCAGCTCCAGCAGCACGCCGTTGGCCGCCGACGGGTGGACGAAAGCCACCAGGCAGCCGCCCGCTCCGACACGCGGTTGTTCGTCAATCAGGCGCGCGCCCCTCTCCTTTAAGCGCGCCAGCGTCGCGCGAATATCGTCAACGCGGACGGCGATGTGATGTATGCCTGCTCCCCGTTTCTCCAGAAACCGGGCGATGGGCGAATCGCTGCTCGTCGGCTCAAGCAGCTCTATCCGCGACTCTCCGAGCGGCAGCATGGCCACACGCACGCGCTGCTCCTCGACCTCTTCGCGGTGCACTACCTCAAGACCCAGCTCATCGCGCCAGAAGCCGATGGCGTCCTCAATCGCCCGCGTAGCAATCCCTATATGCTCGATTTTCATTGCATTTAGCAGCCTAAAAGTCTAATCGCGGCAAAGATTTGCCGGTCCGTATGCCGGACTTAAGAGTCAAGAGTTCATCAACTCCTCGACCGCCGAATAGGGGTCGCGGTGTTTGGAGGCGACCTCCTCTGCGAGCGCGTCGAGTTTCTCGGATGCCGAAGGGCCTGCCAGGGTTCGCGCCAGCAGGCGTTCACGCAGGAGTTCGAGGATGCGCCAGCGCGCGATGGCCTGGCGGCGCTCCCGGCTCGTCTCGTTCTGCTGCTGAAACTCGCTGCAACTCCTGATGGCGTCGGCCAGCTCGCGGATGCCCTTGCTCTCGGTCGCCACGGTCTTGACGATGGGCGGCTCCCAGGCGTCCGGGCGTGTCGCGAGCGAGAGCAGGGCTTCCAGCTCCTTCTCTGTCCGCAGGACGCCCTCGCGGTCCGCCTTGTTGATGACGAAGATGTCGCCGATCTCCATGATTCCGGCTTTGATGGCCTGGATGTCGTCGCCCATGCCGGGCACGAGCACGACCACGGAGACATCCGCCGTCTTGACTATCTCGACTTCGTCCTGGCCCACCCCGACCGTCTCGACGATGATTTTGCCGTAGCCCGCTGCGTCCAGTATCGCCACGGCGTCCACGGTCGCACGCGCCAGTCCGCCGAGGTTGCCGCGCGTCGCCATCGAACGGATAAAAACCCCGCTGTCCAGCCCGAGCGTCTGCATCCTGATGCGGTCGCCCAGGATAGCGCCGCCCGAAAACGGGCTCGAAGGATCGACGGCGACGATGCCGACGCGCTCTCCCTGCTGCCTGTAAAGCAGCGCCAGCTTATCAACGAGCGAAGATTTGCCCGCGCCCGGCGAGCCCGTAATCCCGATGATCGTTCCCCGCCCGGTCTGCGGAAAGACGCCCTTCATCAACTGCGCCGCGCCCGCCGCGCCGTCTTCGACCGTCGAGATCGCACGCGCTACCGCCCGCACGTCACCCGCAAAAATGCGTTCGATTGTTGAGCCGCTTCCCACCACACACATCCCTTACAGGTGAATCGTCAATGGTAAATAGTAAATAGAAAAAGAAAGAGAGAGGCTTTAAGTCCGAGGCACGCGCTTTTATCTATTCACGATTGACCATTTACCATTTACTATTGACCATTCATGCCTTGAGCAGTTCACGCGCGATGATGATACGCTGGATTTCCGAGGTTCCCTCGCCGATGGTGCAGAGCTTGGAATCGCGCCAGTATTTTTCGGGGGGATAATCCTTCGTGTAGCCGTAGCCGCCGTGAATCTGGATCGCCTCTTCGCAGACGCGCACGCTCACCTCCGAAGCGTAGAGCTTGGCCATCGAAGATTCCTTCGTCACCTTCTTGCCCTGATCCTTGAGATACGCGGCGCGATACATCATCAGGCGCGCGGCCTCGATCTGTGTGGCCATGTCGGCCAGCTTGAACTGGATGGCCTGAAACTCCGCGATGGGCTTGCCGAACTGTTCGCGCTCTTTCGCATAACGCACGGCCGATTCATAAGCGCCCTGCGCGATGCCGACCGCGAGCGCGGCTATCGAAATCCGACCGCCGTCCAGAATCTGCATCGCGTTGACGAAGCCGAGCCCTTCTTCGCCGAGCCTGTTTTCATCGGGCACATAGCAGTCTTCAAAGACGACGCTGGCCGTCTCGGAGGCGCGCAGGCCAAGCTTATTCTCTTTCTTCGCGGGCGCGAAGCCCTTCATCCCCTTCTCGAAGATGAAGGCTGTGATGCCCTTGCTGCGCTGCGCCTTGTCCGTGACGGCGACGGCCACGCACGTATCGGCATGAATCGCGTGGGTGATGAAATTCTTCGAGCCGTTGACGACCCACCCGCCGTTTTGCCGCACCGCGGTCGAGCGTGTGCCGGAAGCGTCCGAGCCCGCGCTGGCCTCTGTCAGTCCCCACGCGCCGAGATGCTTGCCCTGCGCGAGCGGAACCAGGTACTTCTGCTTCTGCTCTTCAGAGCCGTAGAGGAAAATGTGGTTCGAGCAGAGCGAGTTGTGCGCCGCGACCGAGATGCCGACCGAGCCGTCAACGCGCGACAACTCCTCGATGATGGTCGCGTATTCGATGTAACCCATCCCGGCTCCGCCGTACTCTTCCGGGAAGATCACGCCCGTCAATCCTAAGTCCGCGAGCTTGGGCCAGATTTCAATGGGGAAATGCTGCGTCTCATCCCATTCCATGACGTGCGGCGCGATCTCCGCTTCGGCGAATTCGCGCACGCTTGCTTTGACCTGCTGCTGTTCTTCACTCAGTTCAAAATCCATTACCACCCCTTAGAAAGTTCAGAGTTCGGAGCCCAGGGTTTCGAGTTAAAAGCCCTTGCGGAACCCGCAACTCTAAACGCTAAACCCTGGGCTTATTGTACCTTAGTCTTGTTGCCCGGCGTCACCCGCGCGCCCGATTTAGCCGCCTTGCGGGGTCTTCTTTTTTTGTTGCCGCGCATCAGCCGCGCGACTTCCTCCGGGGCCAGGAAACGCCATTGCTTGGGCGCGAGGCGCTCGTCCTGGAGCGGGCCTATCTTGACGCGGCGCAGCTTGACGACCGAATGGCCGATGGCGTCAAACATCCGCCTGATCTGCTGGTTGCGCCCCTCGTGCAGCACGACCTCGAACCAGGTGTTGGTCTCGGTCTCGTCGGTCCTCTTGATTTCGGCAGGCGCGGAGCGAACGCCGTCGTCGAGCACGATTCCCCGCCGCAGACGCTCGATGGCGCTCTCGGGCGGCACACCCTTGACCTTGACCTCATAAACTTTGGCCACGCGGTTACGCGCAGACGTGATGAAGTTCGTTAGCTCGCCGTCGTTGGTCAGCAGCAGCAACCCTTCCGTATTGAAGTCGAGCCGCCCGACCGGGTGCAGACGACCGAGCGCGTGCGGGACAAGCTCCGTGACGAGCGGGCGGCCTTCCGGGTCGGCGAGGCTCGTCAGATACCCGCGCGGCTTGTTAAGCAGCACGTAGACCTTCTCGCGCGATTCGAGCAGAGGGTTAATCAAGCGGCCGCGGACCTTGATGTGATCGCGCGCCGGGTCAGCCTTCGTCCCGAGTTCCGTCACGACCTTCCCGTTGATCGTCACCTCCCCGGCCGTAATCATCTCTTCGGCATGACGTCGCGAGGCGAGACCGGCTTCGGCAATCAATTTTTGGAGACGTTGTTCCATAAGTAAGCAGTAAGCAGTGAGCAATAAGTAGTGAGCAGTGAGCGGTGAGCAGTTAAAAGAACCTCTTTTAGCCTTTACTGCTTACTGCTCACTGCTCACTGCTTACTTTTAACCTCCTCCCGCGAGGTCTTCAAAATCTTCTATGCTAGGCAGCTCGGATAAATCCTTGAGGCCGAACTGGAGGAGGAATTCCTTGGACGTGCCGTACATCATGGGCCGCCCGATGGTCTCCTTGCGGCCGCAGGCTTTGATGAGCCGCTTGTCGAGCAGCGTCTTGATGGCCGAGGGCGATTGGACGCCGCGTATCTCCAGAATTTCGGGGACGGTAATCGGCTGCTTGTAGGCGATGACGGCCAGGGTTTCCAGTGAAGCCAGCGAGAGCTTTGCGCTCGGACGCGTTTTGAGGAACGCGCGGACGTGCTCATGGTGTTCGGGGCGTGTGACGAACTGCCAGCCGCCCGCGACTTCGCGCAATTGCAGCCCGCCGTCGCGCGCGTTGAACTCCTTGGCCAGCCCTTCGACCGCCGCCTCGATCCAGCCGCGGTCTTCCTTGAGCACGTCGGCCAGCACCTTGACCGTCAGCGGCTCTTCCGAGACGAAGATCAGGGCTTCGATGATACCCATCATCTCGGCCATCCCGCGCACGTGATGCAGCTCGCCCGCGCCATCTTCGGCCGCGGCGGTATCGGCGTCCCCGTCCTGCCTCTCTTCGGCCAGGCGCAGGCGTTCGGCCTCTTCCCTGGCGTCCTCGGCGTCGGCGTCGTGAATCACGGGGCCGTCGTCTTCTTCGGCTTCCGTCTCGGTCTCAAGCTCTTCGAGCGCCTCGAACAGCTCGCTGCTGGCGCTCTCCAGGCCGTCCTCGGACTCGGCCGTCTCGGCGGCGTCTCTGTCTTTGATCTGTTCACTCATGGCGATAAAAGTTTAGCTCCCGGCGCGCGCGATAATCTCGCCGAAGGTTTCCTGCTGGAACAGGGTGATTTCGGTTGTGCGAACCAGCTCCAGCACGGAGAGGAAGGCGAGCACGAGTTCCCTGCGCGAATTGGCGCGCTCGAAGAACTTGCGCAGGTTCAGCTCGCCCGCCGAGAGCACCATATTGCGCAGGCGTTCGAGCATCTCGGTCATCGAAATCTCCTCGCGCTCGATCTCCATCAAGACCTCTTCCTTGTGTCGCGCGAGAATCTGCTGGAAGACTTTCAAGAGGTCGAAAAGCCCGACTGCCACTTCCGGGTTCTGCTTATCCGTCTCAAGCTCGGCGCGGCGAAAGACCGCCTGCTCGACGGTCGCGCGCGACCAGAGCATCTGCGCCGCGGCCCTGTATTTCTGATGCTCCAGGAGCTGGTCCACCAACTCGCGGCGCGGGTCGAGCATCTCGTCCGCGGCGCTCGCGGACGAGGGGTCGCGCGGCAGGAGCATCCGCGATTTAATCTCGATGAGCGTGGCCGCCATCACTAAAAAATCGCCGGCGACGGCGATGTCCAGCTCCTGCATCAGGCGTAGGTAGCGCAGATACTCGCTCGTAATGCGCGCTACGGGGATGTCGTAAATGTCCACCTGCTCCTGTCGAATCAGGTAGAGCAGGAGGTCGAGCGGGCCGGAGAACTCGCCGAGCGTCAGCTTCAACTGCTCGCCGCCTTCGGCGCTGACGATCTCCGGGCGCGCGCCAGCGACACTGATGGTCGCGGGTGCGTCCATCGCCGCCTGCAAGTTTTCCGGTGTTTCGCTCATCGTCTCCTCCAAAGGTCTTAGGCCTGCACCGTGCGTGCGCCGGAGATGCCCATCCGCGACTTCACCTCGTCCATCGTGGCGCGGGCCACGCGGCTGGCACGCTCGCGTCCGCGGTCGAGAATCCCGTCCAGCTCCTCATCCGAGATGGCGCGCACGCGCTCCTGAAAGGGCCGTAGAAATTCGACCACCGTTTCGGCCAGCTCCGATTTCAACTGCGCGTAACCCTTGCCCGTGAAATGCTCTTCGATGTCGGCGGGCGCTTTGTTCGTCAGCAGCCTGTAGATGGTCAGCAGGTTCATCAGCGCGGGCCGCGTCTCGTCAAAGCGTATCTCAGTGCCGGAATCCGTGACGGCGCGCTTGACCTTGCGAGTGATCGTGTCGGCATCGTCGAGCAGCGCGATGGTTCCCTGCGAGGTCTCGTCGGATTTGGCCATCTTCTTGGCCGGGTCGCTGAGCGACATGATGCGCGCGCCGACCTTCGGGATGAACGGCTCGGGGATGAGAAACGTCTCGCCGTAGTCGCGGTTAAAGCGTGCGGCGATGTCGCGCGCCAGCTCCAGGTGCTGCTTCTGGTCTTCGCCGACCGGGACCAGCTCCGTCCGGTAGAGCAGGATGTCGGCGGCCATCAGCACCGGATAATCGAAGACCCCGACGTTAACGTTCTCGCGCTGCTTGCGCGCCTTCTCCTTGAACTGCGTCATCCGCTCCAGCTCCGACATGCGCGTCAGGCAGTTCAGAACCCAGCCCAGCTCGGCGTGCTCGGGCACGTCCGATTGGATGAAGATGGTGGAGACCTGCGGGTCAATTCCGGCCGCGAGGTAGAGCCGCGCCACTTCCCTCGTCATCCGGGCCAACTGTGCGGGCTCCTGCCGCAGCGTCAGGGCGTGCAGGTTGACGACGCAGAAGAAGCTCTCGTACTCGTGCTGCAACTCGACCCAGTTGCGCAGTGCGCCCAGGTAGTTGCCGAGATGAAAGCCGCCGGTCGGCTGCGCGCCGCTGAAGATTCGCTTGAGCATACCTTCTTAAACTATCGCTGCTGAAGATGGTTGTGCAGCCTCTTTCACTGTACGCCAAGATATAACAGGTAATCCACGAAACGCAGCACAGGCGTGATGAGAGCCCTGAAAAAGCCTATGTAAATCAGGGCCATCAGGATGAGAAAGCCATACTGTTCGAGGGCCGTCAGGGCAGGACGCAGGCTCTCAGGAAGAAAAGTCTCCAAAATCTTGCTGCCGTCGAGCGGAGGGAAAGGCAGCAGGTTGAAGATGGCCAGCGACACATTCATCGTCAGCAGAAAGTCCAGAAACAGCTCGACCGGCTCGCGCAAAGATTCGGGTATCAAGACAAAGTATCCGGTCATCAAAAGAACCTTGATGACGGTGAAGGCGAAAATGGCGATCAGGAGATTAGCCATGATGCCCGCACCGGAGACCATGACGTTCGCCAGGTCTTTGTTGCGCCAGCGAAGCGGGTTGACCGGCGTCGGTTTTCCCCAGCCGATGAGCGGTATTCTCGCTACCGGGCCCCCGATATTGCCGAGGATAAACCCGGCTATGGGAATCAACAGGGTCCCAATCGGGTCCGTGTGAGCGACCGGGTTGAGCGTGATGCGGCCGAGCAGGCGGGCCGTGTCGTCGCCGAACTTATAGGACATCCAGGCGTGCGCCGCCTCGTGTGCTGAAATCGCGAAAATCAGCACGACCATATAGATGATTAACTGCCCGACGTTGAAGCCTTCCATAACCGCCTACACTACCGCAAAGCCCGCATTTCTCGAAGCATGCAAAAGTAGCACGCGCCTTCGGCACTGTCAAAAAGCTGTCTGCCCGCGGTCAATCAACGGAGGCGCATCAAGAGGCCGCAGGCTCGCTCTGTGGCGCTAGCCCGGCAGAGTGCCGCGAATGCCGAGCGGCAGGCTGTAGACCGCTTCGTTGGTAGCGACGACCATGTTGCCGCCCGGACCAAAAGCGAGGCCGACGACGTTCATTCCCGCGACGAACAGTTCCGCGTCGTCGCCGTTGGGCGTAATTCGCACGATGCCGCGCCGCCCCCGCAGAGAGGCCGCGACGTAGAGATAACCTTCGCGGTCGAAGGCCAGGCCATGAGGCCGCCCCAGCCCGCGATAAAAGAGGCTGGCCCGGCCGTCGCGCTCGATGCGCATCACGGCCTCGGAGCTGGCAACGGTCGGCCCCGTCACGTAGAGCGCATCGTCTGGCCCGAACGCCAGGTGATAGGCCGAGACGGAGGGCTCCAGTTGCGCCCAGGCGGTCACCTCGCCGATGCCGCTGATGCGATGAATCGTGCCCGTGCGGTCGCCGACGTAAAGGCGTCCCTCCGCATCGAAGGCGAGTCCGGTCGCCACGCCCAGATTGCCCGCGAAGACCACAGCCTCCTTGAAGGGCGTGATGCGATAGACGTTGCCGTCCATCCGGCTCGTCACGAACATCTGCCCGGACCTGTCGAAGGCGATGCCGGTCGGGTTCGTAATATCGCCGGAGAAATCCGTCAGGTTGCCGTCCGGGTCTATCCTGAACAGCGAGACCGGATAGCTCTGCCCGCGCGAGCCGGAGCGCGTCACGTAGAGCGAGCCGTCGTCCGGGTCGAACGCCGGGTTGGCGACCAGGTGCAGGTCTTCGGCCAGTTTCGTCCCGACGATAAAGCCCGCGGGCTCGCCGCGCTCGCCGTTGCTCTCCAGGGCGACCGTCACTTCCCCGCCGGTGTCCGTCTCCGGGACAATCGCCAGGACGCGGCGGCTGGAAACGGCGACCAGGTGCGCAGGCAAATCGTCAATCCATGCGCGACAGGAGCGGAGAAAGCCTGTTCTGAAATCCGCGCATTCGATGGCCACTTCGCCGCCCGGAATCCCCGCCCCCGGATTGACGCTCTTGATCCGCCCAGCATCATTCATCTCGTCTGCTTCTCCATCGCTCAAACGGTCAATGGCCGACGGTCAGGAGAGAGATCACAAACCGTTTCGTCTATTGACCATTCACTATTGACCATTAACTATTTCGCCCTCCATCATACGCCGTGCGCGCGAGCGGTGTCTAATTATCAGTCCTCAGGGATTTGAAGATATTTGGCTCAATCCGGCTCTTTCGATATTGCGCCGCTGCTCGCTATGTTATAATCGCGCATGGTCAAGCTGAAGACGGTCGTGTCCTTGAAAAGCAGGGCACTGTGCCGTGCGCACGACGGCAGCTGGCCGGATGATCGCAATGCTCAAGCGACTAAGCGAACCAGTTTCGCCGAGCAACATCAAGGTTTTCCACACAGCGTCCGCCGCCTACCGCTCGCTTCAATCTATCTGTAACTACCCTCAGCCGATAGCCCGGAATCCGCAGCCCACTGCTGACGGCGGACTTTCGGCGCGCGGCCTCGGGCCTCCGGCTTCCGACTTTTTAAAGGAGAAGAGCAATTAGCAACGTACACGGGAACACACAGGGATTAAAGCCGAATCAATTGCGCCGCATAGAAAAACTCTACTCGCGGCGCATTGCTCCCCACCAGATCGTGACGCCGGAATTCGCCCGGCAGCTGACGGAGCTTTCGCACGAGACGCGCAGGCAGATCGGCGTCTTGATTGACCGCAAGGGCTACGTCGAATACGTCGTGGTCGGCGACGCGCGCCGCATCGAGCTGCCGGATTTGAAGCGCACGCGCGTCGCATCCGACCGCTTTCGCGGCCTGCGCTGCGTGCACACGCACCTGCGCGGCGAGCAGTTGACGCAGGACGACCTGACCGACCTGGCCCTGCTCAGGCTGGACCTGATGGTCGCGCTCGACGTGGACGAGCGCACGGGCCTGCCGGGAATGGTTCGCGCCGCGCACCTGCTGCCGACGACGGCCGCAGAGCTGGATGCCGGGGGCACGGCCACGCCCTACGCATATCTGGACCCGAGCATTCCTTCGCAGCTCGACGTGGATTTCCTGGCGCTGATAAATTCGCTCGAAGAGGAGATGGCGCGTAATCGCCGGGCCACGCGCCGCGCCGAAGTGCGTGACCGCACGATTCTGGTCGGCGTCACTACGGGTTCGCTTTACGAGGCCGAAGAGTCCATGGACGAGTTGCAGGAGTTGGCCGCCTCGGCGGGCGTAGTCGTCCTCGACCGCGTCATTCAACGCCGCTCCGCGATTGACCCGCGGACGGTGATGGGGCGCGGCAAGCTCGACGAGCTGCTGGTTCGCGCTCTCCAGTTGGGAGTAGACCTGATCGTCTTCGACCGCGAGCTGTCGCCCGCGCAGGTGCGCTCGCTCTCCGAAGCCACGGACCTCAAAGTGATAGACCGCGCGCAGCTCATCCTGGACATCTTCGCGCAGCGCGCGCAATCGCGCGAGGGCAAGATTCAGGTCGAGCTGGCGCAGTTGAAATACCTGTTGCCGCGCCTGATAGCGGGCCATGATTCGGCCTTCTCGCGCCTCGCGGGCGGCATCGGCGGGCGTGGGCCCGGCGAGACCAAGCTGGAAACCGACCGCCGCCGTGTGCGTGACCGGATTCACCGCCTTGAGCGCGAGATTAAGAGCCTCGGGCTGCGGCGACAGGAGCGGCGCAAGGAGAGAGTCCGCCGCGAGTTTCCGATCATCTCCATCGTCGGCTACACCAACGCGGGCAAGTCCACTCTGCTCAATGCGCTGACGGCCAGCCACGTGCATGCCGAGCAGCGCATGTTTGCGACGCTCGACCCGACTTCGCGCCGCCTGCGCCTGCCGCGCGAGCAGGAGGTCATCGTCAACGACACGGTCGGCTTTATCCGCGACCTGCCGCCGGACCTCCTGGCCGCCTTCCGCGCCACGCTCGAAGAGATCAGCGATAGCGACCTGCTGATTCACCTCGTTGATGCTTCCAACCCGCGCTGGCAGCAGCAGCTCGAATCCGTCGAGAGGATTCTTGCGGACCTCGATTACGGCAAGATTCCGCGCCTCGTAGCCTTTAACAAAGCCGATCTGGTAGACGCCGATTCTATCGAGGCCATCGTCCGGCAGTCCGGCCAGAACGGCGCGCGCAACTGCATCGCCGTCTCTGCCACCAGGCCCGATTCGCTGCGCCCGATGCTCGAACAGGCGAGCGCTTTCCTGGCGCGCGATCTGGTTGACGAACGTACCGGCGAGGCGCAATCAGAGGCCGATGAGCAGGCCGAATACGCCGCACGCACCTGAACGATGAGCAGCCGCCGCCCCCGCTTCACCTCTCCGCTCGGCAGAGCGCGCAATACCGCGCTCGCGCTCGTGCTGCGTCCTTTCAGGTGGTTTTCGCCCTCGACGCAGTTCTACATCGGCTACGGCTTTCTGGTCCTCCTGACGACGCTGCTCCTGGTCAACACTTACTCGCGCGGGCTGACGGAAAACTACAAGGAGGGTGAGGTCCTGCGTCGAACCATCATCGCGCCCGCGGACATCGGCGGCGTTGATTGGATGGAGACCGAGAGACGGCGCGAGGCCGCGCGGGAGGCCACCCGTCCCGTCTTCACCTTTGACCAGACGCGCGCCGAGAGCACGGCGCAGAGCTTTCGCGTCGCCTGGGAAGACTTGCAGAAGCAGGTCGAATCCGCGCGCGGCGCTGGCAGGCAAACGCCGGTCTGGACCGGGGAGGGCGACGCGGCGGCTGTTGCCTCCGCAATCATCGCTCACCGCTTCGATGCCAATGAGCTTGAGCGTTTGACGAAGCTCCTGCGCGAAGTCGGAGAGGCCTATATCTACCATGACGACGACGCGACTAATTTCAAGCCGGAGATCGTCCTGGTGGATTTGAAGGGTCGCGGCGCGCAGGTCTTGATGACGATGCCGCAGAGCCGCATGACGGCCCTCTCCGCCGCGCATAAGAACCTGCGCTCCCGTCTCTCAGAGCTTAACGGGTGGACGCCCGAACAACGCTCGGCCCTCGTCTCCGCGATGCTCCCGCTGCTCAAGCCCAACGTCCTCTATGACCCGGTGGCGACCAGGGCGGCCAGAGAGGCTGCCGCGAAAAGGGTCGAGTCGGCTCACATCCTGCTCAAGCGCAACCAGGTGGTCGCGCGCGAGGGCGACAGGGTGACGGAGCCCATGCTCGCGCAGTTTACAGCGATTCGCGCTTACGGCATGGAGACGCAGCGCTGGTGGAACCAGTTCTTCGGGCTGCTCTTCATCGTCGGCGCGCTCTACTGGCTGGCCTGGAAGTTCATCGAGCACAGGAGCACCGCCGTCACGCTCCCGCTTTCGTCCAAGAAGGCGTTCGCGCTCGTCGGCTCGGCCGTCATCATCCAAACGGTCCTGATTCGTGTCGGCTTTATGCTGACCGACAGCGTCGCCACGCATGGGTTGAGCGCGCCGCTCAACGACCCGACGATCTGGAACTTTGCGGTTCCCTTCGCGGCCGCCGCGCTGCTCGTCGCCCTGCTCGTCGACACGCAACTGGCGTTGATTACGGCGCTGATGGCTTCGTTCTTCACGGGCCTGCTGGCCATCACGGGCGTCCAGAAATCCTGCTACGCGATCATCTCGTCGGCGGCGGCCATCTATGGCATCGGCCGCTACCGCGAGCGCCAGTCCGTGACGGTCGCAGGGCTCTTCGTCAGCGCCGTCAATGCGATGGCCGCGATAGCCCTGATCGCATACGCGCAGCAGCCCCTGACGCTGAACACTATCCTGCTGGCGGTCGGCTGCGGCGCGCTCGGGGGCCTCCTGACGACGATTTTCACGGCCGGGGGATTGCCCATCAACGAGGCCCTTTTCGGCATCCTGACGGACGTTAAGCTGCTGGAGTTGTCGAATGCCGACCTGCCCGTGCTGGGGCAGCTGGCCCTGCGCGCGCCCGGCACGAACCAGCACTCTCATGCTGTCGGGCAGTTGGCCGAGGACGCCTGTCGCTCCGTCGGGGCGAATCCCTTGCTGGCACGCATCGGCGCGCTCTATCACGACATCGGAAAGACGGCCGCGCCCGAGATGTTCGTCGAGAATCAGCGGGGCGGCAACAACCCGCACGACCGTCTCAAGCCGACGCAGAGCGCGCGCATCATCACGAGCCACGTCACCTACGGCCTCAAGCTCGCCAGGGAGATCGGGCTGCCGAAACAGATTTCCGACTTTATCCCGCAGCATCACGGCACACGGACGCTCCATTTCTTCCTGCGCAAGGCACAGGCGCAGGCTGCGCCCGGCGAAGAGGTCAACGAGGCCGAGTTTCGCTATCCGGGACCGAAGCCGCAGTTCAAAGAGGCGGCCATCATGATGATCGCCGATTCGTGCGAGGCCGCCGCGCGTTCGCTCTCGCGTCCCGACCCGGAAAACATCCGCTCCATCGTCTCCAAGATCGTTGACGCCATCATCAGCGACGGACAGCTCGACGAGTGTAATCTGACGCTCAAGGAGTTGACGACCATCCGTGAATCCATCATCACCTCGCTGACGGCCATCTACCACGCGCGGATAGACTATCCGGGCTTCAACCCGCCGCCTTTGACGGGCGCGCTGCCCTCGCTGCCTGACGCGAGCCTGGACACGGAAGAGCGCGGCGTGAGCTACACGCGGACATCCGAAATCCCCATCAACAAAGCGGGCGAAGTTGAGGACGAAGCCATCGTGCGCAAGGTGAGCAAATAGCCCTCTCTGTGCCGGTGCTGCTTCGGGTCCGGGGAAGCCTGGCTCAGAAATGCACGCGCAGTTTGCTGTAGGTGGTCGAGAGGTCTTCGGGGATGACGCGCGTCTCGGCGACGGTTGACATGAAGTTGGCGTCGCCCGTCCAGCGCGGCATGATGTGCATGTGGATGTGCCCGGCCACGCCCGCTCCTGCCGAGCGCCCCAGGTTCATCCCGAGGTTGAAGCCGTGCGGGTAGTAGGTATCCCTGAGCGCAGTCTGGCTGCGCTTGGTCAAATCCATCAACTCGTCTGTAATCTCTTTGGAGGCCTGGTCCAGCTCCGCCAGGTGCGCGTAAGGCACGATCAGGAGGTGGCCGCTGATGTAAGGATAGATGTTGAGGACGACGAAATTATGCGCGGCCCTGTGAAGGATAAACTTGCTCTCGTCGCTGTCCTCGCCTGCGAGCAGCGAGCAGAAGACGCAGACAGGGGGATTATCCTTTTCGCCGCCTGACCCGGATTTGATGTAATCATACCGCCAGGGGCTCCACAGCCTGTCCATGCTTTCCTCTTGCTGCTTGTGCCGGAGACTAGAAAGTCGGAGATGCCGGGTTATCGCCGTCGCTTGAGCCGGGCGTTTCCGTCGAAGGCTCGGCGGGCGCGGGCTCTTCGTTAATCAAATCCTTGAGTTCCTTGCCCGGCTTGAAGTAAGGAACGCGCTTGGCCGGAATGCTGACCGGGTCGCCCGTCTTCGGATTGCGCCCGCGCCGCGCGCCGCGCTCGCGGACGCGAAAACTGCCGAAGCCGCGCAGCTCGATCTTCTCGCCCTGATTGAGGGTTTCGATAATGCTCTCGAAGACGATTTCGACCAGCCGTTCGGCGTCCTTCTTGGTCAACTCGGCCGCGCGCGCGACATCTTCAACCAGTTCCGCTTTTGTCATGCCATCACCTCGCTGCTTCCAGACACAGGCCCGGAGGGGAGCCCCAAAGCCTTAACAGGCCAAAACATTTGAGCAATCATCCGACCAGTGAGGGTTAACAAATCAGCCGTACAGTAGCAGAAACAGGCGGCCTCCCGCAAGACACAAACGCCGCGCAGCCAATAGCTTAAAGCAAACAGCAGGGCCGCCGGAACGACCCCTCAAAGGCTGCTCATTCAGGTTTTGCGAGCCACACTTTCATCTGCGCGGCCTGAGACGACAGACTCCGTAGATTCAAACGCCCCGTGCCCGTCACCTTACGCTGCCGTAAAGTTCGAGCACGGGGCGCTTTGTCGCACCGCACTATGTTCGACGCGCCGCTTAGCGGTCTCTGTCGTCGCCCGAGTTACCGCCGCCGCCCAGACCGGCCAGCTCGCCGAGCGAGGCCATGCCGCTCTTGGCTTCGGTCGAGTAGCTCTTCGTGTCCACCACCTGTTCGTCGCT
>DASVWH010000059.1:0-9676 GCA_036389715.1 Pyrinomonadaceae bacterium | reverse complement strand
CTGCGGCTCAAGCTCGGGCTCGGCCGTCTGCGTCTCGGCCAACCTGGCCGTCCTCGCGGTCGGTACGGAGACGGACGGCTCGATAGTCTGCCCTTCGTCCGCCAACTCCATCGTCGGCATCAAGCCGACGCTCGGCCTCGTCAGCCGCGCCGGAATCATCCCCATCGCTCACAGCCAGGACACGGCCGGGCCGATGGCTCGCACCGTCACGGACGCCGTCCACCTGCTCAACGTCCTCGCAGGCGTTGACGCGCGCGATGTCGCCACTCTCGCCAGCCGCGGGAAAGCCTTGACCGACTACACGCGTTTTCTGGACCCGAACGGGCTGCGCGGAGCGCGCCTCGGCGTGGCGCGCAAGTTCTTCGGTTTCAACGAGCGGGTGGATAAGCTGATTAACGAGGCCATCGAGGCGATGAAGCGCCAGGGTGCCGTCATCGTTGACCCGGCGGAGATTCCGACGGCCGGGAAATTCGATGATTCGGAGTTCGAGGTGCTGCTCTATGAGTTCAAGGCAGACCTGAACAGCTACCTCTCGGGGCTCGGCCCGACCGCTCCCGTCCACTCCCTGAAAGAGATCATAGAGTTTAACGAGCGCAACCGTGAGAAGGAGATGCCCTACTTCGGGCAGGAGATCTTCATCAGGGCCGAGGCCAAGGGCCCGCTCTCGAACAGGGATTACCAGGAGGCCCTGAAGAAAAATCTTCGCCTTTCGAGAACCGAGGGGATTGACGCCGTGATGACCAAACACAGGCTCGACGCCATCATCGCCCCGACGGGCGGGCCGCCCTGGACCAACGACCTCGTCAACGGCGACCACTTCTCCGGCAGCAGCTCGACGCCCGCAGCCGTCGCCGGTTATCCCAATATCAACGTCCCGGCAGGCTACATTCACGGGCTGCCCGTCGGCATCTCATTCTTCGGGAGAGCTTACAGCGAGCCGACGCTGATTAAGCTGGCCTACGGCTTCGAGCAGGCGACGCGCTTTCGCCGCCCGCCCCGCTTCCTCCCGGCCGCCGAACAGCAGGGAAGAATTTAAGAGTTGATTCATTGCCTCATATAGTCATTGCTTCATTTAGCAACTTGCTCGGTAGCTCAATGAATCAATCACTGAATGATTACATGAAGCGATGCTTAAATCTCCCGGCTGGCTTTCAATGATTGCTTTCGGCTGTCCGGTAGAGGGCGGAGTGGTCGTAGAGTTCGGCGGAGTCTTCCGTGCCTGAGTCCTGAAGGGCGTTGCGCCGTCGGGTCTTGTTCATCATCTCCAGCAGGCGGTAACAGGTCTCGCGCGACCCCATGCAGACCTGATCGTCGTTCTCGTCGTGCAGCACGTAGAGCCTGCCGCTGCCGTCAAGCGGAAAAACCATCGGCTTCGTACCCTTCGTTCCCATCGAGGCTGCTCCTCATTCTCGACTAGCTTCAACACGGGAAGGTGAGACCACCTGGCCGAGACCGGAGATGAATTCTCGCGCGTCCCGGAAGGCGACAATCGGTTTCGAGGAAAGAGGACAATATGAGAAAACAGTCGCCGGGTCAATGATTATTTTGCGCGGGCGCTGATGGCCGGAAAAGCCCAGGAAAACGGCCGTTCGGGGTGTGCCCGGCGGGCAGGCCCGACACCTTAAAGGCGCTTTTTTCCGGGCGGCCCGTGTAATAAATCACCCGCCCGCGCCGTTCTTCTAGTGTTGCCGTCCGAAACATTTGGAACTCTCCGGGGGCCATCACGTAATTAGGATTCAGAGGAATTCTGAGCCGGACAGAAATTTTTGTCATAAAACCCTCGCGGGCGGTGTTCACACAAATAAGAAGCAAATAAGGTTCGGGCCGCACGGCGGATGAAGCCGGGGTCGGCCCGCCAACGGGAAGTAGAGGGCTCAAGAGATGAAGAACAGGCGTCTGAACATCCTGCTGATCGCCGCGCTGGCACTGGCCGTGACGCCGCGTGCCTGGCAACAGTTTCGTAGTCTGGTAACCGCCGTCCAGAATCAAGCGCAGAGGAAGCTCGTGGACATGCTGGTCAATTCCGACCGAGAGGGCTACAGGAGAGAAGGCGACGGCCCGGCCTCTCTCCAACTGGCCGCCTGGGAAGTCCGCCCCGCCGACAATCGCCGTTCCGAGCGCGCGTCTCTGAAGTCGGCGGTCACGCTCAACGATGTCAGGTCCGGGCGCGCTGCGGCTGCGCCCTCACAGAGGAGAGCCCAGGCGGTGCGAGAGGCTTTGGCCCTGGCCGCGCAGCATGATCTGCTCGCGCGCGACTCGCAGAGCTTCGACCAGGAGGCGCTGGCCAAGGCCCTGCTGCGCTCCGAGATTCTCTCCGAGGAGCAATCGTCGCAGGAGGCCCACCGCAAAGGGCTCGCTTCGGTCGCCATGAGCACCGAGCCGCTCGATTTGCCGCACGCCCCACCGGCCCCCGCGAGCGATAACTTCACGTTCGTCATGCTGCCCGCGGCGCAAGGCGGCGGCACTGTCTCCTTCGAGAACGCCGCGCCGCTTCAGCTCAAGCTCAAAAAAGTCGGCGAGGAGACCAGGGTGCTGCGCCAGAAGGTGCGCTATGTCAAAGCCGCGACGACGTTGGTCGTCCCTGTTTCGTCAACGTCCGGCACGATGTCGGGCACGACGCTCTACCAGCCTCGAACCTGCCCTCTCAGCTAAACGCAGAACCATCCGCAGCAGCGAGCCTGGGATTGAGCTTCAATCCCAGGCTCGCGCTCTTTTTGTGCCCGGGCCTCGGCGCTCGCGCCACCGGGCCCTGCTAGGCCCGCGGCCGGGATTGATGACCGGCTTTCGTAGAAGCCACCGTTTGAGCGCTTGCGCGCCGCACCTTAATCACTTACCTTTGCGCCTACAAGGGGGAAATTCCAGATGCGACGAACTACAGCTTTCCTGCTCTGCTTAACCATCGCGGCTGCGACCGGCGGCTGTCGCGGAAACTCCGGCGCGAACAGCACCGTCTCCGACCCTGAACTCAACCAGGCCAATAGCTCCAGCGAGCGCGCCAACAGCTCCAACATGGCTCCGACGGGCGGCCCCGGCCCTGAACCGGAAAACGCCGTCCCATCAAAAGGCGCTCCCGCAAACAAGAACGGCGAGAAAACCAGGTAGCCGAAGAGCTTTAATCATTGATTCATTTAGTCATTTAGTCATTGACCTGCCGAGTAAGTTGTTAAATGACCGAATGATTACACCAAGCAATGAATCAATGAACAAATTCTTCCGCCCGCTTGTTTCATCTGTGAAAAATTGTTCCATTCTCGTTTTATTTGTGCTAGACTGCTCCCGTTTTGCCAGGGCCTTAAGTGGCTTTCGAGAGATTTCGATGCGGCAAGTTAGTTCCCCCGCGAATCAGATGGCGACCTGCTAACGAGGAGTGAATGATGAGTAAGACAACGAGACCGAAGGTGAATCCGCTGAGCCGCCGCCCGCGGCAGCAGCGGCTGGTGATGGCGGTAAGGGGTGGGGCCGGGACGGGCAAGAGCCATTTCATCCGCAGCATGTCCGAGGCCGGTCTGGGCCGCCTCTGCATCTTCGACGTGGAGCGCAAGTCCAGACTGTTGAAGGGCGTCGGAGACCAGTTCGACGGGCTGGAGATTGAGCACCCGGACGAATTGCCGGAGTTCATTGACTGGGCTTTGTCGGGCGAAGGCCGCGAGCAGAACTACGATTGCTTCGCGCTGGATTCATGGGCCGCCTACTTCAGCGCCAAGCACAGCGAGATGGTGGCGGCCGTGCGCGAGCGAACGGGCGACCCGCTGGCCCAGCCCTCGGCCGAAGAGTTGGCCGCCGACCAGATGATCTTGCAGGGTGTGCTCAGAAGGCTCTGCATCGAGAGCGGCAAGTCCGTCGTGATCGTTGACCAGATTCCGGCCAAGGGCAAAGAGGCCAAGGAGGACAACGAGGTCGGGCGCGTGCTGCCGATGACGGCCAGCGGCCTGGAATATTTCGTTGACATCATGGTGGAAGTCTCCCTGCAAGAGCGCGACGGCGAGATCACGCGCGTCTTCCAGGTGGTCAAGAGCAACAGTTCGGCCTTTGAAGTCGGTCTTGAGTTGATCGGGGACGTGACCTTCAGGGATTTCCTGGACCACATGAAGAGGGGGTCCGGGATAGACCTGCCGATGGACGCGCCGAAGCCTTCGACCGTGCCGGAGGTGCTCGAAGAGAAGCCTTCGCCGCTGACGCTCGTGCCGCCGCCGCTGACAGTCCAGGAACTGCTCGCCAAGGCAGAGCAGCACGGCTTCAAGCAGGCGGACATCGTGACCGGCGCAAAGGTCTATCACAACCAGCCGAACATCTACCGCCTGACGCCCGAGCAGGTGGCGGACCTCGACCGGCGCATGACGGCGCGCATCGAGAAGCTCAAGGCCGCGCAGGGCGAGGCGGGCGAGACGGCCAAGAGGACGGCTTCCGCAGGAGAAGCCGCGGCGAGACCCCAATCCGCCAGGACTCTCAAGCGCGCCTAAAGGCAGCGACACGCTCATCGGCAGGGAGAGCCCGCGCACAGAGCAGGGACAAACAGAAGCGAGGAAGCAGCGTCAGGCCGTGTGCCCGGTCGCTGCTTCCCCGCTTTTTTATCTCCTGCCAGCTCCCGTCACGGCCGCCTTTTTCGGCTCTCCCTTCATCATCCGGGCCGCTGTGCGTTGACGGCATTGATTCCTCTTCGACGGCCGGGAGCGCCGCTAAAGCAGAAGCGGGCCGGGATGCTATACTTTCGCCAGCAGCACAAAGTCCGCAGCCAGCGAGCCTTTTGGCATCAGGCCGGGGCCTTTGTCCTGCGGTTAGCGCGGCCGTTCTTTTCGGCCTCCGCTCTCAAGAGCGATGAGATTGATGGGAGAAGAGAAAACAGATGATCGCCATGAAATCCTGTCTCAAGGTTTGTTCGCTGACGCTCGTTTTCGGTCTTATTATGTCCATTAACGCTGTTCCCGAGGGCCAGGAGAAGAAAAGCCCTGCCCCTTCCGACCTCGCGGCAAAGATTCGCCGCTTTGCGCCGACCACCATCACGGCCGACATTTCGCAGCTCTCAAAGAATGACCGCCTGGCTTTGACGAAGATCATAGAGGCTGCAAGGCTGCTCGACCCGCTCTACCTGCGCCAGGTCTGGACGGGCAACGCGGCGCTGCTGGAGAGGCTGGAGCGAGACAAGACGGCGGCCGGGCGCGAGCGCCTGCATTACTTCAGAATCAACGTCGGCCCCTGGTCGCGGCTGGACGGTAACGAGCCCTTCATCGAGGGCGTGCCGCGCGAGAAGCCGCCGCAGGGCAGTTTCTACCCGGACGACATGACGAAGGAGGAGTTCAACGGCTGGGCGCAGGGTCTTTCTGAGACCGAGCGCGAGCGTGCGACCGGCTTCTTCTACGTGATTCGACGCGACGCTGCGGGCAAGCTGCGGACCGTGCCTTACAGCGAAGAGTACAGGCAGTTTCTGGTCCCGGCGGCGAAGCTCTTGCGCGAGGCTGCTGCCCTGACGACGAACCCGACGCTGAAAAACTTTCTGGCCAAGCGCGCCGACGCTTTTCTGTCGGACAATTATTACGACAGCGACGTGGCCTGGATGGAGCTGGACGCCCCGATTGATGTGACCATCGGGCCTTATGAGACCTACGAAGACGAGCTGTTCAGCTACAAGGCCGCCTTCGAGGCTTACGTCACGCTGCGCGACGAGGTGGAATCGTCCAAGCTGGCGAAGTTCAGCCAGTACCTACAGGAGCTTGAGGACCACCTGCCGATAGATGCGCGTTACCGCAACCCGAAGCTCGGCGCGGCCTCGCCGATTCGCGTCGTCAACGAAATCTTCGCCTCGGGCGAGGGCAACAGCGGCGTCCAGACGGCAGCCTATAACCTGCCGAACGACGAGCGCGTGGTCAGGGAGAAGGGCTCCAAGCGCGTGATGCTCAAGAACGTGCAGGAGGCCAAGTTCAAGCAGACTCTGCTGCCCATCTCGAAGGTCGTGCTGGAGGGCTCACAGCAGCCGGACCTCTCCTTTGAAGCCTTCTTCACGCACATCCTGGCGCACGAATTGATGCACGGGCTCGGGCCGCACACGCTCACGGTCGAAGGCAGGCAGACGACCGTCCGCCAGCAGCTCAAGGAGCTTTCCTCCGCTTTCGAGGAGGCCAAGGCGGACATCACGGGCCTCTGGGCCTTGCAGTACCTGATAGACAAGGGCGTGGTTGACAGGCGGTTGGAGCGCTCGCTCTACACGACCTACCTGGCGAGCGCTTTTCGCTCCGTCCGCTTCGGCATCACGGAGGCACACGGCAAAGGCATCGCGCTGCAATTCAACTACCTCTCGGACGAGGGCGCGATCAAATACGACGAGCGCGCCGGGACCTTCAGCATCAACCCTGCGCGCATCAAGGAGGCAGTGCGCAAACTGACTCACGACATCATGACGACGCAGGCCGAAGGCTCTTACGATAAGGCCAAGGCGATGCTCGACAGGTACGGCGTGATCCGCCCGCCGATGCAGCGGGCGCTCGACCGCCTCGTCAATGTGCCGGTGGACATCGAGCCATCGTTTCCGCTGGCCGCGCTCGGCGCGGGTCGCTAGAGCGAGTCGGGCGGTCGAACAGCGGTAGGCGAACGCGGGCAGCGGGCGTTTGCAGTAGAGGCGAGCAACGCACTCTGCGAGTGGCGCGCAGAGGGATAAACACGAGACGCCGCACGCGCGCGAGAGATTTCCGCACGCTGCGTGCTCTCCAGGCCGGGTCTTGAAAGCGAGGGGTAGATGGACGAGCAGGCGATAACCAGGGCGGCCGGGGAAGCGATCAGCGACCTGGAGCTCGATTGCGAGGTCATGGAGGTCTCGCAACTAAAGGACGGCGAGCAATGGGCCGTGCGGTTTTCGGGTAAGTACGGGCAGTTCTGTGACAAGCTACAGGACAACTTCGGCAAGGAGAGCAGCCCGCGCGTCGTCAGGGAGAAGATCAAGCGACACCTTCTCAAGCAGGTCGAGCAGATCAGGAAGGGCGAGGGCCGCTCGAAGATTACGAGAGGCCGTTCGCGTGCGGGCGGGCGAAAAGAGCCGTCCGGCATCTTGAGCACGCCGCTCGACGTGCTCAGCGACATCTTCGGCCGGGCGTCCGGCATCGCAACCGACCTCTTTAATCGCGCCTCCGGCGCGGCTGAGACGGCCAGCGAAAGCGTCTCCAGTGTTGCCCAAACCGTTCTCCCCGCCGCCACGGAGATGCTCAATCCGACGCCGGAGAGCCAGGAGACGGCGACCATCCCTTCCGTCGTCGGGAGGCCCGACCCGGCTGCGGACGAAGCTGCGGCACGCGTCTCCAGGCGCACGCCCAAAACGCGCACGGCGACCAAGGCGGCCGGAAAAGAGGCCGGTAAAACACGCACAGCGGCCCAGGAGACGACCGGGAAAGCGGCTCGCAAGACCGCCCCGAAGACGACTCGGAAGACGGCCCGGAAGACTACAGGGAAGAGCACCGGGAAAAGCTCTCGCGCTAAGAAATAGAGGGGGCGCGCATGAGGAATCGATGGCCGGGTCCGGTAAGGCCGTCTCTCCGGCTGGTCCGGCGAGGGGCTTTCGGCCGAGACAATTAAGGGAGAGGCGACCTGCCCCTCCCTTATTATCTGGAAGTCCCTGCGACACTTTTAATTGCCTAGAAGTTTCCGCTGCAATCCGGGTGGCCGCAGTCGCAATCAAGCTCTATGGTATCGCCCGTACCCTCACAAGAGGGGCCGCAATACTTGCTGCCTTCGCTCGCCGGGCAGCTACAGGTTGGATTCTTACAACGCTTCTCGTCCCGCTTCTCAGCCATCGCCATCTTCCTCCGTTAGTTGAATTCAAGTTTGACGGTTACAGGTCAAGCACATTAACACATCCGGCCGCCGAATTATAAGTCTCTCGCAGGGAAGACGTGGCCGACGCCCGCCGGAAAGCAGCGGCGCTGCGATGATGAAGCGCCTGGGCCGTCTACCGCACGTTCGCTGAGGCGGTTTGCCGCTCTGCACGGATTGACACGGCGCGCCGCTCTGTCTTAAATGATACGGGTCAACTCTCTCCGAAGCCACCGGCAAGAACATTTCGCAATTGGAGTCAAAAACATGCAGCCTGGTCTTTTCCGCACGCTCACTGCTCTCTGTCTCTTCCTGGCGCTCATTGCGCCGACGGCGGCAATGAATCAAGGGCGGCCCGCCGTTCCCGCTGGGAGAGCAGCGACACGGCCGGGCAGTGGTGAAAAGATGGAGGCGGGCTTTCGGCCGGGGCAGCAGGAAGCAGCGACACAGTTGCCCTGGATGAGGGAGACGATGGCGAAGCTGGAGAACGAGCTGACGGCGAAGTACGGCGAGGGGCAGCGGGAGCGCCTGCAACGCGGACTGCGGCAGACGGCCGGTTTCTGGCGCGCCGAAGACGGCGACAGAGCCACTTTCGAGGCGTTTGTCCGCACGAACTTTGCGGGCGACCAGGCGACGCTCGACACGATGTTCAATCGCTTCCAGTACAACCTGGAGCAGGTGGACGGCCACATGCTGGAGATTACCAGGGAGCTGCGCACGCAATCCGATCTGGACCTGGGCGCGATTCTCCCGTTCGACGAACTCTTCGCGGGCTACGATGTTTCGGCGCACATCACAGACGATTTTTTCAAGAACAAGCTGGCCTTCATCGTCCTGCTCAATTTCCCGCTGACGACGCTCGTCCAGCGCCTGGCGGAGGGCCAGACGTGGACGCGTCGGCGCTGGGCCGAGGCGCGTCTGGCGCAGAGATTCTCCAAGCGCATTCCGGCCGAGGTCAACCTGGCCATCGGCGAGGCTTCGGCCGAGGCCGACCGCTACATCGCCGAGTACAACATCTGGATGCATCATCTCCTGGACCAGAGCGGCAACCGCCTCTTTCCGCCCAAGCTGCGCCTGCTCTCTCACTGGAACCTGCGCGACCAGATCAAGGCAGACTATAGCGAGCCGCAGCAGGGCCTGGCCAGGCAGCGCATGATCCAGCAGGTCATGGAGCGCATCGTCACGCAGACCATCCCGGCCGTGGTCGTCAACAATCCGAACGTGGACTGGAACCCGTTCACCAATGAAGTCAGGGCGGCTGCCGTCCGCGACGCCGAGCCGGGGCAGGGAAACGCGCGCGGCGGCGCGGCTAATCCGACCAACGCGCCGGAGCCCGACACGCGCTACGCCAAGCTGCTCCTGACGTTTCAGGCGGCGCGCAAGGCCGACCCGTATTCGCCGACAGCGCCGACCCTGATCGCGCGTCGCTTCGAGGAGAACCGCGAGATACCCGAAGACCGCGTCAGGCGGATGTTTGAACAGTTGATGGCCTCGCCGCTCGTGCCGGAGGTCGCCAGGTTGATCGAGTCGCGGCTTGGCCGCCCGCTTGAGCCTTTCGACATCTGGTACAACGGCTTTCGCGCGCGCGGCACTTACACCGAAGCGCAGCTTGACGAAGCCGTGGCGAAGAGATACCCGACCGCCGAAGCCTATAAGAAGGATATTCCCAATCTCCTCGTGCAGCTCGGCTTCTCAAAGGAACGCGCGGAGTACCTGGCCAACAATATCGTCGTTGACCCGGCGCGCGGCTCTGGCCATGCGATGGGCGCGAGCATGCGCTCGGCGAAGGCGCACCTGCGAACGCGCGTCGAGAAGGGCGGGATGAACTACAAGGGCTTCAACATCGCCGTTCACGAGATGGGCCACAACGTCGAGCAGACCT
>DASVWH010000058.1:0-18335 GCA_036389715.1 Pyrinomonadaceae bacterium | reverse complement strand
AGTTGGGATGCGCTCGTTTTCGGTTGCAGCAAAAGAGGATGAAAAGAAGTTGACGATTCTCCCTCTCTTTACTTAACCTTCTGTGCCGGTTCTCTTTTCATTTGCGGTCAGGCCTACATCAGCCCCGATTGCGTTTATAATCCCAGTAAAAAGGAAGGAACAACCATGAAACGGTGTCCCTCATGCCAGCAGACTTACCCCGATAATGCTTCAGACTTCTGCCCGTCCGATGGCGCGCGTCTTGTCGGCGAGGCCCGCACGATCAAGCGCTGCCCGACCTGTAATCAGACCTTCGACGAGAGCGGGCCGAATTTCTGCCCGCAGGACGGAACGCCCGTCGTGACTGAATTGCCTCCTTCCTTCTCCGCGCCGCCACCGCCGTCGAGAGACATTTATAGTGACCCTCCGCCGCCTCCGCCTTACGGCAGTCAGGGCTACAACGCGCCGTATCCGGGCCAGGGCTATGGCGCTCCGGGCTTCGGCAATCAGCCTTACGGAATGCAGCCGGGCGGGAACTTCGGGATGAACGAGAGATTATGGTCGGTCGGCGAAAAGCGCGAACCGGCGATGGTCATTCTGTTTACTATTCTGACGTGCGGCATCTACGGCTTCTGGTGGTATCACACGTATGCCACCGAGACCAAGAATGCGCTCGGACGCCAGGACCTTAATCCGACTAAGGATTTAATTCTGACCTTCGTAACCTGCGGCATCTGGGGCATCATCGCCTTTTACTACAACTACCCGAAGCTGTTCGTGGACTTGCAGCGGCGCGCAGGGTTGCCGCCCAACGACATCTCGACGACGACGCTGCTGCTCGGCATCCTTTTCGCGCCCGCTTCGATCTACATCATTCAGAGTGAGCTGAACAAAATCTGGGACGCGGCAGGCGGCGGGCGCAGATGAGCACGTCCATCAAAACGGTCGGGCCCGCCGCCGTGAACGATGAGGCGCGACGGCCGAGCGTCACGGCAGCCGCCCGTGCATCACGGCGGGCTAGTGATTCTCCGGCGTCTGATTCTCCGGCGTTGCACCGGCGCGGGTGGGGGATGCTCATCGGGCTGACGGCGATGTTTGTCATCGCGGCCCTGTGGCATCCCCCGGACGAACCGCAGCTCATATTGTGCCCGTTTCGCGCGCTGACGCATTACCCCTGCCCAGGGTGCGGGATGACGCACGCATTCTGCGCACTGGCCCATGGCGAACTCCTGCGAGCGATCAAATTCAACGCTCTCAGCCCGCTTCTTTTTCTCGCCGCCCTGGCGGCCTGGGCCAACGCGGCGGCCACCGTCTTTCGGGTCGAGCGAGTGCGCTCGTTGCTCGTGCGGCTGCCGCATCTCACGCCCTTTGCGGGCAAGCTCATGCTCCTGACTGTGCTGGCCTGGTGGGCGATGCGCCTGGCGGCCGGTTGAGAGCACGCAGAGACATGATGCTCAGCGGATTCGGTCGGTCCAGATGATAAAAGTTTTAATGCTAGATTTAGAGGGAACGCTGGCCGAAGGTCAGAGTCTCTTTGCGAATGTTCCGGCGGCGCTCAAGGCGCTGATGAGCTTTGAGACCGCCGGGGGCAGGCCGCTCGGCCTATCGCTTGTCTGCGATGCGGACGAGCCCGCCGCGCCCGCCCGCGGGAGAGACGATGAAGATATCTTCAATCGCTTTATCTCAAGGCTGGAGCAGCTCGGCCTGAGGGAGTTCTTCGAGCCCACGCAGCGCCGCGTCACGCTCTCCGTTCACGCCCGTGCGCGCCTGCCTGACCCCGACCTCTTCAGGACGGCCATCCAGCGTTTGAAGATGAAAGCCGGGCTCGGCGAATGCCTCTTCATCTCTGAAAAGACGGAATACGTTCTGGCCTGTCGCGAGCAGTTGAAGATGCAGGCTCTTCGCTTCGAGCGTGCGGGCGGCGGCGATTTCGATGACTGGCTGGACGCGCCGCTGCTGGCTGCACGCATCATCGCGCCAGAGAGTCCGGTCAATCTCAGGCTGGCATTGAATCTGCGGCTGGAGACGACGCACGCCCTTGAGTTAGTCACCATCACCAGCCGTTCGAGCGATGGCCGCGTCATCTGCGGACACGGCAGGAGGTGGCTCCCGCTGCCTGACCTGAAACAGAAGGGCCGCCGGAAAATCCACGTCCAGATGCCGGTCGAGGTGGAACTTGAACTGGATGCGGAAGGGCTGCTCCAATCGGTCAAGAGCAGCCAGCCGGACACAGAGGAACTAATGGAGACGGCGGCCTTCGTCGAAAGCCTCGAAGCGAACCAGCAGATAGCTAGGGGGCCTGAGTCCCCTTCCATGAACGCAACGCACCGGCTCGTCGAAGAGCAGGGCAAGTGGCGTTTAAAGCGCATTCGCTTCAACGCCGCGTGAGTCCCGCCCGGAAGGCGTGGCCGCAGGTGTAGCGCAGGCGCTTCAAGACCATCTTCCCGCCGATGACCTTCACCCCATGCGTCGGCAGTCCGGGTTCCGGGCTTTCGGGCGACAGGGCCGCGAGAGAGCGAGTGCGACCGGCGAGACGTGGCATGACCGCCCCACCTGCGCCGCCGCCTGCCCCTAAAGCGATCTGGTTATTGTCGAGCAGGCTTTCAACGAAGGCGTGAACTTCGTCGGTCGTCACGGTCGGCTCCGGCAGGGTGCTGAGCACGGCGGCTCTCATCCCTGAAGCCCCGACCAGCACCGGCTCCCTGGCCATCAAGACGACTCCGCGCAGACGATTGCTGACCTTGTCCAACGAAATCTCTCGACGGTTAATCACTTCGGCCACGTCCTCGCCGCCGATGTTCAAGGCGTTGACCAGCAGGCGGGCGTTGCGCGCCGCGCCGATTCTGGAGCGCAGGTCATTATGCGTGGCGGGCGAGAGAATGCGCCCGCCTCCTCCCGCCAGGCGCGGGGCTTCCCCTTCAAGACTGGCCTCGGGCGCGAGCATCGCGGAGCTGCCCAGCTGAAGACCGTGGCCGTTAAAGGCATCGTTGATGGCCTGACGATGAGCGCCCTGGTTAAGCGTCTGGTCGGCCAGCACCATCGCCTTCCCGACCGAGCTGAAGAAGCGCGCGGTGGCCGGAGCCTGCCGCGCGGCGGTGATTAAAATCCGTCCTGCGGCCTCGGCCGCTTGTTGCAGCGAGGTCTGATTCTGTTTGGGAAGCGAGTTGAAGATATTGCGGATAACGTCGTAGAAACAGCCGACGAAGATGCGCGCGAAGCTATGGACTTCCCTGGTCAGGACCGACGGCGGGCCGCTCGGCGGCAGTGTGGTCGGCAGTTGCCACGTCAGATTATTGAGGGCACGGCGCGGCTCGGAGGCCGGGTCCTGTGCCCCGTTGACGCGCTTTCGACCGTCGGACATATCCTCCATCAGTGCCTCTACGAAATTGGGCTGGCCGAGGTCGGGCGTTGCTTTGAGCAGTTTGGTGCGCGTCAATTTATCGGAGAGCGCCGTCAGGAGCGACATGCAATCGGCAAAGGCTTCGTGGAAAGCGCCCGTCTCGGTGAAGTTGGTTTCAAAGAGGTCCGGCCTGATGGAATCCAGGAGGGCGTGGCCGGTCTCATGCACTACGACATCGGCGCTGGCCCCGGTCATGGTCATTCGTGTCTCCGTGTTATGAACGACGAACTCCAGCCTGCTCCCGGTGTACCCGGCATTGATCTCGCCACCGATGATATGAACGACAGGCAATTTCTTGCGCCCGTCCACGGTTTCGGCCCACTGGTCCAGCTTGCCCTCGATGGCCTCCCAGGTTTCCAGGGCCCAGAGCGCCGCTTCCCTGCACTGCCAGTAGAGAAACTCCTCCGTGTCGAGCGCGTACTGCCCTTCCTTGAAAGTCTGCTCGAAGCTGAAACCGGCTCTCCCGGTCTTGCGATTGGCTCGCGGCTTGATCTTCCGCACCGGCAAATCCTGCACCGCCAGCGGGTCATTCGGGATAAAGTTAATGGGCATGGTTTCCCTTCCGGTCGGCGTGCGCGCGCCGGTCAGGTCATGAGCGGCGCGCAGTTGATAGTCCCGTGCGGATTTTGTTCGCCTGGCCGGGGGCCGGGCGCGAGCGATGAAACTATTTCGCGGCCTTGATTAGCGTCCTGATGGTTTCGACTTTCTGGATGGGCTGAATGGCGGCCGAGCCGAGCGCGGTGTAGACTTTAGCGCCTGCCGCATCCTGCCCCGCGGACGCAGCCCCGGCCCGTGTCCGGCGCGCGGGCGCACTCCTCTTCTGCGACTCTTTTTGAAGAAGAAAAACGCCTTCCTGCCCAGGCCGAAACTTCGGGGCGTCATACCAGCGAACGTCCGTGCTGCTCGGGAAACGGACGACGATCTCTCTGGGGATGTCGGTCCCCTTCTCGACATCCGCGACCTCGATGACGGCCTCCTGCCAGGCCGGGCTATGCTCGCTGATGGGCTGAAAGCGGTCTGCCGCCGTCAGGTCGCCGCCAGCGCCGCCCGCTTGCTCGTCCACTACGCGGACGCTGGTCACTTTACCCGTCACCACTGTATCGGCGTTGGCCAGCTCCTCCTGCAAACCCCTGTCTGCCTGGCCGCCGCCAGCCATGTTTGAGCGCCCGGCCGCGGCCCGCCCCGAGACTGCCGGGCGGGCGACCGCAGTATGCCCGACGGACGTGACGGCCAGGCTCTCGCCGACGAGCCAACTGTTCGTGTAAAAGATGGCCTGCTCGTCCTTTGCGGCCTGTTCACGGCTGCCTAATTGGACGGTGATGTCGGTGCCGTCATACTGGGCCAGGACTTCCGGGCCGCGCAGCACCTCGTCCACCCGCACGACGATGGTCTTCTCCGTCACGGGCACACTCGCAATGGTGGCCGCCCGGAGCTTCCTGACCGTGCCCCTGAAAACGAACGTCGCCTGCTGATTGAGCCGCTCATCCTTCGCTTGCTTTGCCATTTAGTCTTCTTACCTCTCGATCCGCATTATAACACCGGGCCGCCGCACGGACAGTGGCCCGGTGTTAAGCGCGGGCGGTTGGGAGGAAGGAGCGTGAACGCTTCGAGGCTACTCCGTGAGCTTGAAAAAGAACGGGTCAATCGAGGGCGAGACGGCCGTCGCATTGTCGAGCTTAAGGAGCTTACGAGTATCGAAGTTGGCGTTGCGCTGGTACTTGACCCCGTTCGGGAAGTTGGCCAGGTTCGGGATGTTGCACGTCGAGAAGATGCCGTAAAAGTCTTTGCCGACGGCGAGGATGTGGTCGTAGTCGCCGATGTAGGGGTCAAAGATTTTTGCCGGAATCGTAGCGGGCACGTTTGCCAGGATGAGGTCGTCCCAGTTGGTTCCGTCCGTCGTCCGCTTGACGCGAGTGACCCAGCGAGGGTCGCCCGCCAGGCCCCTGAACTGCTGGAACAGGAGAGCGACTTTGCCGTTGCTGTTGATGGCCAGCGCGGCGTTCGTGGCGCTTTCGATGGTCAGCAGGTCGTTGGCCGACCAGGTCAGGCCGCGATTGGTCGAGCGGCGGACGTGCAGCGTCTGCATGAAGGTGGACCCGGCAGGCTTATCGCACCAGGCCAGATAGACCACCGAGCTGTTATTCGGATCAACGGCGATGGAGAGCGAGCCGCCCAGGCGCTGCTGGCCTGTCGCCGCCGTCCCGTTGCGCATGAAGGGAAAAGAGATGCCCTTGACCACGCGCATGCCCGCGATGCCGTCGCCCGGATCAACCAGCGCGGCGTAAGGATTGAGCCCCTTGCCGCCATTGTCGTCACGCACGACGACTACGTCCGCCGAGGTGATAATCAGCGTGTTGGAGGCGAAGCTGCCCGTCATCGCGCGCCAGCGATAGAAGGCTGCGTAGACGGTCCCGTCGGGGTGAGTCGTGGGACGGATTTGCGGGCCGTCCTGGCTGACCGTCGAGCGCCTCTCGATCCTGATGGTACTGAAGACGGGCGCGGCCACCCCCGCGTTGAGCGAGTGGTCTATCGTCGCAGTCTTTCCGCCCGGCGCGGCGAAATCGTTGTTGCCGATGTAGACGCGGTCTTTGCCTATATCCACGCCGCTCGTCATGGTCGTCGCATGTGTGAAGGGCTGGTCGGCGCTCGGCCTGGATTTGAGGATGGTCATCGGGGTGGGCGCGGCGAAGTTGTTGGTCCGCAGAAACTCCTGGTTGCCGGTCGGGTTTCGCAGGATGGCCGCGTAGAGCTTGCTGGCGTTGCGGTTCAGGCCGGTCGTGATGTCGCCCGTTCCAGAACCGCTCCCGGCCGCGCTCGGGACGATGGAATTCAGCGACCAGCTCAGGCCGCCGTCCGTCGAGATGAAGATCGGCGCGTTGACGCCGCCGCCAGGGTCAGGGGTGAAAGCCGTCCCGACAATCTGAAGTGGGTTGGTCGGGTTGACGGTCAGATGCGGCTCGCTGTCCTGGTTGGCCTCGCCGCTGAGAGCCTTCGGAATCATGTTGATGAGAAAAACCCCGCCGGGGGCCTGGCCGATGCCGCCCGCCTGCGCCTTGCCCGCTCTTTTACTGCCCGCTTTTTTACTGCCCGCTCTTTTACCGCCGCCCGCGGCAGTCTCAGTGGTTCCGGCGGCCCTGCCCGCGCCTTTGCGCGAAGCGGCGGCTCCGGCAGAGGTCCGGGAGGCCCTCTTTTTGCTGGAAGCTGCTGTTGTCTTGCTCGATTTTCTCGCTGGCATCTCTTTCAATCTCCTTTTAGGGGGCCGCACAAACGGCCGGGGATGGCTCGGCTGGGGAGAGAGGGAGGGAGGAAAGCGTCGCCTCCCGTCGGCCACGACCGCCGGAGATTTTCAGTTCATCTCGCGCCGGGCAGCATCTCCGTGCAGCTAAATGGTTCGGGTTTGAAGCGCGCGGCGCTCAAATCGGCCGGGCGCGCGCGTTCTGTGCCCTATCTTTTCCGCTGAAGGGCTTTCAGTCTTCATCCTGCGGCGGGGTTGCCCCCGGCAGCGATGAGATCAGGTTGCGAACTCCGCCGGGGCGATCCAGGGGCTGAAAGTCGGCCGGATGAAGCGCCGTCAGGCCGCCACCGGACTCTTCCGCACTGACCATCGCAGAGATGACGGCCCCTTTAGCTCCGTGCGTCTCCCGCGTCTCATCCTTTTGCAGCATGAAGAATCCCTGTTGTCCGGGACGAAACTTCGGGGCCTTGTACCACTTCACGTCCGTGCTGCTGGGAAAGCTGACCGTCACCTCGTTGCTCGCGTGCGTCCCCTTATGGACGGCATCAACCTCGACCACAGCCTCCTGAATGAGTGGGTCGTGCTCGCTGATGGGCCTGGCGAGTGTCGTTTCACCGGCCGCGCCGACGGCGGCCATCGCGCCGCCCGCCGCCACTTCCTGCGAAGACAATCTGACGCTGGTAACGCGCCCCGAGACGACTACGTCGGCGCTCTCGAAGCGTAAGCGCGACTCTTTGTTGGCCAGGTTTTCGACCGGGTCGCCGGGAGTGATGCCCATGGCGGCGACGCCCCTCGGGGCCGCGCGCTGGTCTATGGAGCGGACGGCGATGCTCTCGCCGAAAATCCATCCGTTGGTGTAAAAGATGGCCTGCTCGCCCACCTTGACCTTTTTCCTGCCGCCCAGCGCCACAGTCACTTCCCGGCCGGCATAGTCGGCCAGAGGTTCCGGGGCCTGGACGATCTCGTCCACCCTGACGATCACGGTGCGGTCGTCGAGGGTAATACCGGGCACGGTTGATGCCCTGAGCTTCTGCACCGTTCCCTTGAAAATGAAGTGGGACTGCTGGGCCAATGTCTCGTCGCTCACTGTTGTCGGCATATTTACCTCCTGCGAGTGCCGCTGGGGAAAAGGAGCAGGGCGGCATCCGACGGACTTTCAGGCCCGGCGAGCGTTAGAGCGGGCCCGGTGTCCCCGGATGGCCTGCCACTCTCTTCAGTAGTGGCCTCGCGCTTAACTTAAGTTTGATTGAGGGCCAGCGCGCGGGCCTCCAACCGTGAACCCTTCTGTTGTGTTTCTGCGTAAAGGGGAGTTCGGCTAGACCACCAGCTTAAGCGCCGACACCATTCCCATCACCAGGCAAAGGCTGGCTGAAACCAGGCGCAGGGTATTCTTTGGAAGGCGATTTCGCAGTCCGATTCCGAGGGTCATGGCGAGCACCCCCTTCGTCAGTAAAGCCATCGTCGCCCCGAGCCAGACCACCACGGGGGCTTGATAACGGGCCGCCAGCGTCGCCGCCGTGAGCTGCCCGACATCGCCCCACTCGGAGAAGAAGATCGTGGCAAAGGTGAGCCAGACGGCCCTTGAAGCCCGCCGGTCGGTCGCACTTCGGACCGCTTCACCGTCCGGTTTCTTGCACCAGATGATGAAGGCGGTCGTAAAGAAAGTGAGCGTGCTGACGACCGTCACCAGTGTCGGCGGCAACTCGGCGATTGTCTGCCCGATCAGCACGGCTCCCAGCATCTTTCCCATGAAAGCAAGGCTGAACCCGCAGAAGACCGCCAGCGGACTAAAACGCAGCGTCAGCGAGCTGATCGTGTAGACGGTCTTATCGCCTATCAACTCGGCGATGAAGATAGTGCAGAAGGTGGCGAGCAGCAGATAAATGAGCATATTCTCTAAAGCCCACGAGCCATCTTTCGGCAGCTTGATGCGAAGCGGCGGCGACGGGTAAAAAGCGCGAGAGCTTGAAACCTCTCTTACTTTCTATCCGCCCCGGCTGGCCGGAGCAGCACTGTCAAGCAGCCCTGAGAATGGAATTTGAGATTACCCTGCAACGCCAGCAAGGAAATGCAGCGGCGCGAGATACGTCTGCCTTCGATGAATGAAATGTAGCCCTGTTTGGTAAGACAGCCAAGTGCGTTGCTCGCCGGAATGCTCGCAATAGTCATGCCACTTGGTTGACAGGCGCGGCCAGATATTATTCCAATCAGAATCGCGGGCGCAATAATTCTCCGGGCCCCGGGTGTGCACTTTAGTGCACACTTAAGAGATGACAGTGTGGACATCTGTGAACAATGCCCTGCCGTCGGGCGCTCGTGACGCAGCGCTTATCCGGCACTCATCGGGTGCTCCGTCGCGCTTCCTGAATCGGTCAGGAGCAGACGCCCCGCGCCGACGTTTCGGCCTGGCCGACGCTCGTTTCCCGGAAAAAGATTTCGTTGACATGCTCCGAGACGCAAGTGTATAAATCGCGGCGTCTCATCGCTGCTGTCGCGGCTGGCCCAAGTCATCAAACCCGGCATACATCTTCTCGCCGATGCGCTTTGCGTCCTCGCCGCGGGCCGCGCCTGACGATGGCGACCGATCTTCTTAAGACACTTTGCCCCGGCACGAGGCTTCCGTCGTGCTCCAGTTTGCCGAAGTATCTCGTCCTCGCCCGGGCCGCCGAGAGCGCGCGAGCCCCAGACGAATACCCGGCGCTCTCTTTATCCGGCCCGCAACGAATAATCGCCCCAACCGGCCCGCGCCGTAAAATTTGAAGAAGAGAAGTTAGGATTCAACTGCATAAGACTATGGAACAAAAAAGCACCAGCATCAGCCAGGCGCGAGCGACACTGCGCGGCGGAAACCTGCTTTCGCCAGCGGAACTGCTTGCGCTGGTCGTCAAGCTCAAGGAAGAGAAGGCGTTCGGCTATGCGCGGCGAATCCTGGCGCGCACGGTCGCGGACACGCAGATTCACAAGGATAAAAGCCTGCGGCTGAAAGCCTATCAGCAGTATGCGCTCTGCACTTATAAAGATGCAGACCTGCCCGTGGACCAGCGGCTCGACCGTGCGCTGGAAATCCTGTCGGAGGTCGAAGACCTTTCGGAGACGAAGAATCAGGAGACGCTCGGCCTGGCCGGGGCCATCTCCAAGCGCAAGTGGGAGGTGGACAACCAGGTCCAGCACCTCGAACGCGCGCTCTTCTATTTCCGGCGCGGCTACGCCGAAGGCCCGGAGAACGACCAGGGCTACACGGGCATCAACGCGGCCTTCGTGCTGGATCAGCTGGCATCGCTCGAAGAGAATGCGGACGGGAAGGCCGATGTTCCGCACGAGATTGCCGACATGCGGCGAGCCGAGGCGCGGGCGATTCGACAGGAGATAGTGCGCAAGGTCGCGCCGCTGGCGGCCAAGCTGGACGGGAGCGCAAACGAGAGCAGTTGGTGGTATTACAGCACCGTTGCCGAAGCGTATTTCGGGCTCGGCCAATACGACGAGGCGGTCGAATGGTTGCAGCAGGGCGAGAAGGCTCGCGGTTCGATTCCTGAGTGGCAGTATCAAACAACTATCACGCAGCTGGCCGCGCTGGCCAGGCTGCAAACGGACGAAGAGTTCGACGAGTTCGAGAGGATGCCTGCCTGGGCGGCTCTCAAAAAGTTCTTCGGCGACAATGCCGCGCCGGTCCGGTCGGCCTTCACCGGGAAGATCGGACTCGGGCTGTCGGGCGGCGGCTTTCGCGCCTCGCTCTTTCACATCGGGACGCTGGCGCGCCTGGCCGAGCTGGACGTGCTGCGCCGCGTCGAAGTCCTGTCATGCGTCTCGGGCGGCTCGGTCATCGGCGCGCATTATTACCTGGAAGTGCGCAGGCTGCTCCAATCGAAGCCCGACAATCAGATCACGCGCGAGGACTACATAGAGATCGTCAGGCGCATCCAGCGGGATTTTCTCGCGGGCGTCCAGCGAAACATTCGGACGCGGGTGCTGGCCGAGCTGGCGACCAATCTGAAGATGATGTTCGTGCCAAACTACACGCGCACGATTCGCGCGGGCGAGCTGTACGAGCGGGAGATATTCTCGCGCGTCCCCGACGGCGAGGGCGACCGGCCGCGCTGGCTCAACGAGCTGAAGGTGCAGCCCGTTGATGGGCCGCCGGACTTTTCGCCCCAGTATCACAACTGGCGGCGCGAGGCCAAAGTGCCGATTCTGGTCATCAATGCGACGACGCTCAACACAGGCCATAGCTGGCAGTTCACGGCTTCATGGATGGGCGAAGCGCCCGCCGGGATAGATAGCGAGATAGACGGCAACGATCGCCTGCGCCGGATGTACTACGACGAAGCGCCGGAAGGTCACCGGCAGGTCAGGCTCGGGCACGCCGTCTCGGCCTCGGCCTGCGTGCCGGGTCTCTTCGAGCCGCTCATTCTGGACAACCTCTACCCGGAGAGAGTCGTCCGGCTGGTGGACGGCGGCGTCTGTGATAATCAGGGGGTCGGCAGCATCCTGGAGCAGGATTGCACGGTCGTGTTGATTAGCGACGGAAGCGGGCAGATGGGCTCCGAGAATGACCCGAGCGCGGGGATGCTCGGCGTGCCGCTGCGCTCGAACACCATCTTGCAGGCGCGCATCCGCGAGTCGCAGTTTGACGACCTGGCTGCTCGCAGGCGCTCCGCTCTCCTGCGCGGGCTGATGTTCGTTCACCTCAAAAGCGACCTCACTGTTGACCCTGTGGACTGGATAGATTGCCAGGACCCTTACGAGGCTTCGGACGACGCGTGTCCGGCCTCGCGCAGGGGCCCGCTGACTTGCTACGGGATAGCCAAGGACATCCAGGAGAGCCTCGCCGCCGTTCGCACAGACCTCGATTCCTTCTCAGACGCCGAAGCCTACTCGCTGATGACGAGCGCCTACCGGATAACTCAATACGCATTCAAGCAGGAGCAATGCGTCACTGGCTTCCCGGAGCCGAAGGAGAACGTCGAGTGGGATTTCCTGGCCATCGAAGAAGGCATGCAGGACATCGGGCCGAAGTATAGACATCTCAAGAAGCTGCTCGGCGTCAGTAATACCATGCTCTTCAAAATCTGGAAGCTGTCGGGCGTCTTGAGAAACACGGCGCGGATTTTAGGGGTGGCCGTAATCGTCCTGCTGGTTTGGGCCTGCGTGCGCTGGGCCAATGACCCTGTCATCCCGACGGTCACGCTCGGGCGGCTCGGGCTGGCGCTGCTGACGCTGCTCATCATCGCGGTGGCGACTCACCTGGTCGGCAAAACGGTGATGCGCGTCGTCCGGCTGCGGCGCACGCTAACGCGGGCGGGCATCGGCATCGGGATGAGTTTGGTCGGCTGGCTGCTCGCGCGCCTTCACCTGCACGTCTTCGACAAGATGTACCTGCGCAGGGGAAGCCTCGCGGCTTTCGAGCAGGAGGGCGATTCGCGCACCAGGTGAGCACGGGCCCGGTGGAGAAGCGAGCGAGCAAGGCTTGCTGGAGAAGCCGCCGGGGGCTTTACCGCAGGGACTTTACCGCGCGGCTCTTTTCACCAGCTCGTCTTCGACCTGTTTCATCCAGGGAAAGAGTTCCTGGCGCTTCTCTCTCGCCTGCCGGATTAGTTGAAGGTTACCGGCGGTGGTTTCCGGCTCCCAGGCCTCGCGCACGGCCGCGAGCGCATCGCCGAGCGCTGAGAAGGCGCGCTCTTCATCGCTGGCGAGGACTGCCAGCTCAAGGCGCGTCGCGTAGTCCCAGTAATCCGCATTGCCCGCAGCGATGCGCCGTTCGATGGCGTAGGCGACGACCGGGATCAGTTGCAGGCGGCGCGGGTCCGGCACATCCTTGACTTCCATCAGGGTGACGGCGTTGACGCCCGGATAGGTGTCGCGCCAATCGGCCTCGAAGCCGCGCAGGTAAGCCCCTATGGCTTTATCGAGCAGCCCGCGCGCGAGGAAATCTTCGCCGTCCCGCAAGGCCGCTCGCCAGCGGTCCTTGAAGACGCGGCCCAGAATCCCGTAAGTCTCGCTGCTCGGCCCGCGCCGCTTGAGCAGTTCACCCAGCACCTGCTCCGCTTCCTCGCCGCGCCCGGCTCGATTGAGCGCCAGCGCGAGTTGTTCCTGGACCATCACGGTCGCCGCCAGCGGGCGCGACATCTTAACCACCAGCGCGATCATCTCGTCCCAGGCCTTCAGAGCGCGGTACGAAAGAAAGAGGTCAATGACGACGCCCGCTTCCTGGTCTCTAAGCTCACCGAGCTCGCTTGCGACGCGGCGCACAGCCTCCAAGCCCTCCTTGCGTGCGACGGCCAGCCTGGCTTTGAGTTCCGTCGAGTAGCGCAGGCGCTCACGAAAGACATCCGTCTTTGTGTGGTCCACATCGGGATAATCTTCGACGAGTTGATAGATGGGGCTGTCGGCGACGCCCTGCGGGTCGGCCGTGTTCGCGTCATGCGCTTCGATGAGCCTCTTGACGAGCGCCTGCCTGTCGCTCTCCGCGTTGCTCGGAAGGCCGTCTGCGCCCAGCTCGTAGGGCAGCGCCCGGAGCAGGCCGACATCGAAGGGCAGGCGCGTGTTGCGGGAAAAGATGAGGACCGTGCTCCAGCGGCGGACGGCGTGACGCAGCCCCAACTCATAGAAGACATTGGCGTTGGCCGTCGTCAGGTCAGCCACCGCATACTCGCACAGAATCAGCCGCTCGAACATCGGCTTATGAATAATGCCGCCGGTCATCTCCTCGTCGGCCCTGAGCGATTCGAGCCCGGCCGCCGCGATGCCCGGCGCGATCAGCTCGCGGTAAACGGCATCAAAATCAACGGTGGCCCCGGCCGCGTCCGCCTTCTTCCCGAAAGGCATCAGGACGAAGCACAAAGGTTTATTCATCTCTCATCCTCCGCCGCCGGACTTAAAAGAGGGGCACGGACCGGGCCTCGGCCGGGGCCGCCGCAGCCGCATCGAACTCAGAAACCGAAGTAGTCCAGGCTCTTGGCAGACTTCTGCTTCGTAAAGCGATCCAGGGCTTCGAGCACATCTCGACACAGGGCGCGCTCGGCATCGCCGCGGCTCGCTATGTCGCGGAGGCGGACGGCGAGTTCGAGCAGGTCGCGGTGCTCCGGGGCAGAGCGCACTTTGTCCAGCCACTTGAGAAGACGGCTGTCGCTGCCCGGGCCTTCGCGCGTCTCGTCCTTCTCTGCCGCGGCAAGCGAGCGCTCGAAGAGCGTCTCGACCAGCCCGGCCGTTTCGTGCGCGTCAACGAGCGTGGCGATGGCGTCTGCGAAAAAGGCCACGCGGTCCATCTCGTCCGGCGTGAAAGGCTTGTAGGGAGGCTCGCCCAGGCGGTTGACGAACTCCAGCACGCCGACCGTCTCGTCTCCGACGCGCAGCGGAGTCGCCAGGATAATCTGCGTCGAATAGCCGGTGGCGCGGTCCACTTCCGCATAAAAAGTCTCTTCCCGTGCGGCGTCGGCCACGGCCATCGGCTGGCCGCTTGCAAAGACGAAGCCCGCGATGCCCTTCCCCGGCGGGAGACGCATCTTCATCAACTTGTCCGCCACCTCTCCCGTCGCCGCCAGGAACCTGAGCCCGCCCTGATTGCCGTCGCGCACGAGCACGGAGGCTTCGTCAGAGCCAATCGCCTCGCCCGCTACGCGCAGGAGATTTTCGATGGACTGCTTGAGCGGCGAGGTCATCAGGCTCGCCACGTCAACGACGCCGACGGCGTGCCTTAATTGCGCCTCGAACGCGCTGGCCGGGAACGCAGGCTGCCTGCCCGGTCGCCCCTGCTTCTTTTTGCTCGCGCCGCGCTGCTTCGTCTGCTCGCCGCTTTTCTTGGCCATACTCTACGCTCCGGGAGCCGCAGGGAGAAGAGAGAGGGAAAGGCTCAAGGCGAAAGTGGAAGCTCCATGAGCGAAGCGCAAAAGGGCTTTGCGGCCCAGCGTCAGGCGAGAGTTACCCGGAGCTAAACCGGGGCCGGGGCTAAGCCCGCACTTTCGCTTGACCTTCACTTTACCTGCGCTCTCGCCCTTCGTTCGCTTCACTTTCGTCTTCGCCGTTCATTCTGAGGCTCGTCTTTCCTTCGCTCGTCTTCCTTCCCTCTCAGCCTCTTCGCCTGGTACTTCTGCGCTGTCTAGTCGAGCGCCGCTTGTTCGTGGGCGCAGCCTGGCGTGAGGGCTTTTTACCCTGCGCGGCGGGCTTCGCTTGCCCATCATTGACGATGGATGTGACAAGCTCCTGCGCCTCTGCGTTACTGACATCAATCGTGAGCTGTAAATCCTCGCCCTGCGCGGTCAGTTGCAGCCTCGCCATCAAGTCATGAAGGGTTTTGTCCTCGACCTGCGGGAGGGTCTGCTGACGGACGCCGAGCAGCAGGTCGCTGACGCTTGCCGCCTGTTCCGCCTTCTCGAAACGTGCGCCGAGGAGCATCTGGAAGTTCGTCGGCGTCATCCCGACCGAGCAGAAAAGCTGCCTGATGGCCGAGACCGCACCGGCGAGCTTGTTGCCCATCTCGTCGCCGCCCGAGACATCCTCGCTGATGCTCTTGGAGAGGGCGGGCGGGACGATGGCCGCAGCCCCGACGAGCGAGCCCGCGTCGCGTCGCGCCAGTTGGACCAGCGCCGGGTCGACCTGCCCGCGCCCCGCGCCCGCATCAATGGTCGCGCGCACCTGCGCCAGGTCGCCGATGGCCAGCGTGCTGGTGTCGAGCAGCGAGAGGGCGACGGTCTCCGTCAGGGGCTCGGCGGGCGTCTTCAATTCGCTGTAGATGGTCCTTCCGCCATACGTCTCTTCGTGAAATCTCTCCTTGAGCTCGCGGCGCAGGGCCGGGACCAGGCGATTGCTGTCGAAATCGCCGCGCGCGATGATGACCACCCCGAAGTTACTCTTTTTCATACTGCTCGCGGTCGCCGGGTCAAAGAGATGCACCCCGACGGCGATGCGGTTTATCGAAAGAACATTGATGCCCGTCTTCTGATTTATCTCGTTGAGGCTGGCGGTCAATTTGCCGAGGACAGCCGGGCTGCGGGCGAGCAGGCGCGGGATGACCTCCGTGAGGATGCGGCGCATGTCTACGAAGACGACGACATCGGAGGCGGGCAGGATTTCCATCGGGTCGCGCGCGGCCGTCGCTTCGCCCGGAGTTTGGGCCGACACGAAAGCCGCGTTACCGAGCAACGCAAGCGAGCACAGGAGCAAGATTGCGCGCACTCTTATTTTCATCATCTCGAACCACCTTTCGCTGAAGCCGGAAACGGTCGGCCTTCTGAATCGAGTAGCAGCAGCGGCGCTGGCGGAACCGGCCGGATGCTTCACCCCTGCTGTTTGCACATCTACTACTTGGCGGTCGGCGGCTTGATGCCCGGCGAGTTGGCCGAAGCCGGAGCGCTCGCGCCGCCGCCCAGAGGCGCATTCGCCGTCGTCGCGGGCGGTGCGGAGGTCGTCGTGTTGTCGCGCGAGTTTACAGTGCCGGTGGAATTGCTCATATTCCCGGAGCTGCTATCGCCCATGCATCCGGCCGAGAAAGCCGCGACGGCAAGCAAAACGACGAGCGCAAAATTCCTTCGCATTAGTTAGTCTCCTCTTCGTCCAGATTAACGGTTTAAGTAGAATGGCCCGCGCGCGCACCGCTTGCGCCCGGCGGCGAGCATACTACTGTCGGAATGTCCCAGTATCAAGCCGCAAGTCCCGCCATCAAGGCTGAAAGTCCCCGATTCTGTTTTCGCTGCGTGCGGCCGGGCGGCTCGCGCGGCCCTCGCGTTGTTGCTCTTGCCGCCTCTAAATGATTAAATTCCGGCATCATGCTCAAGGCTTTGACAACGATTCTAGTAGCCCTCTCGCTGGCCGCCGGTGTGGCTGCGCGCCCTCTCGAAGGTCTTCGCGCGGGGGCAGCGCCGCGCACGCCGAGCGCCGAAACTCCCTACCGCATCTTCGATTCGAGCGGCCGGGCATCAACGCTTGAAGCGATCCTGGCTGCGATGGATGAGACGGAGGTGGTCTTCGTCGGCGAAACGCATAATGACCCGGCGGCTCACCTCCTTGAGCTTGAGCTGCTCAGGCGCGCGCGTGAGCGTTTCGGCGACGCTGCGGTCGGAGCAGCCAGGCGACGCTCCCTGGCGCTCTCGCTCGAAATGTTCGAGCGTGATGTCCAGCTCATCCTGGACGAATATCTCGGCGGCCTAATCTCCGAGCGCCACTTCCTGGCGAGCAGCCGTCCCTGGAACAACTACCAGAGCGATTACCGACCGCTCGTCGAGCTGGCGCGCGAGCAGGGACTGGCGGTGATTGCGGCCAACGCGCCCGCACGCTACGTCAACCGCGTCTCGCGGCTCGGCCCGGCCACCTTGAAAGACCTCTCGACGCAGGCCCGGACGTGGCTTCCGCCTCTGCCCTACGGCGCGGCCTCGGCAGCTTATGCGGCCAGGTTCAACCGCCTCATGCAAGCGCCGCAGGTGGACCCGAAAGCGCCCGCCGCCCCGTCACCGCACGGCGCGGCCTTTCTCCTCGACGCTCAATCGCTGCGCGATGCCTCGATGGGATACTTCATCGCAGAGCACCTGCGACAACACCCGCGCGGCCTCGTGCTTCACGTCAACGGCACGTTTCACAGCGAAGAGCGCAGGGGTGCGCCCGAGCAGCTCCTGCGTTATCGCCCGCAGACGCGTCTCCTGGTCGTCACCATCATCCCGGACAAAAGTTATCCCAACTTTGACAAAGAGCGGATGAGCGGCCTCGGCGACTTCGTGATTCTCACAGACCCTGCGCTGCCCCGCACGTTCTGAAGCACGCATCCGAACCGAAGCATGCCTCCGAGCGCCAGGGCCGGATTTCAACAACGCATCATGGACTGCGGCGAGAGCGCGCCCGGCGCAGCCTCCGCCAGCCCATGAAAAAGATGAAGAGGCCGAGCCCGCCAGCGAGCGTCGTCGCTTTCGTCATCCCGGAGAGCGGTCTTGATATCGAGACCGGCAGGCCGTCCGTGCGCCCCGCCGCGCGCGAGGAGGCTTGACCGGGCGCGACTGCGTTTTGTGTGCGCGGCAGCGGCTCGGCGTCGCTCATCCGGCCGATGTCCGCGACGGTAAAGAGCCTGCCGTCCTTCGTCAGGTACATCCTCTGCATCTCTTCGAGCGTGAAGGGGCGCGCTCCGCGACGGCCGAAGACGGCGACCTGGTTGCCGCTCTCGTCGGCCGCACGGTCGCGGTCGAGCCCCTTCGAGATGGCCAGCGCCGGGCCCTTGGTCCTGAAGCTGGCGATCAGTCGCGGCTGCGGGCGCGGGCTGAATCCCGCGTAGGTCAACATCGTCTCCGGGTCGGTCAGTTGCAGAATGCGCAAGCCGTACTTGCCGTCCGCGACGTAGGCGTAGAGGCTCGCGTTCGTCATTCCCACCTTGACCTGATGCGTGTCCTTGAGCCCGCCGCCGGGCTCGCCCTTCGCGTCGTACATCATGTAGAGAGCGGGCTTCAAAGGCTTCTCGACATCAACGATGGCGACGCCCTCCGCACCGTTGGCGACATAAGCGTAGGTCCGCGCGACGTAGACATCGCGCGCGTCTTTGAGCCGTAGCGTGGCCTCTTCGACAAGCCGCACGCGCTCGGGGTTCGTCACGTCAACGACCTTCAGGCCGTCGCGGTCCGTGACGAACCCGTAGCGAAACTGGATGGCGACGGCGCGCGGCCCGTTCAACGGAATCACTCCGACCGTCAAGGGCTTCAGCGGGTTATCAATGTTGACGACGACTAGTGCCCGCTCCGTCGTGATGTAGGC
>DASVWH010000057.1:0-9781 GCA_036389715.1 Pyrinomonadaceae bacterium | reverse complement strand
TTGATTCATCGAGCTAGCGCTTGAATTGTTAAATGACTAAATGCATCAATGACTAGAGGATTACATTCTTTCATCCCTGCTTGAAGACTATATCGTCGGCCGTATTCTCTTTTCCGTCCGGGCCAGCCGAGCGCAGAGTGTAGGAGCCGGACGTGCCTTCGTAGAGGTAGGGTTGATGCCAGGGGTCTACGCGAATCGCGCGCGGCAGATAGCGCGGGTTAAGGTGGTCTACGAGGACGGCTTCGGTCTTGGCGGCGACGTAAAATCCGCGCTCGCGCCTGAAGGATTCCAGGGCCGTCGCCAGCGTCTCAAGCTCTGCCCGCGCGCGTTCGGCCTTTTCCAGGTTGACGGCGCGCACCAGCAGCTCCACGTCCTCCCAGCGATTATCGCCCGTCCTGATTTCGGCGACGCGCCACTTATTATCGTCGCCCTTGACGAAGCGGAAGGCCGTCTCGACCTGTGCGACGACGACCGCAGAGGAGCCGAGCGGCGTGATTTCCCTGACGCGGACTGCGTCCGAAGGCAGCTTGATGCCCGCCAGGTTGGCGATCAGCTTGCGCGCTTCCTTCGGATTGAGGTCGCTGGCCGCCTCTGCCAGCATGACGGCGCAGACGAGAAGAGCAACAACGGCCAGGCCAATGCGCGAGCAGCGTCTCATGGTCAGTTCCTCGAATTAGAGTTTTGAGAAATAGCTGAAAGCAGCCTCCGGCATCCCTGCTACGGCCGGTGAGAGGCGACGACGGCCCTACGAACCGGCCTTGGCGATCAGCATTCGGAGCATCATCTGGAGCTGGGCCGTGGTGAAGGGCTTCGGCAGAAAGACGACGGCCCCGGCGGCGAAGCTGTCGGAAGAGAGCTTCGGGTTCTGCTCGGCCGTCATCATCATCACGGGAATCTTCATCAGGCGCTTCTCCGTCTTCATGTAGCGCACCAGCTCGGGCCCCTGGATGTGCGGCATCACGACATCGAAGATGCCCGCGATGAAGTTGGAGTCCGATTGGAGAATCTTGTAGGCCTCGCGCCCGTCGCGCGCGGGCACAACGGTGTAGCCTTCCTTCTCGACAATAGCAGCCACCAATCGCAGGATCGCCGGGTCATCGTCGGCGACGAGGATGCGACGTGTGTCTTGAGGATTTTGCGTTGCGGGCTTCAATTCTCACTCCTTCTCAAGCCTCGACGGCGCGATTCGCTTCGTCCGTGTATCCGGCTAATCGGGCGGCCAGCGCGACGGCGGCCACCATGCTTGAATGTTCCGCCAGCCCCTTGCCTGCGATGTCGAAGGCCGTGCCGTGGTCCACCGAGGTGCGGATAAAGGGCAGACCGAGTGTGACGTTGACCGCCTCGCCGAACGAGAGGCACTTGACGGGGATCATCGCCTGGTCATGATAACACGCAATGACCGCATCGAACTCACCGCGCGAAGCCCGCAGGAAAACCGTGTCCGCCGAATAAGGGCCGCGCACGTCCATCCCGTCTCTGCCGTGGCAGGCTTCGACCGCAGGGGCAATCTCCGAAGCCTCTTCGACGCCGAAGAGCCCGCCTTCCGCGCCGTGCGGGTTGAGCGCCGCAACCGCGATGCGCGGCCGCTCTATGCCCCAGCGCCGCAGCTCGCGGTGGGCCAGCCGGGTGACGGCGATGATGCGCTCTCGCTCGACCATCCTGATGGCTTCCGCCAGCGGGACGTGTGTCGAGAGCAGGACGATGCGCAGGTTGGCCGCGACAAAGGCCATCGCATACTCTTCCGTGCCGGTCAGGTGGGCCAGGAATTCCGTGTGGCCCGCGAAACTGTAGCCGCCGAGGAAGAGCGCACGCTTGTTGATCGGGGCGGTCGCAATCGCCTCTATCGACCCGGCGGCGCAGAGCTCGACCGCCGCCTCGATGTAACCGGCGGCGGCCTTGCCCGCCGTGCCGGACTCGATGCCCGGCTCGACGTGGCCAGCGATGTTGTCCAGGTGAAAGATGACGGGGTCGGTGAAGCTGTCCGGGAGCTGCTCGCCGCGCCTGACGATGTCGTAGCCGCACTGCAAATCGAGAGTCCGCGCCGTGTGCGCCAGCAACTGCGCGTCGCCGATGATGACGGGCAGGCAGACCTTGCGCACCTCTTCCTCGGCAACGGCCTTGAGGACGACCTCCGGCCCGATTCCGGCCGGGTCTCCCATCGTGATGCCGATGCGCGGCAGCCGCTGCTTCTGGCGCATCGCCTGGGATGAGTTATGCGACAGCTCTCTCATAGCTTGATCGTGACGTGTGAGGGGGGCGCGAATGTGCGGTAGGCTCGCCCCTGACCGTCAAACCGAGGAGCGCCTATTCGGACTCGCGCTCGTCCACCTTATACATGTACTTGATGTTGTGTTTGAGCAGGAGAAGATTCGGCGCGGACTTGCGATTGACCTTCAGCGCGCCCTTGTCATACCACTCGATTGTGCCCTCGATCTCTTCTCCGTCGAGGAGGACGATGACCATCGGCGTGTGCGCGTCAATCTGTTTCTTGTAATAGAAGATTTCCGCGTTCGTTTCGATGGGAGGCGGGACGCGCTTGCGCACCTGGACGGGAGACGACTGCTGCGGGGCGCGCGGCTGGGCATGGCCGCCCGAATCGTTGCTGCCGCCACCGCCGCCGCCAGGGCGCGGAGCGCTGCCGTTGGTGCGCTGCTCTTTCTGCGGCGCGACTACGTCTCGGCCTTTTCCTTTGACTTCGGCCAGCGTGGTTCGTATCAATTTGCGGTTCACTGTGATTTTTAACCTCCACCAAATTAAGAGGGGATGATAATGCCTGATCTCCGGCCACGCGCACGCCGCGCGAGCGCGTCTGGACAGGCGCGAAATCGGCTACAAGCTCTCGCAGGCTGCGGCCAACCGAGGGAGAGATGCTTCAATTTACCCGTATTGGAGTTCCTGCAAGGAATGGCGGACATGCTACACGAGCGAAAGGAAAAAGGCAATCAGAAGAAGCTACCCGAAGCGAACCTGAAAGGCGCGAGCCGAAGAGACGGGTGAGCCTCATCCGTCTCCTCGGCTCGCGCCTTTCACCTCTGCCCTACTTTGCCGCCGGCGGAGCATTGAATTTCGCTTCGTCTATCGGCACGTTCTGCTTGACTTCCATGTACTTGCGCGTCCAGCCGTTGCGCGCATCAATGAATGACTGGCGGACGGTGAACGGAAACTTAACGCCGTCCACATCGCGGTAGTCGTCAAAGTCCGTCTGCTCCGGGATGGGGCTGAGCATCGTCTGCGTCACGGCCAGGATACGCACCAGGAGCCCGGTCTGAGTATCGAAGTAGAGCTTCTCGGTCCTGTTGTCGGCCACCTGTGACGAGAGCACATAGACCTCGCGGTCGCCGAGCTTCTCCCTGCCCGCAAAGGTCAGGCCGGGATAGATGTCCTTGAGATGAAGGTCTCCGTAGAAATCGGCGGAGCGCCTGACCTGGGCCAGCTGCGCGCCGCTCAATTCGCGCTGCCCGCGCTGGTTCTTGACCCAGGCGGTCGTCCCGTTAAAGCCCGACATGACCGGCCCTGCCTTCGTCGTCAAAACGGAGGCGACTTTGTTCGGAGCGGCCATGTAGAACTCCAAAGGCATGCTCGTTCCGTCAGCGGTCGTTTGCGAGCCCTTCATAACGCGCGTCTTCGACCGCTCAAGCGCGGCCCTCCCGCCGAGCGCCTGCACGTACCTGTCGAGCACCTGGTCCACGCTTGGCAGCGCCTCTGCCGCAGCGCCTTTCGCGCCCGGTGCAGCCGCGCCGCCAGCGCCGCCCGGATGCGCCAGCGGCAACGCAGGCATCAGCGCGGGCATGGTCTGGCCCCTGTGACAGGTGTAGCAGGAGACCGCGCCCGTCCGGCCGAAGATGTCTCTATTGCCCTTATTGATGTCGAACTGCATCTGAATCATCTTGCGCGCGATCACCTTCTCGGGCTTATCGTCCTTCTCCCACTCCCACTTATCGCCGCCCGAGTTGACGTGACAGAAAGCGCAGTTGACGCCGAGCGAGCTGCCGATGAAGTTCATCACGGTGAACAACTGCGAATCGGGCAGCCCCTTGAGCACCTGAATATTCTTGCGCGTTTGCTCGACGGTCCTCTCGCCCTGCGCGCCTTGCGGGCCAGGCTCGCCCGGCAGGAGCAGCTCAAGGCGCGCCGTCTCGAACATCTCAAAGGCGACGCCGGAAGCCTCCGCGTGAAAAGGGCCGGGCGCAGGCTGCGGGCCGCCTGCATGGCCGCTGCTGATAAAGGTCAACGCTGCGGCCAGCGTAAAGAGGGCCAGCGCGAAGAGCTTCAGGTTTCTCTGTTTCATGTGCGTCTCCGTTTGCAAGAGGTTCGGCATCAAACGCGCGGCCTCATGGGAATGAGGCTGTTGACCGAGCTGTAGATTTGCAGGTACATCTGCGTCTCGCGCGGAATCAGCGTGCGCCAGCCCGCGCCGCCGCGACGGATGTAGAGAGAGAGCCGCGCCGGGTTCGAGTTATAACCGGCGGCCATCAGCTCCGGCTGCGTCGCGAGCTTTGAGTTCAGAGCGGCCATCACGTCCGGGTCGGACGCCAGCAAGTTCCAGGTGTCGAGCACGTAGAGCAGCATCGCTTCGAGCGCGTTGCCGTGATTGCGCATCCCCAGCACGAAGTCCGGGTTGAGGCCGATGCCCGGATGCAGTCGTCTAATCATCTGGTAAGTGGAGGGAATCATCTGCACCATACCGCCCGCCCCGGCGACGCTGACGGAATGGCGATACGTGTTCAGCTCGTTGAGCGCGTAGAGCGAGAAAATCTCTTCGTAGAGCGCCTGCCGGTTCTCCCTCAAAAACCGCGTGTGGTCCACGTGCTCGACGATGCAGAGGCGCTCGGCTATATCAACCAGGTTAGCCGGAATCGTCACGCCCTTGTCCCTGAGGCGCTTGGCCGCCAGGTCAATCATCGTATGGACGTAGGCTTGCCCTGCCTGCACGACCTCCCTGGAGAGCAGCGCAGGGTGCGCCGAAGTGTAGTAAGCCATCTCGTGAAACGCGCCGCCGCGCTCAATCGGATATTCGACTATCAGCGGCACGAGCGAGCGGCCCGCGCCGTCGAAGATGGTGACGGCCGTGTTGACGCCGTTAGCCCTCAGGATGCGCAGCCGGACCGGCGTCCCGAGCGAAGTGACGACGGGAATCTCCGTGCCCCTGCTCAGGAAAAGCTCCTTCGGGACGGTCAGCAGGTGAATCTGCGAGCTGCTGTTGTCGAGCGCCGCCAGCGTCACGACGGAGAGCATCGGGGAGGTCATCGCCGTCAGCGACGGCCGCGAACGGAGCAGTCGTTTGGCCTCTTCGGTCCGCGCCTTTATCTTGCTCATCGAGAGCGGGTGCGACGGCTGCTGTGCGGCTGTGCCGTAGTAAGGCGCAGGCGACGGCTGGACGCCCGGCACGGACTGCGGCGCGGGAAGGGGCGTCTGCACCGGCGTCGCCGGTTGCGGCAGCGGCGTCGGGGTCGTGACGGTGCGGGGGCGCGTCAGGGGCTCTTGCGGGGGGTTCTGCGCCTGCGCGAAATCGCCCGCCAACGCGAGCGCCAGGAGCAGCACGAAAACTGAAGCTCTGCTTGTCATATTCAATCTTAACTCCAATGGAATACCTCTTCTCCAGAAGGGAACGCCCCTAAGATTCACGTAGAGGGCCTGCGGTTGTCAATAATTATTGCGTGCGGCTCGAATTCCCGCGCCCGGGCCTGGGCTTTAAGGGAAGCAGCGCGCCGATGGGCAGCAAGGCTCGGACGTGAGAGCGGCGCTCCAACGAAAAAAAGGAGCGCGTCACCGAAATTCCAGCGACGCGCTCCCTGCCGGGTTAGCCCTCTGTTAAGTGATGGTGGCGGCTTACTCTATGCCGAAGCTGACGTTGACGACCGCCGTGATGTCCTTTTGCAGCGCCGAAGTATCGTTGATGCCCGAATCCGAGACTTCGTTAGAGTCGGCGGCGGTAATCTGCATGACGCCCATTCGTGCCGAGCGGACGCTGCCGATCTGGCTGCCCGTGCTGGAAGCGACCTGCTGGGCGCGGACCTTCGCGTCCTTCGCGGCCTCGGCCAACATCTCTATCTTGAGATCGGCAATCTTGGTGTAGTAAAACTCGGGCGGCATTGATTCGAGCAGGATGCCCTGGTTAATCAACTCCGTCGCTTCGCGCGCGATCCTGTCTATCTTGTCCACATCACCGGAGCGGACCTGCACCTCCTGGCGCAGCGAATAGCCGGTGATCCTGCCGCTCTCATTCCCCTGTTCGTCCTTCTCATGCAGGGTCTGCGATGAGATTGACGAGATTGTGATCTCGTTTTCCGAAATCCCCTTCGACATCAGGTACTGCTTGACGCGGGGCACGCTGTCCGTCAGCGATTTGTAGGCGTCGGCCAGCTGCGTTCCCTGCGACGGGATGCCCGCCCGCCAGATAACCAGGTCCGACTTGATGCGCTTGCGAGCCGAGCCCGTCACGGTAATCGCTTCATCGCTCTTTTTGTTATGCGTATAAGCCCAGGCCATGACGATTGACGACAGCACCAGCGCAACCGCCAGTGCAAAACCGGCATTAAAAACATTTCCGTTCTTTTCTATATTCATCGTTGGCACCTCCCAATGCCGACGTATTAGACGCCGCCCCCCAATCTCTTTGCATAGTACAGTGCACGTTGCCTGACTGTGGTCAGCCACAGTCGGAGCAGTCCTGAACGCGCAGCATCGGCGATACGGAAAGAGCCAGCGAGGAGGACTGAGAAGAGAAAGCAAAGAGAGAGCAAAGAGAGCGCGCGGCGTCCGCAACCCGGCGGCCCGCAGGCACGTTCGGCTTCCATTAAAGCTATTTGCCCGCCTGATTCTTCCGGGGCGTTGTGAGAGGGCTAAAATTCGCGGAGGCTTCCGGCCAGCGCGTCAACGCCCGATGCGGCCAGGTCTTTGAGCGCGCCTGTGCGCTGCATCAGGCGAAAGCGCGTGGCGATGATAAAGCCGACGCTCAGGCCCAGGCTGGCGTTAAGGGCGCTCAACTCTCGGGCCAGCGCGCGCTCCGAAACCCGCTCGAAGGCGCGGCCGAGCTCGTCCGCGGCCTCCGCGCCTTCAATCAGGATAATCTCCACGTCACTGCCGCCGCGCGCTCGCCGTCGCGCATGTTCACGCAGGCGGACGCGTGCGTCCTCCTGGACCTTTCCAGTGGCGACGACGACCAGGTGCGGCGCTTCCAACTCCATCTGCCTGGCCAGCGCGTGCCGCGCATTGGCGGTCGTCACGTCGCCGTCCCTGAGGACGAAGAGGAACGGCTCGTCGCTGACGTTGACCAGGATGTGCGCTTCGCCGTCGTCGGAGGTGGGACCGGCGGCGATCTGCTTTTCGGGAATGCCGAGCCCGCGGAGCTGCGAATGGATGCGCTTGGCGAGCCAGGAACCGTCTTCCAGGAGCAGCGAGGCCGTCGCGGTCGGAGTGACGAGGTCTTCGATCTTTTCGTCGGCGATGGCCGCGCCGCACTCGCTGCACATGGCGCTGCTGGCCGTTATCACGTTGAGAGCATCCGGCGAGGGCAGGCGAAACAGGGAGCGCCCCTTAGCGCGGCAGCTGACCAGGATTTCACGCCGCAGGAGGCCAACGTCCGCCATCCTGTCAATCAGGGAGAGTGTCTGCGCGTCGTCCCTGGCGTTGGCGAGCAGCTCCGTGACGCGGCCGTCCACGTGCGCCTCGCGCAAGCGATGCAGAAGGCGTCTGGCTTTGACATCTTCGAGCAGCTCGATGGCGCGCGGCTCGGCCAGCTCGTCCCGCCTCCCGGCCGCGGAAGAGCCCTTCTCCGGCGTCTCGGCCGCAAAGCGTTCGAGGCTCCTTGAGACCGCCGATTCGCGCAGGCTCCACTCGACGCCCGCAGCCCCGCCTGGACCGGCGCTTTCCCGCACGGCGTCCAGGGCCGCGCCGACGCTCTGACAGAAAGCGTCCAACTCCCGGAGCGGGTCGGACAGCTCCGCGCCGTAGACTATCCCCGCGCGCATCCCGGCCGCTTCGTCCTCGCCATTTCCGAAGATCAGGAAGAGCACGAAATCCTCGAAGCAGAAGAGATCGCCGCAGATGTAGGGCCTGTCGTCTTCCGTCTCGGTCCAGTCGGCGACGGCCCGCTCCATCTCGCCCGCGCGGACCACCCCGAGCAGCGCCTGCTCGTAACAGTTCATCCGTGCGGCGCGAATGAGCGGCGTCAGCCCCTTCTCTTGCAGCCGGGCGATGAGGGCCAGCCGCGTCCGGGCGTCAACACCCTGTCCTGAAATCTTGCTTTCGACGAACAGCATCTCCTGAAGGTCTCCTTTCCTGCCGGGCCTCTGGCCGCGCATGCTATCACGCGCGGCGGCAAAATCTCCACGTTTTCCCGCCCGCCATCAACGCAGATTGACCGATTGTGTTTCGTCATGGGACGTGTGTACGCGGATGCTGCACTGGCGAAAAATCGCCGTTCGGGGCTTGTGAACCCTTTTGGGTCGTTGTCGTCAAATTGTAAGTGAGTTATCACGGAACGGTCACATTGCTTCTTGTCACGTCTGTAAGTGCTGTATATACTGCCTTTGTTGTCAGGCTTTACCCGCCTACCGAAGCAATCCCTAAAAGCAATAAACGAATTTAAGAAGGAGTTAATAGTTCCCCGTCTATGACCTTTAAAAGAATCTTTCCCTCTGCGCTCGCAGTCTGCTTTGCCCTGAGCCTCTTCGCCGTTTCAGCCAGCGCCCAAACCGACACCCGCTTACGTCAAGTTACCAATCTGACAAGCACGACGACAACGACCACGGCCGAGCCGGGCGGCGTCATGCGACTGGAGAACGACCCGGTCATCATCTCCGTGGCCAGGCCGGAGACGGCTGGCAATTCGCTGCTGCCGACCCGGTTGACCAGCCCGCTGCTGCGCTTCGACCAATTGCTCTACGGCGCGATTGACCAGCGCCTCGGCGCGCACTACGTCTGGGGCGCCGCCGGGCCGAGGGTCTTCGATTGTTCGGGTTTCGTCTGGAGCTCTTTTCAGGCGGTCGGGCTGCGCTTTGACAGGGGCAGCGCACGCACCTACTGGGCGCGCTTCGCAGCGCCGCGCGAGGGCGAAGAGTTCAAGTTCGGCACGCTCGTCTTCTTCAACGGGCAGACGCACGTCGGCATTGTCGCAGACGAGCACGGCTTCTATCACGCCTCGCGCAGCAAGGGCGTCGTCTATTCGCCGTTCAATCAATACTGGCTGAGCCGCATAGACGGTTTCCGCCGCGTGCCGCTGACGACCGAGTTGATGGCCGCCGCCGAATAGAGCGAAAATCTCTGCACAGACGAAAAAGGCCGTTGCTGGTAAACACCAGCGGCGGCCTTTTCGCTTCAGACTCTGCGCGCGCTCTGTGCGCTTTCAGCGTTGATTGACCGAGCCGGGGACGAAACCGGCACGCTTCTCGTCGTCGCGGTCGCGCGCTTCCCAGACGACGATGATCTTCTCGATGGCGACGTAAGACATCTGCTGCTCGTCGTCCTTGAGATGCAGCACGGAGCCTTCGACCTTGACGATCTCGCCGCGCAGGCTCGACGCCCCGCCGCAAAAGATGTCCACCTTCCGACCGATCATTTTAGAGAGAAATTCCTGCATCTTTGCCTTACCTCTTCAGAGTTTCCAGTTCAGGGTTCTGCGGTTCAGGGTCACCTTGCATCAACGTCGAGCGCCAGCCTCCGGGCGAGAGGCTGTGCAGCCTTTATTGCGCCTCTTTCCACTCCCAGATTTTCTCGCTGCTCTTCCCGTTCGAGACGACCTTTTTCTCCACTCCGCGAAACGTGATTTGAATCAGGGGCA
>DASVWH010000056.1:0-31076 GCA_036389715.1 Pyrinomonadaceae bacterium | reverse complement strand
AGTTCAGGTATCATGGGTTTGATAAGCGCCCATTGTTCATCAGTTAGTTCTTCTCGTCGTGCCATGTCGAAAGCTTAGCACGACTATTTATGAGACCGCTTCTATTTACTATTGACGATTGACCATCGACCGGCATTCGGTTGCGCTCCGGTAGTGGCGGCGATTAAGATGCACGGGTTTGATTGAAGCGGGATGCTCAATGCGGTTTGAAGACGGGGAAGCAAGGCGATGCTCGCGGATTTCGTTGCAGTAGTCGAGAAGGGAACGCGTGATGAGGCGCTGCTGGCGCGCATCGCCTGGGAGCGTTTGCCGCGCCACGTCGCCATCATCATGGACGGCAACGGGCGCTGGGCGGCGCAACGCGGGCAGCCGCGCATCGCGGGCCATCGCGCCGGGGTCGAAGCCGTGCGGGCCGCCGTCGATACGGGCGCGCGGCTCGGGCTCGGCGCATTGACGCTCTACGCTTTTTCGACCGAGAACTGGAAGCGCCCGCGCCTCGAAGTTGACGCCCTGATGCGCATGTTGAGGCGCTACCTGCGGCTCGAATTGGACGAGATAGACAGGCAGAACATTCGTTTTCAGGTTATCGGGCGGCCCGAAGCACTGGCCGAGAGCGTGCGCCGCGAGATTGCCAGGGCCAGCGAGCGCACGGCCGCCAATACGGGCATGGTGCTCAGCGTCGCGCTGAATTACGGCGGGCGGGCCGAGATTGTTGACGCGGCGCGGGCGGCTTTCCTGCGTCTCTTGAGCGAGGGCAAACGTCCCGCAGATTTGACGGAAGAGAGTCTTGAGCGCGAGCTTTACACGCGCGGGCTGCCGGAACTGGACCTGCTCGTGCGCACGAGCGGCGAGCTGCGCATCTCGAATTTTCTTCTCTGGCAGGCCGCCTACAGCGAGATTCATGTCACGGAAACTCTCTGGCCCGATTTCCGCCGCCTTCACCTGCTCGAAGCCATCCTCGACTTTCAGAGCCGCGACCGGCGCTTCGGCGGGCTCAAGCTGGTCGCCAATGCGAAATGATAAGTGATGACAAGTAATGACAAGTGACGACAAGTAATGAGTAATGAGTGATGAGTGATGAGTAGAAGGACAAGCTGCTTTTACTCATCACTCATCACTCATTTACTCATCACTCATTTACTCATCACTTCTTTAGTTTACTGATAATAAATGTCTCGCATCATCACCGCGCTCCTTGTCCTTCCGGTACTCGTCGCTTCAATCCTGGTGCCCTGGTTAGCGCCGCTCTTCGTGGTGCTGGCGCTGGCGGCGATGATTCTGGGCCTGTACGAGTTCTGGCTGCTCTCCGGGCGGCTCGGCATTAATGCCGACAGGGAACTCGGGTTTGCCGGGGCTGCTGCCGTCTTCACTGTCTTCTATTTCAACCGGCCCGGCGAATTGCCTGAACTCTTGCTGCTGGTCCTGCCGGGGGTGACGATTCTTCTGCTCGTCGCGGCGATGCTGCGGGGCAAGCCCTTCGACAAGATGATCGCTTCGGTCGGCGCGACCCTGCTGGGCCTGATGTACGTGGCGCTGCTCGGAGGCCATCTGGTCGCCGTGCGGATGGGCTTCGAGCAAGGGCGCTCGGCCGACCTGCTCTCCTTCTTCTTCCTCGTCATCATGGGCTCGGATACGGGGGCTTACTACACTGGCAGGGCTCTCGGGCGGCACAAGCTGGCCCCGACCATCAGCCCCGGCAAAACCTGGGAAGGCGCAATCGGCGGAATGATTGCGAGCCTGTTGATGGCCGTGCTGGCGCACTACTGGTTCTTCAGAGAGCTGCCGCTGAAGGCCGCGCTCCCGCTGGCGGCCGTGCTTAATGTGCTCGGCGTGCTGGGAGACCTGACGGAAAGCGCGCTCAAGCGCGGCGCGGGCGCGAAGGACGCCGCACAGATTCTGCCCGGCCACGGCGGCCTGCTCGACAGGCTCGATAGCTTGCTCTTCAACGCACCCGTCATCTACTATTTCGGGCGACTCTATTTTGGATGAGTAAACAGTTTTCGGTTTTCAGTTTTCAGTTTTGAGCTAAAGACTCCGACTGAAAACTGAAAACCGAAAACTGAAAACTGATATGAGTTCCAAAGGTATCTCCATTTTAGGCTCGACCGGATCAATCGGGCGCAATACTTTGCGCGTCATCGAGGCGCTGGGAGAGCGGGAGTTCCGCGTCGTGGCGCTGGCGGCCGGGCGCAACGTCGAGAGACTGGCCGAGCAGGTCGAGCGATACCGGCCGGAGCTGGTCTCCGTGGCGACGGCGGAATGCGTCGAGGAGCTGGGCGCTCGCTTACACGCGCGCGGTGTGCCTTTGCCGCGCGTCGCCGTGGGCGAAGCGGGGCTGGTCGAAGTGGCGACGCATGAGCAGGCTCGCTGCGTCGTCAGCGCGACGGTCGGGGCGGTCGGTTTTGTGCCCACCCTGCGCGCACTGGAAGCGGGCAAGCGCGTGGCGCTGGCCAACAAGGAGACGCTCGTCATGGCCGGGGAGCTGATGACGCGCGCCGCAGCGAAATCCGGCGGTGAACTCCTGCCGGTGGATTCCGAGCACAATGCGCTGCACCAGTGCTTAAGGGGAGAGAAGCGCGCGGAGGTGCGTCGCCTGATACTGACGGCTTCGGGCGGGCCTTTTCGCACCAAAAGCGCCGCCGAGATGGAGAGGGCGACCGTCGCCGAAGCGATGCGCCACCCGACCTGGAGCATGGGCGCGAAGATTACCATTGATTCGGCCACGTTGATGAACAAGGGGCTCGAAGTGATAGAGGCTCACTGGCTGTTCGGCTTCGACGCGGACGAGATAGGCATCCTGGTACATCCCGAATCGGTGGTCCATTCGATGATCGAGCTGGTTGACGGCTCAACCATAGCGCAGTTGGGCGTGACCGATATGCGCCACGCCATCCAGTACGCGCTGACCTATCCGGCGCGTTATCCGTGCGAGCTGCCGCCGCTCGATTTGACGGCCATGTCGGCACTGCACTTTGAAGCGCCCGACCTCGAACGCTTCCCCTGTATCGCGCTCGCCTACCGCGCGCTGCGCGCGGGCGGCACGCTGGCTGCGGCGATGAACGCCGCGAACGAAGTGGCCGTCGCCGCGTTTCTCGACGAACAACTGAGCCTGACGGATATTCCCCGCGTCATCGAAGAGGTGATGAACCTGCACGGGACGCGTGCGGTCGAGAGCCTGGATGTCGTGCTGGAGACTGACCGCGCGGCCCGCAGCTCGGCGGCAGCCGTGATTGAGCGGCTGGTGCAGGGCACGAAGGTCGTCGCCGGAGATTGAGAATTGAAGGGAGCGGGCCGCACAGGTTCAGGCGGGAGCACCTGTCTCGAATCCTTGATTTTCGGGCCGAATCCCTGGCTTTTTGGCCTTTCGCGCGGGCGCTCTGATGGCCTGCCCTTTGCTTTTTGGCCGGGGCGGCGCGTACACTTCGGATGCAACTCCGTCCCGGATGGATGATTCTAAGTCGGCGTGACCTGAAGTTTTAGGGAGTTTAGAGAGAAAAAGAGAGCTTTATTTTCATGAATGTTGTGATTGAGATTCTGGCGTTTGTTTTTATCCTCGGCGCGGCGGTTATTCTCCACGAGTTCGGCCACTTTGCGGTTGCAAAGTTATTGAAGATCAGGGTCGAGACCTTCTCCGTCGGCTTCGGCCCGCGAATCTGGGGAAGACGCTGGGGCACGACCGATTATCGCGTCTCGGCCATCCCGCTCGGCGGCTATGTCAAGCTCGGCGGCGACGAATCGAACGCCCCCATAGAGGGCGAGGGTGCTTCCGACATCCCGCCCGCGGAGCAGTTCACGCTGCGCCCGCGCTGGCAGAAATTTCTGGTGGCAGTCGCCGGGCCGGTGATGAACATCCTGACGGCGCTGGCGATTCCTTTCGTCGGCGGGATGATCTGGGGCGTGCCGGTCTCGCCCGCGCCCGTAGTCAGGAACATCGCGCCCAACAGCGCCGCCCAGGCAGCCGGGCTCCAACCCGGCGACCGCATCATCTCATTCAACGGAGCCGAGAACCCCAAGTGGGACACTATCAGAGGCGATTCGCTGCTTTCGCCGGAACAGGCACTGCCGATGGTCGTCGAGCGTAACGGCGAGCGCGTTCAACTGACGATCACGCCGACCAAGCGCACCGAGAGCGGTGAAGTCATCGGCGTGATGGGCTTCGATCCAGATTACGGCGACGTGCCGGTGGTCGTCGCCAGCGTCGAAGAGGGAACTCCGGCGGCCGAAGCCGGGTTGCAGGTCTCCGACAAAATCGTCGCCATCGGCGGCGAGCGCGTCGGCAGCGCCGAACAGGTCACACAGTATATTCAGGACCATAAGAAAGAGCCGATCCGCCTGACGGTCGAGCGTCAGGGCCAGCAAAAAGAGATTACCGCGACCGCCCGCTTGCTCTCCGACGGCAGAGAAAGGCTCGGCTTCGGCCCCGTCGAACAACTGCCGCGCGAGCGTGCCGGACTCGTGGCCACCGCGCGCCACGCCGTCAGCTTCAACGTCGAAATCCTGCGCCTGACCGGCAAGGCCCTGGGCCAGCTCTTCACGGGCCAGCGCTCGGCGCGCAATACCGTCTCCGGGCCAATCGGGATTTACAAAGCGGCGGCAACGTCAGTGCGCGAGGCGGGCTGGGCGGGCGTCTTCAGCATGCTCGGATTCCTCAGCCTGAGCCTCGGCGTCTTCAACCTCTTGCCGATTCCAGTGCTCGACGGCGGCGCTATCTTCCTGCTGCTCGTCGAGGCCGTGCTGGCGATGGCCGGAAAGCAGCTCTCGATGCGCGTGCGCGAGAGGATTCAGCAGGTCGGCTTCGTGATGCTCCTGCTCCTGATGGGCTTCGTCATCACCAACGACCTGATTAAAACAGTCTCGCGCAATCCGCCCGACGATAATAAACCGGCCGCGACAGCGCCGCAAAAATAGTTTGCAAGCCCGGAACCCGGCTTTAAAGAACGAAACGGAAATTCCCGGGCTCGATGACGAAACCCGTCAGGCTCCGAACAGTCAGTTAAAGGCATTTGGATGAGAAAAACCAGGGCAGTTAAGGTCAGGGACGTGCAGATTGGCGGCGGCGCGCCCGTCGTGGTCCAGTCAATGACGAAGACCGATACGGTGGACGTGGGCGCGACCGTCGCGCAGATAGAAGAGATGGTCCGCGCGGGTTGTGAGATAGTCCGTCTCGCCGTGCCGGACAAGGAGGCGGCCATCGCGCTCAAGGAGATTCGCCAGCGCGTTCCCGAAGTGCCGCTCGTCGCCGACATTCACTTTCATTACAAGCTGGCGCTGATGGCGCTGGATGCGGGCATTGATAAGCTGCGGCTCAATCCCGGCAATATCGGGGCGCACGAGCGCGTCCGCGAAGTGACGCGCGCCGCGCAGTCGCAGGGAGTGCCGATTCGCATCGGCGTCAACGGCGGCTCGCTCGAAAAGGATTTGCTCAAGAAGTACGGCACGGCGACGCCGGAAGCGATGGTCGAGTCCGCCTTGCGCCACATACAGATTCTCGAAGACCTGGACTTCAACGACATCATCGTCTCGCTCAAAGCCTCGGACGTGCACCGGACGGTCGCGGCCTATCGTTTACTGGCCCGGCAGGTTGATTACCCGCTGCACCTGGGTGTGACGGAGGCGGGCTCGGCCTTTAGCGGCACGGTCAAGTCGGCCATCGGGCTCGGCATCCTGCTGGCCGAAGGCATCGGCGACACTATCCGCGTCTCGCTGGCGGCAGAGCCGCAGGAAGAGGTCCGCGTCGCCTGGGAGATTCTCAAATCGCTTGAGCTGCGGCAGCGCGGCGTGACGGTCGTCGCCTGTCCGACGTGCGGGCGGCTCGACGTTGATAACTTCGTCGGCATCGTCACGGAAATAGAGCGACGCCTGGCGCACATCTCGGAGCCGCTGCACCTTTCCATCATGGGCTGCGCCGTCAACGGGCCGGGCGAGGCGCATGATTCCGACCTCGGCGTGACCTTCGGGCGCAACGTCGGCATGATCTACAAGAACGGCGTCCCGATGCGCAAAGTCGCGGGCGAGGACATCGTCGAAGCCTTCGTTCGCGAGACGGAAAAGCTGCTCGCAGAGGGCAGCTACAAGGCGAAAACAGAGCCCGAGCTGGTGACTATCAAGTAAGCGGCGCGCCGCTCAAAGCCGGGGATTTACAGTGCGTGCGCGCTCCGGGCTGCGCACGCGTCATGCGAAGACAGCCGCAGCCGCCGGAACGTCATGCAAAAATAGCCGGGGCAGCCGATAGTTGCTGCCCCGGCTATCTTATTGCTCCGAGCGATGCTGTATCTCTTCAGCGGCGCTTGTCCTCTCTAGCTCATTTTGTCCGGCGTCGCCTGAGCGCCGTTGAGATACTTAATCAGGACCACTTCGTTGTGTTTCTCGTTATAGATCATCTCGTCAACCATGTCGCGGGCGATGAGAATGCCGAAGCCGCCGGGACGGATGCCCTCTTCCTCGCGCACGCGCTCGTGATTCATCGGGTCATCCTCCGGATTGAGAAACGCGGCGATAGCGCCGTCCGCGCGATAGAGCGATTCGATGCTGAAGCCCTCGCCGGGGTCCTTGATGCGGTAGAGAATGATGCGCGGCGAGCGCAGGTAGCCGACCTCTACGAACTGCGTCGGATCGTTCTTGCCCCCGTGCTCGATGGCGTTGCGCAGCATCTCGCGAAAGGCATAGGTGACGCTCTCGCGCGTCTCCGGCGGCAGGTCCGTCTTGAGCTGCGACATCAATCTTTCCAGCGGGTCAATGGCCGCCACATCGCAGGGCACGCGCAGCTCTATCCACTCCGGGCGCGCCGAGAGGACTTCGATGCTGATCTCCTGCGGGGCCAGCTCCAGGGCCGTCCCGACGGCTGAAAGAAGCTCCTGAATCTCGAAGGGCTTGGTCAGAAAGTCGCAGGCCTGGTCGCGCATCGCGCTGATGGCCGCTTCGGGCGCTGAGACCGCAGTCATGACGATGACCGGCATCTCGTTTTTGCGCGCGCGCAGGCGCGAGAGCATCTCCAGCCCGTCCATGCCGGGCATCATAACGTCGAGCAGCGCGAGGTCGAAATCCTCCTTCTCCGTCATGGCCAGGCCCTCGTAGGCATCCGCCGCCCCGTGCACTTCGTAGCCCTCGCGCCGGAGGGCGAAGCTAATCAATTCCTGCAATCCTTCGTCGTCGTCTACCACCAAAACCCTTTTCGCCATCATCGGTTCCCCATCCCCTTAGAATGCCCGCGCAAACGCGCCGCCGGGTCGGCATAACTGCTCGACACGGAGCGGATAAACGCGAGGCTGAAGCCCCCGCAGCCCGCGCGGATGATTTGATGCCGGGCCAGAGCATATCATGTTTTTTGCGAGAGGACGGATGAAGCAGCTCAGGCTGGGCGGCGAAAGTTTGCTCCGGCAATCTCAGGCGTCGCTCATGGCTAGAAAGAGGGCGTCGGTTGCGACCTTGCGATTGATATTAACGTCGAATCCGCGCCGGTGCTGCTCGATCTGCGAGAGCCAGCGACGGGGTCTGCGGCTGTCGAGCCGCGCGCCGAGCTGGGCCAACTGCGGGCGCACGTCCGCGTTGACCACCTGCTCGTCCGGCGCACCGAGCAGCAGCGCCCAGAGGTCATGAATCAGCAGCTCAAGCACTTGCAGTCGCGGCTCGTATTCATCCTTGCTCTTGGCGTCGTTCAACTCTTCGGAGGCACGCAGCAGCCGCGCGCGATCATTGGTCAGGGCGAGCGCATCGAGGACGCTCAGCATGGCTTCGCGCCGCCGGCGATAGCTGTCCGGGTCTGTTTCGAGGGCGCGACCGATACTGCCGCGCGCGACGTGCGAGAGCAGCAGCGCGTCCGCCGGAGAGACCTGCTTCGTCCGTAAGAGATGCGCCTGGATGTCGGCGGGGGCGAGGGGCGCGAAGCGTATCGCCTGGCAGCGCGAGCGGATAGTCGGAAGAAGCGAGGCCGGGCGCGAGGTGATGAGGACCAGGTGCGAGGTCGCGGGCGGCTCTTCCAGCGTCTTCAGGAGCGCATTCGCAGATGCCTCGTTGAGCCTGTCCGCCTCTTCGATGAGGAAGATGCGCGCCTTGCCCTCGTAGGGACGAAAGTTCGCTTCGCGCTCGATCTCGCGCATCGGGACGACCCTGATGATACGATTATGCGGGCGCACCAGCCCGACATCCGGGTGCTCGCTCCAGATAATCTTATTTCTGTTAGACTCCGTATCCTCGTGCTCGGAAAAGCGCGACCGTAAGAGGCGCTTGCAGGACGAGCACTCGTCGCAGGCTTCGACGCCGCGGGGCGTCCGGCAGTTCAGCGCCTTCGCCAGCTCCAGCGCGAAGAGCTTTTTGCCGATGCCCTCTTCGCCCGCCAGGAGCAGCGCGCCCGGCACGCGCACGGATTGCAGCATCCGCCGCAAAATCTCCTTGACACGCTCGTTTCCCGCCAAATGTTTGAACATGCGTCAGTTTTCGGTTTCCGGCTTTCAGTTTTCAGCCGGAGTCTGTAACTCAAAACTGAAGGCCGAAAACTGGAAACCTCCTATTCGATATTGAGCAGCGGCTTGACCAGCTCAAGCACGAGCGTGTGTATCTCGTTGATGGAGCCGCTGGCGTTGATGATGCGAACGCGGTCGGGCTCCGCCGCTGCTATTTGCAGGTACGCGTTGCGGACTCGCGTGTAGAATGCCGTGTCCTCCGTTTCGAGCCGGTCGCTCTGATTATCTGCGTGGGCGCGGCGGTTGGTGCGCGCGACGCATTCCGCGACCGGGAGATCGAAGACGAGCGTCATGTCCGGCTTGAGGCCGCCGGTGGCCAGCTCTATCACCTGCGCGACCAGCCCGGGCGTAAAATTCCGGCCCGCGCCCTGGTAGGCCACGGTCGCATCCGCATAACGATCCGAAAGAATGATATTGCCCGCCTGGATGGCCGGGCGCAGCAGCGTCTTGACATGCTGGGCGCGGTCGGCGGCGAAGAGCAGCAGTTCGGCCAGCGGGTCAACGTCGAGCTGCGGGTCGAGCACGACTGCGCGCAGACGCTTGCCGACCTGCGTGCCGCCGGGCTCGCGCGTCTGCACGACCTCTACGCCGTGCATCCGCAGCCAGCTCGCCAGCAGGCGCAACTGCGTGGATTTACCGCTCCCGTCAATTCCTTCAAAGGTGATAAAAGCGCCGGCCAATGGGGTTTTTTGTCTCTGCTTCGGGTGAGATTGATGAGTGCTTCAGGAACTGGACGATTGACCCGTCTCGGTCGAAGCCGCTTCGGGCTGCGGCGGGCTGCCTCCCGGAGACGCGCGCAGCTCACCGCTCGAACGCTTCGTGTGCGAGATGGTGGAAATAGCGTGCTTAAAGATCAACTGCTCCTGCGCGCCGCTTTCGAGGAGCACCGAAAATTTATCGAAACTTTTGATCCGCCCGGAGAGCTTCGCACCGTGCAATAAGTAGATTGTCACCGTGCTTCGTTCACGGCGTGCCGTGTTCAGAAAAGCATCCTGTATGTTCTGGGGAGTAGCCTTTGTATCCACCACTGTCTCCGGTCGGGAAAATCATCAGAGTACCGTCAAAACAGAGTACACTAGCGTGACTCCAAAGTCCAAAGTTTGCCGTCAAAAGCGGCCGCGCGCTCCTCGCAGACGCCCCTGGCCCGGAAATCAGGGCCGTTTCAATCCCTACACCCATCACTCATTACCCATTATTCATCACTCATCACTTCTTTATTTATTACACATCACTCTCAGTCAGCAGTTGCGCGACTCTGGCCGCGACGCGCTCCTGGACCTCGCGCTGGTCGCCGAAGCCCGGAAACCATTCGACGCCCTCTTCGCGCCGGAACCAGGTCAACTGCCGCTTGGCGTAATGACGCACGTCGAGCTTGGTCTGTTCGACGGCGCTCGCCAGGTCACGCTCGCCGCGCAGGTACTCGACGACGCGGCGATAGCCGTGTGCGCCGAGCGCGCTGGAATCGCTCGGCACTCCGCGCCCGAGCAGGCCGCGGACTTCTTCGACCAGCCCGGCGGCGAAATGGGACTCGGCGCGTTCGTTGATTCGACGGTAAAGCTCGGCGCGCGGCGGCAGCAGGGCGAGGACGCGGATGCGCGCTGCGAAGGGCTGCGGGTCGGGTCGCTCGGGCGCTTGCTCCGAGATGGAGCGGCCCGTCTGCAAACGGACTTCGAGCGCACGCTGCACCCTCGGCCAATCACGCGGGTAGAGTCCGGCCGCCGCGCGTGGGTCCAGCCGCTGCAACATTCGATGAAGATGGAAGGGCCCGCGCCGTTGCCTGATATTCGTCAGGCGAAGACGCAGCGCCGCGTCCGTCGGCGGGCTCGGGAAGAAGGGACGGCGCAGCGCGCCGAGGTAAAAGCCGGTCCCGCCGACGAGCATCGCCAGATGCCCGCGCGCCTCTATCTCTGCGATCTTCAGGGCAGCCGCCCGCGCGTACTCGCCCGCAGTGTAGTTGACTTCCGGCGGCACGAAATCTATCAGGTGATGAGGCACGCCGCGCCGCTCGGCCAGAGGAACCTTGGCCGTCGCCAGCTCTATCTCGCGGTAGACCTGCACCGAATCACAGTTGATTATCTCGCCGCCGAAACGCAGGGCCAGCTCAATGCCTAACTCGCTTTTCCCCGAAGCGGTCGGCCCGACAATGGCGATGATCGGCCGCTCTCTTTGATTAGCCTGGTTCACGGGCGGGCCAGGAAGAGGCGAAAGGCGATCACCATCCAGATGAGCGCCAGGAGCGCGAGCGCGCCCGTCAGTTGTGCACGAGAGAAACGCATCGGGAGCTTAGAGCAGCAGCTTTTCCAGTTGATCTTCGGAGGGGCGTACCAGCGCGCGGCCCCCCGCTTCAAAGACGGGCACGAAACGCTGCCGGGTCAACCTGTGCATCGCGCGCAACGCCCCGAAATCATTCGCCACATCCCGCTCTACATAAGCTATGGCGTGGCTCTCCAACCAGCGCCGCGCACGCGCGCACAGTGGGCAATCGGGCACGACGTAAAGAGTGACGGTCGGCGGCGTCGGGCTATTCTCCATCTCTATTATTTACCACGCTTTAGGCGGCCGCGCGGGAATGCGTTCGGAGTCGCGGGCGGCGCGGGCTGGCCCGGCGGGACGATCCATAGCTCGACCTGTCGAAACCTGCGATAGCCGCCGTCCGCGACCGATATTCTCGACCGCGCGATGCCATATGTTTTGATGAGAATATCTCTCTCGGTTTTGAGGGCTCGCCGCGCAGTGCCCGGCGCGTCTAGATGCACGCGGCGGGGCGGATTCCCCTGCGGCTCGTCATCGTAGTCGCTTAGTAAGCCGATGTAATACTGCGCATAGCCGATGAGATGCGCGCGTGAACGCGGCTCGCGCTTCAATGCCGTCGCGAACGCTTCCAGGTAGAGGGCTGCATTCTCTATCTCGTCATCCGAGGCGTCCGCGTGCATGGTCCCGGGCGCGGGGACAAAGTGCTCGTCGAACTTGCGCGCCGAGTCCGTATCCTCGAAGACGCGGGGATAGGCGTCACGTCTCGGCACGGGCGCAGCCCCGACAGGCACTATCCAGAGTTCCTGCGTCAGGCATTGGGCCACGCCGCCGTCTACGGTGACAACGCGCTCTTTCGGTATCGCGCGCGTGTTGACCAGGTAACTCCTCATCCGCAGCGCATATTTATTGCTCAGGCCGGGAAGGTCGCGCCGCGTCCGGTAAACGATCAGAAAGGCGCGCGTGCCCGCCTCCTCTTGCAGTTGGACCGCAAGGTTATCCAGGCGCGCGATTAAGTCCGAATATTGAATATCGCCGAACTCGTCGAGCTTGCGCGCGGGCTGACTGCTCGTTTGGGCGCTGGCGGTCCGGGGCGCGGGGCACAGCAAAAGGAAGAGCAGCAGGGTACAGGGCAGTGACCGCCTTCTTGAGTTCATACGATTGACCCGCAAACCGGAGCTCAGATGGGCCGGGCTCGTCTTTCCGGCGATGAAGTCCGAGTCCCTGCTAGTACAGCTTCTTGAGTTCGATGCCCGTGTAGTACGCCTTCAAAATCTTGTCGTAGCTGAGGCCCTGGCGCGCCAGCCCGTAAGCCCCGACCTGGCAGAGGCCGACGCCGTGCCCCCAGCCGCGGCCCGTGAAGGCAAAACCGGTGAGCCGCCCCGCGTCGTCATATCGCCGGTCAATGACGAAGAGCTGCTCGCGCAGTCCGAGCGCGGAGCGGATGCGCCCGCCGCGCACGTGAGCCGTGCCGTTGGTCCCGACGAGTTCCAGATCGGTGGCACGGCGCGATGAGCCGCGCGCAGCTATCCGCAGGTCGAGGAGCGTGCCCGTGCCCCTGGCCCAGCGTGCGAGACGCGATTGAGCCTCGGAGAGCGTCAGTGATGTCGTCCAGTTGGTGAAGGGCGAAAAGCGCTCGGCCGATGCGCCGTTCGGCGCGGGGCGCACTTCCAGGTAATCAACCTCTCCGCGCGCGTTGACGTGAAACGTCACGGGCTCTCCGCCGACCAGCGCCAGGGAGCGCATCTGGTAGGCGCTGTCGCCGTAGGCCCGGAAGAGATAGGCGTCTTCGCCGACGATGACGGGCTGGTCACGGTTTTTGCTGGAGCGCAGGACGAGCGCGCCGCCGGTCGTCGGGCGCGTCGTGCCCTTTTGCAGACCGAAGGAGCCGCGCGCTTCCATCAGCCGCGCGATTGAACGAATCATGCGGGCGCGCGAGAGCGGCTCGCGCGGGCGCAGGGTCGCGTCCGGGTAGAGCGAAAGGAAGCCGTCGCGGAGCAGCAACGCCACGTCCGCGCGATTCTCGGCCGGAACATCGGCCGCATCGCGAAAGGCCAGGAGGTATTCCACGTCCGCGCCGTCGAGCAGCGTATCGGCCCGCGCCTGGCCGTAGACTGCGGCCGCGAGGGCCGTGCTGAATCCGGGCGGGCGCGTCGTCTCGTCCGTCACGGCGGGCGGCGATTGGCGCGCCAGACGTGCGACCGTGGCGAGCCAGTTACGCGCCTCCGCAATGGTCGCGGGCGCGGAGAGCCAGGCGTCCGTCATCCGCCTGGAAGAGAGGCTGAAGCCGTGTATGGCCAGCAGCGCCGCATCGCGTGCCAGCGCCGCGTTGCCCTCCTCACGGATGTCCGGCAGCTCGCGCGAGCTCTTGATGGTGAAGGGAGCGAGCGCCGCGTGGCCTTCGAGCGAGCATTCGCGGCTGCGCAGGTAGGGCGTGGCTTCGCTGAAAATATTCTCGGCGTCTTCGGTCCGGCCGCCGCAGGTCGAAGTGTAGAGCGCGTTGATCGGCTCGTCCTGGTAGGTGGCGACAATCCCGCGCGTCTCTTCGACGGCGCGCGTCGAGAGAGGATGCTCGGTCGAGACTCCGCCGTAGACCTGCGAGCGCGTCGTCGGCAGCAGGTCGAAGCCCTGCGCGGCGAAACCGTTGCGATTCTTGACGGCGTAGGTGCGCGCGGCCACGGCCTGCGCCTTGAGCGCCTCGATGGCCGGATAACTGCCCGGCGAAAGCTCGTTCGGGACGACGCCGCGAACGTAGTCTTCCAGGCTGATAACGTTGACGACCGTCAGCGCGCCGCGCGGGTTCGTGAAGACCTCCAACCGCCCGCGATACGGCTTCTCGTTGAAACGAACCGGCGCGCTTTGCTCATCCTCAGCGGCGAAGGTGACGGGCGCGCTGGAGCTGAACAGCTTTGCAGAACCCGCGGCGTAAGCGACCACCTCGCGCATCGCTGCTGCGGAACGCGAGACGGGGCGCACCATGTTGCCATTCGTCGCACGCACCGATGGCGAGGCCGAACCCGGGCTTGCTGGACGATAAACGGAGGAGGAGACCATGCCCGCGCCCCTGCTCGGAGCCTGGCCGGAGGGAGGCGCTGAGGCGCTCGGCCCCGCCCGTGCGCTCTGCGTGTCAACGACTGAAGCCTGCGTGAAACCCGCGTCTTCGAGGCGCGCGCGCAGCTCTTCGGCCGCGTTGGCCGAGAGGGCGCGGCCCGCGCGAAGGCGCCAGGTATTCGTCGCCGCGTCGAAGCCGGTCTCGGATTCTTCGCCCGCCTGCTCGCGCAGCTCGCGCGAGATGCGTTCGGCCTCCGCGCGTGTCGCGAGCCCCGCCAGCTCGACCCTGAAGCTCTCAGTCTCAAGCGTCGCGGGCGGCGGCGCGAGCAGGTGCGGCTCAAGCCTGAGGCGCGCGACGCCGAGCGGCACCGGCGGCGCATTGGGCTCCGTCACGCTCAAAAGCCTGCCGCTCGTCGAGATCGTCACCGAGCGCGCATCCGTCGCCAGCCCGATGCGGACGATAGGCTCGTCGGTCAAACGCTCCGTCTCTATCACTGTTCTGGTTGAAGGCGCGGCGGGCTGCGGCGGCGCTTGAGCGCGGCGCGGGCGCGTCTGCTGTTGGGAGTTGTCCTGGGCGAAAACAAATGATGAGACCGCGAGCAGGCTCGCCATCAGCAGGGCTACGGTTTGAGAGCTGAGGGAAGGTCGCATCGGCTTAGATATTCGAGCGGCGGCGAAATGGTCCGGCTATAGTCCGTACCGGCCGCGCATATCTTACTACATTTGTTTGAAGCAGGGTCACGGAATTCGCGTTCGAGAGGTCCGGGCGTTGCGAAGACGACGGCGCATGACCCTGCGTCAACGGAACAGCAGCGTGCCGAGCAGTCCGATTAATCCGCCCGCGATGACGACGAGCAGCACGTCCGCCTTGAGCAGGTAAAGAGCGATGAAGGCCGCCGCGCTCATGGCTGCCGCGAACCAGTCCGTCCCGCCGCCGGGGCCGTGCGGCCAGATAACTGCCGCCCCGAAGACCAGCGCCAGGTTCAGAATCACGCCGACCACCGCGGCCGTAATGCCGGAAAGCGCGGCGGTCAAATTCTTGTTGCCGCGTAAGATTTCTATGTAAGGCGCTCCGGCGAAGATGAAGATGAAGCAGGGAAGAAAAGTCGTGTAAGTAGTGATGAGCGCGCCCGTCACACCGCTCGCCGCCGGGCTCATGCCCTGCGGGTTGTTCCACCCGGCCATAAAGCCTATGAATTGGAGCACCATAATCAGCGGGCCGGGCGTCGTCTCGGCCAGGGCCAGGCCGTCAACCGCCTGCGTGCGCGTCATCCATCCGTAAGCGCCCGCGGCGGCCTGCGTGACGTAAGCGAGCACGGCGTAAGCTCCGCCGAAGGTGACGAGCGCAGCCTGCGTGAAGAAGCGATACTCCTGCGCGTGAATGCTGTTCCAGCCGCGCCAGGCCGCGAGCGCCGCGAAAGGCACGGCCCAGAGCACCAGGCCCACGGCGAGAACTCGCAGGAGTCGCCCGCGCGACGGCAGAGTATGCGCGGGCGGAGGCTCCCTATCGTCAATGACGAGCGACAGGCCAGCGTCCTCCCGTGCATCCTGCGCGGCGTTCACCTCCGTGTCCGCGTTCGGGTTCTTGCCAGGGTCAGCACTCTTGCCAGGGTTAGCACTTTCGCCAGGATTCGCGTTCACGTCGGCCTGCGCCCTCTTCGCAACTTTCGCAGCCGCCGGCGGGGCGTTGAAAGCCTGCGGCCGGAGTCGTCCGCCAATCAGGCCCGCGATGCCCGCCGCCAGCACGATGAGCGGGAAGGGAACGTGTAGAAAGTAGATGGCGACGAAAGCCCCGGCCGCTATCAGGAGATGCGAGCGGCGCTTGATGGCCCGTCGCCCGATCTTCAAGATCGCCTCGACGACGATGGCGACGACGACCGGCTTGAAACCGCCGAGCACGCCCGCCACCGATGCGAGGTTGCCGTAGGCTGCGTAAGTGTAGGAGAGCGCGAGCAGGACGAAGATCGAAGGGATGACGAAGAACGCCCCGGCGACGATTCCGCCCCAGGCGCGGTGCAGCAGCCAGCCGATGTAAATGGCAAGCTGCGTGGCCTCGGGGCCGGGCAGGAGCATGCAGTAGTTGAGCGCGTGTAGGAATCGCTCCTCGCTCAACCAGCGTCTGCGCTCGACCAGCTCGCGGTGCATGATGGCAATCTGCCCGGCAGGGCCGCCGAAGGAGATGAACCCGAGCTTGACCCAGAAGCGAAAGGCTTCGCCGAAAGAGACGCTCCGGCGGCCGCTCGCAACCGGCTCCTGCCCGGGCTCTCGGCCGCCCCGCGTGATGGATTGGTCCTGTTGCTGTTCGCGCATCGCCGCTTAAAACCCCTGGAAGAGACTCTGGTTCAGGTCCGTTGATGATTGGGCACGAGGCCGCCCGTCCAGCCGGTTGATTACCTGCGCCCCAGCGCGGCGACGGCCAGCGTATGAAATTTGCGGCGCACACTGTTGATGTTGACAAAGGGGAGTGCACGCGCATGCGTCCGGTTTGTCAGCAGGATGAAGGTGCGCTCGTGCACGGGGTCGTTCCAGCAGCTAGTGCCCGTGAAGCCCAGATGCCCGAAACTTTCGGGCGGCAGGTCCGGGCCAGCCGTCGAATCAACGGTCGCGGCCAACTGCCACGCCACCGAGCGCGCTTCTTCGAGCCCCGGGGTCAGGTTGGTCCGAAAGAGCGCGCAGGTCTCGGACGTGAGCAGCTCCGTGCGCCCGGCGATGAACTGCCCGGCGATGCGGAGCGTCTCGCGGGCAGTCGAAAAGAGTCCCGCGTGTCCGGCCGCGCCGCCGAGAAAGTGCGCGTTGCCGTCGTGCACCTCTCCCCAGATCGGGCCCTCGCGCCAGTTGTCGTACTCGCCCGCCTGCGTCTCGACACACATCTGGCGCTCGTAAGCATTGCCCGTCTCGCAGGCCGCCACACCCGTCTTGAGGTCCGGGCCCGGATTGAAGAACGTGCGTTCGAGTCCCAGCGGGAGGAAGATTTCACGGCGTGCGATTTCAGAGAGTCGAGCGCCGCCGAGCCTCTCCAGCAGGAACCCGAGCGCGATGAAGCCCAGGTCGCTGTAGAGAACGCGCGCGCCGGGTGTAGCTTCGAGCGGCTGCCGGGCGATGACCGCCAGGGCGCGCTCGCGGTCTCCGCCCGTCGTGATGTAGAGAGGACGCCACGCCGGAAGCCCCGAAGTGTGCGTCAGCAGTTGGCCGACGGTCACGGCGCGTTTATCGTCGCTCTCAAATTCGGGAAGATACCGCGCCACCCTGTCGTCCAGGCCAAGCTCGCCGCGCTCGATTCCCCGCGCGCAGAGCAGCCCTGTCACCAGCGGCTTCGTCAATGAAGCGAGGTCGTAGATTGTCCCGGGCGTGACGGCGTATTGTTCCCGGCCCAGGACGGCAAAGCCGAGCGCATCTTCGAGCACCACCCGGCCCCGCTCCGCGACGACGTAAACGGCCGACGGAAAATCGCCCGCCGCAATCCGCTCCGCGAGCATTGATGAGATTTGCTCGCCGCGCTCATCCATCGCTCTTCATAACTTTGCTGAAAGCGCTCAGGCCCGGATGGGCGGCGTGCTCCCGGATTCTTTCGAGCGCGCGCAGGGCCAGGGAGAGCGCGCGGCGTCCGTCCGCGCCTGAGACGGGCGAAGGCAGCCCCTCGCGCGCCGCCCGGAGAAAAGATTCTATCTCGGCGCGCAGCGGCTCGACATCGGCTATCTCAAGCAGCCGCGTATTGACGTCGGGACGCGCGCTGGCGGCCGAAGGCGGAATCAGGCTGCTGATGGAAGCATAGCGCGTGGCGTAATCAACGGCGATGTAATCGTGCGGCTGAAAGAAGCGCATCTTCCTGATCTTTTCGGTCCCGATGCGCGAGGCCGTGATGTTGGCGACCGCGCCGGACGCAAATTCGAGCCGCGCGTTGGCCGCATCCACGCGGCTCGTCAGGACCGGAATGCCGACGGCGCGCACGTCCGTCACCTCCACCTGCTCGCCGACGAGCCACTGCACTATGTCCAAGTCGTGAATCATCAGGTCGAGGACGACATCTATGTCGAGCGAGCGGGCGGTGAATTCGCCGACGCGGTGAATCTCGAAATAGAGAGGCCCGCGGACGTGCGGGCGCAGGGCGACGAGCGCCGGGTTGAAGCGTTCGAGATGCCCCACTTGAAGCAGCGCGCCGCTCTTCCCGGCGGCGGCAATCATCCGGTCGGCCTCCGCGAGCGAGCGTGCGATGGGCTTTTCCACCAGCACATGAACGCCCGCTTCGAGCAGGCCGCAGGCAATCTCCGCATGTGATTCGGTCGGGACGGCGAGGCTCACGGCGTCGCAGCGCCCGAGGAGGCTGCGCCAATCAGTGGCCCAATCGGAGCCCCGCTCGGCGGCGATGGCGCGCGCCGTCTCTGCGTTGGTATCGCAGACGGCGACAAACTGCGTCTCTCCTTCGGCGGCCAGCGCGGCATGGATGCGCGCGTGCTGGCGGCCCAGGTGTCCGACGCCGACGACGGCTGTGCGTAGAGTCATAGGGAGTTTTCAGTTTTCAGTTTTCGGTTAAGACCACTAGAGCGCGTCGGCCGGTCTTCGGCGTCTCGCAGATTGAAGATAAAGACATCTTCGTTGATACTCCTGAATGATACGCTACAAGTTTTTAGCTGACCACCGATGGTTGAAAACCGATAACTGAACACTGTTTGGTGAGAACTGAAAACTGAGAACTAAAAACTGAGAACTCATTACCTTTCGGGTGACTATACTTGCAATATTCGACGCTTGCCAAGCGTGCCTGGCTGCTCTTCTTTCTCGCCGCTGCCGCATTCTACTTCTACGGTTTAGGACGCCTGCCGCTGGTCGGGCCAGACGAGCCGCGCTATGCGCAGGTGGCGCGCGAGATGCTGGAGCGCCATGACCCCGTGACGCCGACACTCGGCGGCCATACCTGGTTTGAAAAGCCCGCGCTGCTCTACTGGATGATGATGGCGGGCTACAGCGCCTTCGGCGTCTCGGAATGGGCCGCGCGGCTTGGGCCTGCGCTCTCGGGGCTCCTGTCCGCGCTGCTGCTCTACTGGATGAGCCGTCGCGTCATGCGCGAGGGAGCATCGGAACCAGTGCCGGGAGCAGTCAGTCTCTGGAGCGGCGTCGCACTGGCCACGAGCCTGGGGCTCATCGCCTTCTCGCGCGGCGCGAGCTTCGACATCGTCGTCACGATGACGGTCACGGCGGCGCTCGCCTGCTTTTTCGCGTCGGACGTGGAAGCAGAGGGGAAGAGGCGGCGCTGGCTGCTGGCCGGATTCTACGCGGCGGTCGGGGCCTCTTTGCTGGCCAAGGGGCTGGTCGGAATCGTCATGCCGGGCGGAATCATCGCGCTCTATTATGCGTTGCGGCGCAGGTGGCCGGAGCGTCAACTGGTCCTGAGCGCGGCGTGGGGAGTCCCGCTGGCGCTGCTCGTCGCGGCGGCGTGGTACGCGCCCGTCATCGCGCGCCACGGTTGGACGTTCGTCGAAGAGTTCTTCGTCCAGCATCACTTCGCGCGTTTCATCTCGAACAAATTTCACCACCCGCAGCCCTTCTACTTTTACCTGCCGATCATGGGACTGCTGGCGCTGCCCTGGACGGCCTTCCTCGTCGCGGGGCTCGTCCGTGCCAGGCGCTGGAACTGGCGCGAGCCGACCGCCGCAAGCAAGCTGCGCATCTTTGCCCTGGCATGGCTCGTCTTCCCGGTCCTCTTCTTCTCGCTGTCGGGCTCGAAGCTGCCGGGCTATGTGCTGCCCGCTCTGCCGGGCGCGGCGCTGCTGGTCGGAGACGGCCTGTCGCGCTTTATCAGGAATGAAGAGGGGCGCGCGGCGATGCGTGCGACGGGCGTCCTGCTCCTGTTACTGGCTGCGGCCGGAGCGGGCTACGCCGGTTGGACGGGCACGCCGAGCGTCGGTTGCGCCCTGGTCGTGGCCGCGCCGCTGGCAATCGCGGGGCTCTTCGCGGCTCTCGGGAAGGGAGAGCGCAGGCTGCGCGTAGCACTGACAGCAGGCGCGATATTCGTGACGGTCGTGCTGGCGCTCAATTGTGCCGTTGACGCGATGATGAGGCGCGAGTCCGTGCGCGAGTTGATGCAGTTGGCGGCGGCGCGCGGCTATGCTGCGACGCCGGTCTTTTACATGCTGGCCGATGACCGTTCGGGACAGTTTTATGCCGGGGGAAGGTTGCAGTACGGGCCCGACGGCGAGCCTTTCAGGTTTGATGGGGCGCAGGATTTGGGTCGTGCGGTGCGAGAGAAAGGCGGGACTGCGCTCGTCCTGATTCCGACGCGCTGGGAATACCAGTTGACCGACTACAGGGGGCTTGAGACCGAGCTGCTCGGCGGCAACGGCGTCCTGTCGCTGGCCCACGTCCGCGCGCCGTAGCGAGCACGGTCGTGCGCCTCTACCTGCCCCCGGTTGAAGCCGCAGGCGGCGCGAAGGAAGCGGGGTTGAGCCTGTAAAACCGTAACCTGTATTTATCGTTGACCAGCTCATATTGCGGGTCCTTGAGCGTGTGCGTCTCAAGCCACTGCCGGCCGTCCGGCGTCGCCTGGTACAGCTCGATCAGGGAGGTCTCAAGCCAGGCATTGCCTCCGGCCTGCTGTAAGACGGGCAGCTCCGCCTGCATCGTCTCCTGATTAACCTCTTGCCAACGGGCCGCGGGATTGAAATACCTGACCAGTGAGTTATCGCTGTTGCGCGAGGCAAAGTAGACGATAGTGCCCTCTGGCCAGGCTCGATTGAGACTGAGCGCCATCGCCAGCGGCGGATAGTTCTCGACTTGCGAGAGCGGACGGATGTAGAAGACGAGGTTGGAAACGGCGATGGCGGCTACTAAAAACGCGGCGATGTAAGTGCGCGGGCGCGGCTGCCCGGCGTCCGCCTGGACCAGATAAGTTCCGAGCAGGAGAATCAGCGCGGGCAGGTAAAAAAGCCTGTAATAGGTATGCTGCGGGATGAAGAAATACTGGAAGACTAAAAAAGAGGCTATCCAGATGAAGCAGAGCAGGCGCAGCCCTGTGAAGCGCTCATCCGGCGTCATCATCGCCGCCAGGAAGGACTTGACCCTGGCCCGATTTCGCGCCAGCTTAAAGAGAAAGACCAGGACGAGTCCGAGCAGCGCCGCGAGCAGCAGGAGCGTCAGGGCGTCGAGAGAATCTTTCAGGTAAAGAAGCCTCCCGCTGGCGAAGAGCTTGACGTGTCCCTGCGCCGTGTAAACGAAGTTTCCCCAGACGCTGAAGGTGTGGCCGGGCTCCGGCGAAAAGGAGGCCACCCACTTGAGAAAAGTGTGAAGATCGGAGCGCCCGGTCTGCCGGTAGAAGCTGTAGTAAAAGGTTGCGACCGTAATCAGAAAACCGCTCGCGCCGTATTGGAGCAGGGGCAGGATGCGTCTTCGCGCGACCGGCCCGCGCGTTTGCAGGAAGATTCCGGCTAGGACGACGGGAAAGAAAAAGATGGCCATCTGGTGAAACATCATCGCAACCGAGTGTGCGAGGGCGGCCAGGACCGGGCGCGGCTCTTTGCCCGGCAGGAGGAAAGAGAAAGCGATCAGCAGAAAGAGGACGCTCGGAATATAACTGTCGGCATCGGTCGAGAATTTCCACCAGGTGGCCGAGAGCGCGAAGAGCAGCGTCAGGACGTAGCCGAAGTACTCGGAGCGCAGGACCCGGCGGAGAATGCGAAACAGCAGGTAAGCCGTCAGCACACCGAGCACGGCGTTGGCCATCTGCAAGGCTGCGAGGGCACGAAAGCCCGCGCCGGTCGCCCGCAGAGCCTTGTAAATTAAGTATCCGAACGGGTTATAGAAGAGATGGTTGGGGTGTATGAGCGACGAATCGAGGGCGGGCGCATCTTCTATCGTCTGCGCGAAATCCACTCCGTCCCAGAAATAGTTTTTCGTCGGGAGCAGCAGGTAGAACGCCAGGATGGCCGCGAAGATGGCCCAGGGCCAGAGCCTGCGCGCGAGCCTCAGGATGAGAATGTGATCGGTCGCGGACGCCATTGGATAGGTGCGGCAACTCCGGCGCAGGGCACAGCCCAGGGTTGACTGTGACGAGAGAGCCCTAGCGCAAGGCCCTGTCGAAAAAGTCTATCACCCGGCGGTCATAAGTCTCGCCCTGCTGTCCGGTCGCGGAAGGCAGATTGTAGCCGCTGATGGGCAGATCGCTCTTGACCTCGACACTGGCCGGGTCAGGAAAGCACTGCGCGAGCGCCGTCGTCGAGCCGCGCAGGTGCTCCGCGCCGTCGCCCGCCAGCAGCAGGACTCTCCTCCCGGCAACACCCCTGGCCGTCTCGCACGCAGGCACATTCCCATAGCCGCCGAGAAAATAGATGCGCATCCCCGCCCGCGCCAGCCATTGCAGCAGCCCGTTGCTCAACCCCGTCCGGTCACGAACGGCGTCGTTCAAGAGATCGTTGGCCGAGCCGGGCACGGAATCGAGCACCAGCGCCCTGACGTTGGGCTCACGAGAGCCCGCCTGCAAGGCCGCGTAAGCGCCCAGCTCCACTCCGTAGAGCCCTATGTTCTGGCCGACGAGCGGGCGTTGCTGTTCCGTCTTGAGCGAGCGCAGGTAATCGAGCGCGGCGGCAACAACTTCGGTCTCGCGCGAGCCGAAGGATGTCCAGGCGACGGGCGGGTCCTGGCCGTGGCCGCGCAGGTCCGGCCAGAGCACAGTGTAGTTGGTCGCCTCGTTGAGCTTGACGCCCAGGTTGAGCAGCCAGGAGCGGTCCGCCCCGTAGCGGTGCAGGAGGACGACACCCGGATGCCCTTCAGCCCCGCGCAGGAGCCAGCCGCGCGCCTTCGTCCCGTCGCGGTTCGTCCAGGTCTCGTCGGTCGCCTTCAGGCCGCGCTCGCTAAGCAGCGTGAAGGTCTCCGGCGTCACCATGTAGGCCTGGCGCGGCGGGCGCGTCACCTTGTAAACGAGCCACGCCATCGAGATGCCGACTGCCAGCAGCAACAGGGCGACAATCGGCAGCAGCATCTTCAGCAGTTTCTTTCCAGGCGTTCTCCGTGGCGGCATTTCAATGCAGGAATTTAAGAGTTTAATCATTCAGCCAGGTCATCATTGATTCATTTAACTACTTGATAACTACCGGGCTGACGGCTAACCGGCGCTGGTAGCTGATTGAGTTAATGAGTCGATGAATCAATAACTAAATGAATCAATGACTAAATTCCTTATCCCTGCTTTTCTCCTTCCTTCTCGCGGGCGTCCGCGTAATCTCCCGGAGTATTGACGTTGGTGAAAAAGCTGTTTGCGCCTTCGAGGTGGGCCAGCTCTGCAAAGGCCACGCGGCGCGTCCGAACCCGTTCAAGCAGGGCACGCGGGCGGCGCTCGCCTGCGCGGACCAATTCCTCCGCCAGCTGACCGCAGGGCCGTGTGCGGTAGAGCGCGCACAGCGGTTGCGGGCGTCCATCCTCTTGAATGGGAACGACGGCGTCAAAGTCGCCCCGCATCTCGCCCAGCCGCACGAAGAGTTCCCCGGTCACGAATGGCAGGTCGCAGGCGACGACAGCCGCCCACTCTGCCCCGCAATTTGCCAGCGCCGCATGCAGCCCGCCGAGCGCGCCCCAGTTTACATGAATATCTGCCACCCTGCGCAGAGGCCACGACGCGTTGTCCGCTTTGACGCCGACCAGCGTGACGGCGCTCGTGACCGCAGCCAGCGCATTGCCGATACGCTCTACAAAGTTTCGACCCCCCAGCTCAAGCAGGGCTTTGTCGGCTCCCATCCGGCTCGACGCGCCGCCCGCGAGGATAAAGCCTTCAATGTCGGGCATGGTTTCGCGGTGCGGCCTGTTTGCCCCGGCGGCGCGCCTCTCGCGCCTCACGGCAGCAATAAGTTGAGAGAAGGAGCTTTCAGGCAGTCCCGGGCGTGCCCTGCGTCCGGCTGCGCGAAGTTGACTGGATTCATCGAAAGCGCACGTTATCACGGGGCGGCAGAGGGCGGCAAGAGCTAAAGAAAGCGCCGCGCCCGGATGTCGGCGCAGGGAGGCCCGAAGCAACGCCATCTAGCTGATTGCTCATCAGATAACTCCCGTCACCCGAAAGGCTTGACCGTCGTTGAAAGCCAAAGTTATAGTCACTGGTGATGGCTCACAGGCCATATCCCCCTGCTTCGGGCCCGCCCGCGGCCGCGCGTGCCAGGGCCTTTAACGTCTGACGGGAAGATTCGGAAAACCTTTTCAATTCCCAGAGGTAGCTTGATGAAAAGAATTTTTGCAGCGACATTCGCGCTCGCGCTCTCTGTTGCCGCGCTCGGCGTTTCCGTCCCGGCTCAGCAGGCTGCGGCCGGTGCGAGCGCCGCCCAGGATGCGCGACTCTTTCCCCTGGCTGACCTCCGGCCGGGGATGAAAGGCGTTGCGCGGACGGTCTTTAGCGGTTCGGAGCCGGAGGAGTTCGGCGTCGAAATCCTCGGCGTGCTGCCCGGATTCCCGGGGCCGCGCCAGTCCGCGATTATCGCTCGGCTCTCGGGGGCCAACGCCGAGCGGACGGGAGTTTTCGGCGGCATGTCCGGCTCGCCCGTCTATATCGAAGGGCGGCTGGTCGGCGCAATCGCTTTCAGCTTTCCTTTCTCCAAAGAGCCGATTGCGGGCATCACCCCGATTAAGCAGATGATAGACCTCTTCGAGCGCGGCTCGCAGCCCGCCGTTCGCGGCGCGCAGGAATCGCGCTCCTACTCTTTCACGGAGCTGGCCTCTACCGAATTGAAGCTCAATCCGCCGCAGCCCGCCGTCACGGCCGTGCCGCTGATTGCGCCCGTTTCCGCCGGTTCGCCGCTGGCCGCCTTAATGGGCCAGCAATTTCAGCCGATAGCCACGCCCGTCGTCTTCGGCGGCATCAGCCAGGAATCGCTCGCGCTCTTTGCCCCGCAGCTTCAGGCCAACGGGCTGATGCCGGTCGCGGGCGCGGGCGGCGCGGCCGCCATCACGGCGCTCGGTCCCGTGACCGATAAAACGCTTGCGCCGGGAACTTCCATCAGCGTCCAGCTCGTGCGCGGCGACTATTCCATAGCCGCTTCCGGGACCGTGACGTTCCGCGACGGAGACCGCATCTACGCGTTCGGCCACCCGTTCCTGAGTCTCGGCGCGGCCGAGATGCCGATGACCGAAAGCTCCGTCGTGACCGTCATTCCGAACGCGAACAACTCCTTCAAGCTGGCCGTCCCCGGACAGATGGTCGGAGCCATCTCGCAGGATCGCGCCAGCGGCATCTACGGCCAGCTCGGCAAGGCGCCGAAGATGATTCCCGTCAAGGTCAACCTGCACACCAGCCGCGACCGGACGGAGACCTACTCATACGAAGTCGCGAACGATGCTTTTCTCACGCCGCTCCTGCTCAATATGACGATCTTCAACACGATCACTTCCTCCGAGCGGAGCATGGGCGATTCGACCATCAGCGTGCGCGGCCAGATCAACGTCGCCGGGCAGCAGCCGATTCTGGTTGACCGTAGATTCTCCGCGGGCAACGCCGCGCTGCTGGCCGCCGGGTCCGTCGCCGTGCCCGTCAACGCGCTCATGACCAGCGGCTTCGAGAACGTTCGACTGAGCGGCGTCACGCTCGACATCACTTCGACGGACAGGAAGAGCGCCGCCACTCTGGAGCGCATCTCGCTTGACCGAACGGAAGTCCGGCGCGGCGAGGCCATAGAGGTTCAGGCTTACGTCCGCACCGATTCGGGCAAGCAGTTTGTCCAGCGCATCCCGGTGCAGATTCCGCGCGACGTGCCGCCGGGACAGCTCCTGGTCTTCGTCGGCGACGGCGGCGCGCTTCAGCAGGGCTCGGCCGCGCAAGCCTTCGTCCCGCAGGACCTCAGCCAGCTCGTCTCCGCCATCAACAAGACAAAGAAGAGCGACCGGCTCTACGTCAAGCTCTTTCGGATTACGCCGGGCGCTGTCATCGGCACGAGCGAGCTGCCGAACCTGCCGCCTTCGGTTGTCGCCACGCTCAACAGCGACCGGACGACCGGCGGTTATACTCCGACCGTCCTCTCGCCCATCTACGAAACGGAGCTGCCGCCCGCCGAGTTCGTCGTCACGGGCCAGCAACTGATCGGGATTGACGTGGTGCGCTAACTGCCGACAGCGACAGGACTTTGAGAAGAGAATGAGGTGAGAGCCATCCGGTTTCTCACCTCATTTTAGTTGCCGCCCGATTTTAGCTGGCCGCCGGGTGTGAGTTGCGGCCCGCGTTGTCGCCGGTCGTGTCCCGGTCCACTATGAAGAGATAACGCCGCTCCGATGCCGGGATGAGAATGGCCCTGTAGGGGAGCGCGGCCTTTTCAATCTCTACGCGGATGGCCTCGCCCGCGAAAAGCAGCAACCGGCTCCGGCGCGGCGACCACTCGTAGAGCTGCGGGAACATCTCCGCGAAACGCTCTATCGCCCGGCAGGTGATGAACGGGGCCGCGGGCGTCGGCGTCTTCTCGAATCTTTCGTTGACGACCTTCGCGGCATCGCCCGTGCCCGCCCGCCGCAACGCTTCGCGCAGGAAGACCGATTTTTTCTGCGAGGCTTCAAAGAGGGTGGCCGTGAGGTCCGGGCGCGCGACGAGGCAGGGGATAATGGGCAAGCCCGCGCCGGAGCCTACGTCTGCGACGCGTGCGCCGTCCGGCAGATGTGGCAGGGCAAGCAACGATTCGAGGACATGGCGCGTCGCAAACTCGGCCGGTGAGCACGGCGCAACCAGGTGCAGACGCGCGTTCCAGGCCATCACCTGCTCGTAGTATGCCGCCAGTCGCGCGAGCGCCTGCCCGTTCAACGCAACCTCGTAGCGCCCGGCATTCTCTTCGAGGGCGCTTATGAATTGACCGGCGGCCGGATGTTTCGCTGCTGTTTCGCTCATCTCGTTGCCTCTCGCAGGCGCGAGGGTTGTTCGGCTCTTAACTTAGCCTTGGCTTAGCCTTAGCTTAATCGAAAGTCGGTTTTAATTCACAGGCTTCTGAGGCATCCGGCGGATGTTCTGCTAGAATTGCCGGAGCCGGAAAAAGCGGCGCGGACGAACGCAGAGCGAGAGACGCCGCGATAAAATGGTAGCTGTCTGCGCATGAAGGAGCGAGGATTTTGAGATGAATCTGCCGAGGACATATAGAGCGGCCGCGCTGGCGCTGGCTTTCCTGATGGTTTTCCCCTTCGCTGTTTTGGAGGCCGGGGCGCAGGGTCCCTCCAGCCGCTACCTGTCGAAGATCGGCTCGCGCGCCGAGTTCGATTCCATCTCGCGCATTTACGATGCCGAGACGCCCTATCCCCTGCCGCACGTCCTCTTCGTCATCGATCGCAAAAATAAGAACAAGATTTATTACGTCAACACGAAGCGCTACACCTTTCACAGGGACTTCGTCAACGCCAATTACCTGTCGCTGGAGCGCGGCCGCGAGTTCTTCGAGAACAATTACCTGAAGCCCAACCGCCGCTTCATCATGGGCACGCTCGCCTATCAAACACCGCTCAAGCGCTGGACCTACGAGTTCTGGGAGGGCGACCTGATTACGGCGGATCAAATCAAGCTCACTGCGGAGGTCATCAGCCGGAGCTTTTTCGAGGCGGTCGCCTACAAGCCCAATTCGCTCAGGCAGGAAGAGGAGTCGGCTAATATCGAAGGCTTGCCGCGCGTCATGCAGCGCGACATCAACAAGGAGCAGGACTACCAGGCGCTCAACGCTTCGCGCGGCCTCGGGCGCATTCACATCGTCGAGAAGCTCGACGAGCACGTCGAGATCGGCTTCAACGAAATCCTGGTCCTCAACGAAGTGCCCGTCACGCTTCCGCCCGTCGCGGGCATCATCACGACCAAGCCCTCGACGCCGCTCTCGCACATCAACCTACTGGCGAAATCCTGGGGCGTGCCCAACGCTTACATCAAGAACGCACAGGAAGTCCTCAAGCAGTATGACGGCTGGTGGGTCTCTTTCGAGACCAGGCGCGACAGCTATTCCATCAAGCGCGCCGACGTTAACCAGTTGAAGGAGTACCAGAAGCGGCTGCTCGCAAGGCTCGACCTGATGAAGCCTCGTTTCGACCTGGCCGTCAACCAGCTCGCCGACCTGCGCGAACAGCGCGCCAAATCCGTCATCGCCTACGGCGCGAAGTCCGCCAACCTGGGCGAGTTGATGCGGTCGAAGCTGGCGGGCATCACCGTCCCCAACGGCTTCACCGTGCCCTTCTTCTACTACGACCAGTTCATCAAGGAGAACAAGCTCGAAGAGCCCATCTACGAGATGATGAACGACCAGCGGTTCGTCCATGACCCGGCCTATCGCCGCGAGCGGCTGGCCGAGATGCGCGCACGCATTCAGCAGGGAACGATTAACGAGAAGCTGCGCGCGGAAGTCCTGCGCCGCGTCCATGCGGAATACGCGGATAAGGGGCTGTTCGTCAGAAGCTCGACCAACAGCGAGGACCTCCCCAACTTCAACGGCGCGGGCCTCTACACGACGATGCCCAACGTCCGCGGCGACGAGGAGATGGTCAAGGCGATCAAGGCCGTCTGGGCCTCCATCTGGAACTTCGAGGCCTACGAGGCACGCGAGCGCGCCGGGATAGACCACTCGAAGGTCTACATGGCCGTGCTCATTCAGGAGGGCATCAATTCGCAGTCCTCCGGCGTGATGATTACCACCGACCCTTATGATAAGGAGCAGAAGGGCTCGATCTATATCAGCGCCAAGCACGGGCTCGGCATCAAGGTCGTCGAAGGCAAGAAGATCGCCGAGCAGATTATCTTTCGCCCGCGGACCAACGCCGTTCAGGTCCTGACGCGCTCCGCCGAGGACAGCCTGCTTACCTTTGACGCCGGGGGCGGCGTCAAGGAGATTCCGATCACGGGCACGCGCTCGGTCCTGACGGACGAGGTCGTCCGCCGCCTCGTCAAGGCCGCCGCCAGCATCAAGCGCATCTTCGGCGGCCACGACCAGGACATCGAATGGGCTTACATGAACGGGCAGATTTACATCGTTCAATCACGCCCCTACATACCGGGAAGCTGACGGCCAGTAAGCGGCGAGCGGCGAGCGGTCAGCAGTTCTTCCTTGCTTCTACTGCTCACGGCTCACCGCCTACTGCTCACTAAACTAAGATGAGCGATAAAATTTTTGTTGACGGGTTGCTGGCCGGGCGCGTCGCGTTTGTGACGGGCGGGGGGACGGGGATTACGGGCGGGGTGGCGCGTGCGCTGGCGGAAGCGGGCGCGCGTGTGGCGCTCGTCAGCCGCAAGCTGGAGCACCTCGAACCGGCGGCCGAGAGGATTCGCGCAGCGGGCGGCCAGGCCCTGGCCGTCGCCGCCGACGTGCGCAACATGGATGAGGTCGAACGCGCGCTGGCCGCGACGTTAGAGCGCTTCGGCCAGCTCGACATCGTCGTCAACGGCGCGGCCGGTAACTTTCTCTGTGCGGCCGAAGAGTTGTCGCCGAACGGCTTCGGCACGGTCGTTGACATTGATCTCAAGGGGACCTTCAACGTCTCGCGCGCGGCCTTCGCTGAGCTGAAAAAGCAGCGCGGCTCTATTCTCAACATCAGCGCGACGCTCCATTATCTGGGGACGCCTTATCAACTACACGTCTCGGCGGCCAAGGCCGGGATTGACGCCCTGACGCGCAACCTCGCGGTCGAGTGGGGACGCCACGGCATTCGCGTCAACGCCGTCGCGCCCGGCCCCATCGAAGATACCGAAGGCATGGCGCGTCTCGTCCCGGCCGCAGTCAAAGAGAAGCTGCGCCGCCGCATCCCGCTCGGCCGCTTCGGTCGCATCAAGGACATAGAGCAAGCGGCCGTCTTCCTCTGCTCGGACGCCGCCAGCTTCATCAACGGCGCAGTCATCGTCATTGACGGCGGCCAGTGGCTTTCATCAAACGCGCTGGGCTGAAAGAGCACGCGCGGCGGGAAAGATGAAGGAACCGGAAACCGGACCCGGCGCTTGTTCCTTTTTCACTTGAGCCTCTTCGCCTACGGCAGATTTTATGGTCTCTCCATGATTGATTTGCGGCCAGCGACATTCGAGGATTTTCAGCGCGAGGCACGGCGCGGCAACGTCGTTCCGGTCGTCCGTAGCGTGCTCGCGGACTTGCAGACGCCCGTCGGCGCTTTCCTGCGCGTGGCCGCCGGTGCACGCTATGCTTTCCTGCTCGAATCGGTCGAGGGCGGCGAGCGTGTCGCGCGTTACTCCTTTCTCGGCGCGAACCCCGAGATGATCGTGCGCGGGCGCGGAGACGATACCGTCATCGAAAGAGGCGGGCATAGCGAGACGCTGCGGGGCATGCGTGCGACGGACTTTGCGCGCCGGTATTTCAGCGAGCGGAAGCTGGCACGACGCGGCGGGCTCGCGCCTTTGTCGGGCGGCGCTGTCGGCTATCTAGGCTACGAGGCGGCGCGCTGGTTCGAGCCCGTCCTGAACAAGAGCGACGCGCCGCCGCGGGCCGATGATGCGGTCTGGATGTTCTACCGGACGGTGCTCGCCTTTGACCGCGTGCGGCAGCAGATAGAGATTACCTCCGTCGTCCTGACCGAAGAGGCAGAGGGCAGCGAGGCCCGCCTGCAAGAGCTTTATCGAAGCGCCGTCAGAGAGACAGAACGCCTTGAGCAGCTCCTGCTCGCGCAGGCCCCGCCCCAGCCCGAGCCCGAGCGTCCGAACGCGGACGGGCAGGGCGATTCGTTTGAGTCTAACTGGAAGCGCCAGGATTTCGAGCAGGCCGTGCGCGCCGCGCAGGAACACATCGCGGCGGGCGATTGTTACCAGGTCGTGCTCTCGCAGCGCTTCAGCAAGCGGGTGACGGCCGACCCCGTCTCGATCTACCGCGCGCTGCGCGCCACGAACCCCTCGCCTTACATGTACTTTTTCCGGCTCGGCGACGAGGCCGTGATCGGTGCATCGCCCGAGATGTTGGTCCGTTGTCGCGGGCAGCGCCTCGATTATCGCCCCATCGCGGGCACGCGCAGGCGCGGCTCGACGGAAGCAGAGGACTGGCTGCTCGGCGAGGAGATGCGCGTGGACGAGAAGGAGGTCGCCGAGCACATGATGCTCGTGGACCTGGGGCGCAACGACCTCGGCAAGGTCTCGGATTACGGCTCGGTGGAAGTCGAGGATTTGATGGCGGTCGAGCGTTATTCGCACGTTCAGCACCTGGTCAGCAGCCTGCGCGCACGCCTGCGCGAAGAGCTTGACCGCTTCGACGCGCTCGCCTCCTGCTTTCCGGCGGGGACTGTCACGGGCGCGCCGAAGGTTCGCGCGATGGAGATCATCCGCGAGCTTGAGCCCGATGAGCGCGGCGTCTACGCGGGCGCGGTGCTCTACCTCGATTATGCGCGCAATCTGGATTCCTGCATCGCCATTCG
>DASVWH010000055.1:0-27119 GCA_036389715.1 Pyrinomonadaceae bacterium | reverse complement strand
TTCGCGCGCGGCTCTCTTGATGTTCACCGAGCCCTATTTTGAAGGCTCAAGGGCTTCAGGCGTTACCGGCAGAAGCGGCGAAAGTGCCCGATTCCAGCTCCTCTATCAGCAGCTCAAGCATGGGCGCGATGCGTTCGCGCTCGACGTAATCTTTGCCGAGCAGCTTGATGATGCGCCGCTCCCTGGTTTGGCCCGTCACTTCCTTGAGCAGCGCGCGGCAGAAAGAGGCGACGACTTCGGGCGCGAACTGCTTGCCCGTGTTGCGCCGGAAATCCTCGACCACCTCGTCGAGCGCGCGCCGCCGCTTGTAAGGGCGGTCGGTCGTCATCGCGTCGAACGAATCTGCGAGGCTCACTATCTTTGCCCCGAGCGGGATTTGATCTCCCGTCAAGCCTTCCGGGTAGCCGCGCCCGTCAATCCGCTCGTGATGATAGCGCGCCATCAAGGGGATGTCCGCATAAGGGTGATGAATCGGCGAGAGGATTTCGTACCCGGCCGCCGGATGGCGGTTCAACTCGCTCGACTGCTTGGCATCAATCCGGTAGGGAGCGTTGATGATGTCGCGCTCGACGACGAGCTTGCCGATGTCGTGCAGGTACCCGGCCAGGGCTATGCCTTCGACCTCGTCCTCGCTCCAGCCCATCTCGCGCGCGATGATCTCGCTGTATTTGCCGACCCGCTCCGAGTGTCCCTGCGTGTACTTGTCCTTACAATCAATCGCGGCGGCAAACGCGCGCACGGTGTCGCGGTAGATGGCGCGCATGTCGTCGTAGAGGATGCGGTTCTCTTCGGCGCGCTGCGCCAGCTCTTCCATCAGGCGGTGCTCCTGGATGCCGACGCCGATGTGGCGCGACATGGCGCAGATGATCTCGCTGTCTTCGGTCGTGAAGGGCTCGCCCGTCGCCTTCTCGCCAAGAAAGATCATCCCGACGAGGTTGCGGCGGACCACCAGCGGGACGACCAGCTCGACGCGCAGGGCTTCGAGCAAAGACTGGTTGCGCCCGGCAAAACCGGCGAAGGCGGGCCGCGCGTCTTTCCGGCCCAACCCGCAAATCCCGAGCCCGAGCAGCCCTTCCAGCTCTTCCGCTTCGAGCGGAAGATCGGCCGGAGTCTCCTCGCCCATCCCGCGCGCGGCGACGAATCTTAAGACTCGCGCCGCCGCGTCATACTCGGCGAGCGCGCCGCGCCTGATGCCGAGCGAGCCCTGCATCAGGTGAAGCGAAGTCCGCATCTTCCCCGGGAAATCACTGCTGTCAGCCATTTCCTGGCCGAGGTCGGCCAGCGTCGCGAAAGTGTGAATCAGTTTTTGCAGCGAGCTTTCGACAATCATTGCTGAAACCTTCAGTGCCCCGCGCTGTTCTGTGTGCCCGCGAATTCGGCCAGCGTTGCGAGGGCTTCCTGCTCATCGCTCGCCAGCGCGACGTGCCTGGTCAGCCCGAGCATCTCGAAGAGCTGGACGGTCTGGTTATTGACATCCGAGAAGACCAACTGCGCGCCGGTGGTTTCGGCCGCGTCTATCACGCCCAACAGAATAGAGACGCCGATGCTGTTGACCAGCTCTGTGTCCCTGAAATTGATGATGAGAGCGCGGCAGCCGCCCTCCAATTGTCGCCTGCATTCGCGCTCGATGCGCTCGCCGCTCAACTTGTTCAGATAGTCTCCCGCATAAATCACCGCCATTTCTCCGATGCAGCGAGAATGCACCGCAGAACTATTCGATAATTCACCCATTTTCAGCAAGCCCCTCTCTGAATGGTAAATAGTCAATGGTAAATGGTGAATAGATAAAAGCGACCCCTTGAGCGTCAGCCGCTGCCTGGTCTATTGACGATTTACTATTGACGATTTACTTCTTGTGCAGGTACTTCGTCATCCTGAGCCGAGTGCCGTCGTCAACGCGCTCGAATTCCACTTCGTCCATCAGGCTGCGAATCAGCTTCAGTCCCCAGCCGCGCCTGCCCTTGGGGGAGTCGGTCGCCGCGCTGCCGTTACCATTTTCGCCGTTCTGACCGTTGCTCAGGGGCGGGATGACCCCTCGACTGGAAACCGTGACTACTAATCTATCACTTTCGACGCGAAATCGTTGATAAATTTTTCGGTCGGGGCTCAGGCTGTGCTCGGCGGCATTGATGCAGGCTTCGACCAGGGCCGTCTTAATCTGGTTGATGGCTTCGGGTTGAAAGGCAATCCGGCGGGCGATCTGCTCGACGGTGTGGGCCGCGACCAGCTCCGTATCGTCGCCCATCGGAATCACCATCTCGAATTCGTCGGGCGCGACTTCCTGCCTGGCCATCGCTGCCGAAGCGGCGTTGATGCGCGCCGTCAACAGCTCCAGCTGCTGGCGGCTCGAACCGTAAGCCTCGCGCTCTTCGAGCAGGTCCGCGGCCTCGGGCGTGAAGCCTTCGGGCGCAACCAGCCAGAGCCGAACGCGGTTGAAACCGCAGACGCGGGCCACCTGCATCAGGCGGTCGCACCAGACCTCCGTCACGCCGCGGGCCGCTTCGAGCTTGGATTCGATCTCGGCCGTCAACCAGACGATTTCGTTCGGGTCGGCGTAGTTGCCCGCGTCGAAGCCGTGCGCGACGGCGCAACGCTCCTCGTCGCAGACGAGCTGCATCGGCGGGTGAAAGGCCGCGCAGCTGGCCGCATGGACTACCTGCGGCAGACGCACCAGGTCCGTCTCGGCGTCAAGGGCCGCCGCCAGCTCTTCGCCGCCGAGCCCCTTGTGCGTCCGCCTGAAGCGGTCGTAATGCAGGAGGCTGGCGGGCACGCGCTGGCAGTTGAAACGCTCCAGGAGGTCGCGCAAACCGATGGCGGCCTCGCGCCTGTAATGGCGGGCCATCGTCTGCGGGGCGCGCTTTAAGGTCTCGGTCAAGGTCTCCGCGACGACGAGAGCGCGCGGCTCTGCGGCGACCTCCAGCCGGTAGCTGGCCCGCAGGTAATCCGACCAGACGGGAGACTCCCCGCCGACCTCTACGAAGCTGGCATTGAGGCTGGCCAGCTCGTGTATGTGAAGCTGCTGGATGACGCGCTGGAACTGGCCCTCTTCGAGGCCGAGCCGCTTGCGCCAGACTTCGATCGGGGCTTTGCCGCTCTCGCTGCTGGCCGATTCGTAGAGCACGCGAATCAAAGGGCGTCTGGCCGCGGCCGTCGGCGCAATCTCTTCGAGCAGAGAGGAGAAGTAGCGATTGATGCGCCCGCCCATCAATTCGTCAACGTAGAGCTGCTGGCAGTTGCGAAAGCTGGTCAGGGAGGTCCCGTTCTCGCGCGCCGCGCGCAGCAGCGCCGTGATGAAAAAAGGGCTGCCCTTTGTCTGCTGAACAATCAGGTCGCGCGTCTGATCGTTGATGGTCACCTCGGAGCGCCGCGCCAGGCTCTCGACCATCGCGCGCGCGTCCTCGTCGCTTAAGCGTTCGAGCCTGAGCGCGCCCGCATCATCATTCTCGTTTCTCGCGCTGTGAACGAAGTCCAGCAGATACCTGCGCAGGCCCGCCAGGACGTATGGATTGCCCGAGTGCATCAGGGCGTGCGTGATCTCCGTGGCGAAAGAGCCGTTGGCCGGAATGAGCCGCCCGGCCATTTCGAGACCGTCGAGCAGGACGAGAACGCGCGTCCCGTTGCGTGCGGCGCGGCGCGGCGCGCCCAGGCAGAGACGAATCATCGCGCGCTCGTCATCGGGCACTCGCTCGCTGGCCTCGACCACGCGCTCGACCCACTCGTAATCGGAGGGCGCGACCAGCTCCATCAAATCCGTCAGCGTCAAAGAAGCGTCCGCGAGCGACGAATCCCTGCGGCGATAGGCCGTTAGTTGAAGGAGGAAGGTTTGAAGAAAACGGCGGGCCGCGCCGAGTGCGGTCTGATCGCTCTGCGCGAGAGCGAAATAGACGGGGACGGTCTCGCCCTGCTGCCGGAACAGCTCGTCGTAGGACTGGCGCAGCAGCTCCGAGGCCCCTGCGGACGGCGCGGTCAGCAGCAGCAGCCCGCGCTCAGACTGCGCGCCGGGCGCCGCCAGCTCGACGACCTGCCGGAGCGCGGCGCTGCGCCCGACGAACTCTTCCGGTAAAACGCGGCCCAGGGTCTGCCGCGCGTCCCGCTTTTTATTTGGGGTTTTCGGCGGCATGGCTGGCCTGCGCGGTCGCTGCTTCGGGTGGCTCGCAGACTTCGACGCGGTTCTTTCCGAGGTTCTTGGCCTGGTAAAGCGCGCGGTCTGCCGATTGAATAATCGCTTCCGGGGTATCAACGCCGGGATAGAAGGCAGAGATACCGATGCTGACGGTGACGGCCCCGAGCGGCTGTTTCTTGCCGTGCGGGAAACGCATCCGCTCGATGCGCCGCCGGATGCGCTCGCCGATGGCCTGCGCTTCCGCGAGCGACGTTTGCGGCAGGAGGATACAGAACTCCTCGCCGCCGTAGCGCGAGGCGACATCGGCGGCGCGCAGCGCAGACTTCAGGCACTGCGAGGTCATCTCCAGCGCGAGGTCTCCGGCCGGATGGCCGCTGCGGTCGTTGTAGAGCTTGAAATCGTCAATATCAATCATCATGAAGCTCATCGGATAATCATGGCGCTGCGAGCGCTTGAGTTCCTCTGCGAGCCGCTCGACCAGGTAACGGCGGTTGAGCATGCCGGTCAGCGGGTCCGTGATTGACATCAACTGAAACTGCATCGCCTTCTCTTGCCAGTCGGCGCGGTCGAGCGCCAGCGCCATCTGCGGCGCGATGGATTCGAGCAGGCTCAGGTCAACTTCGTCGTAAGAGCCGCCGCCCGCCTTATCCGTCACGTTGAGGACGCCGATATTGCGCCCGCCGACCGCAATCGGAAAGCTGATGAAGGATTTCGTCTTGTAGCTGCGCTCGGCGGGCGCGGGCGCGTGGCCGCCCAGTTCGACATCGCGCACCACGAGCGGGCGGCCTTTCTGCAAGACAGCGCCGGAGACGCCCTCGCCCATCCGCAGCCGCGTATTGGTCGCAACTTCGGAACGCATCCCGACCGCGGCCTTGAGCGCCAGTTCGTTCGACGCCTCGTCAAAGAGCATCAGCGAGCCGCGCTCGGCCCGCAGCAGATCGGCCGAGAGCTGAAGAATCGCGTTGTAGGTTTCCGCCGGGTCAACCGTATTGATGCGCTCGCTGAAATTTTGCAGGCAGTCGGCAAAGCGAGCGCGCTGCTCCAGCTCGTTGCGCAGGCGCAGGACTTCCAGCGGGAGCGCGATGTCCCGGCAGTAGGAGGAGATGGCCCGGCGCTTCTCGTCCGACAGGTTGGAATCGCCGACCAGCAGCGCCGCCTTGACCTCATCGCCGACGACGAGCGGGAAAAGCTCTATCCTCTTCTCCTTATCGCCGGGCGCAGGCTTAGTAGTCGTAGCCAGCGGCTTGAAGCCCTCTGCCGTCTGTCGAAGCACGAGCGAAGTCCCAGCCCTGGCCGTCAGGAAGAGCCTCGCATCCTTTGAGCCGACTTCGACCTGAAGAGGAATGTTCTTGAAATGGCCCGTCATGAAGACGGGCAGCATCGCGCTCTTGTCGCGCAGGAGCAGGGCCAGCGACGTGAGGCCGTGCTTTTCCGCCAGGGCCTGCATCGCCGCGCCGCACGCTTCGTTGAAGGTGCTGTCCACGGGAAAGTAGCGATTGTGAAGCAGCGAGGTGCGCGAGCCCGCGTCCTGCTTAACGGGAGGCGCGTCCGAATTTGTGTGCGGCGCGTGCGGCTTAACGCCCGGCGCATCCGCGGGCGGGAGACGCGCCGTCTCTTCCCTCCCGGCCCCGACCGGCGGGACGGGCTCCGGGTCGCGCACGGGCGCTTTCGCTGCTGCGGGAGCAACCGGCGTGACGGGAGGCGCTTCAGCTGCGGCATCAGCCCTGAACCCTCTGGCGACATCAACGATGCGGCGGGCCAGATCGTCCAGGTCCTGGTGCGAAGCGAAGATCACGTTCTTGAAGAGGTCGGTCGAGAGCAGGTCCTGAAGGTCGCCGACGCGAAAGCGTTCGGCCAGCGCGCGGTAATCGGCGCTCGTCAGAAAAGCCCTCCCGCCGATGACGGCCAGCGGCGCGCGTCCGGTCCCGAAAGAGACTGGCATCGTGAAGCAGTGCAGGCCCGCGTGGCAGCGATAATGAGCGGGCGTTCCGGCCTCCATCGCGCGTTCGTAGGCCATGCCGCAATAGGGCTCGCAGAGCTGCGCGTGTCTCGGCGAAGACTGAAGCGCGAGGCAGATGGAGTTGTTGTTCGAGACTTCGAGGGCGGGCGGCTGATGCCCTTCGACGAGCAGGACAGAGAGGCCCGAGGCTGCCGCAAGAGACTCCTGTGCGTCAGCCCAATCCGCGGGCGCTTGATGATTCTGGGCCTGGATTGTGTCGCGCTCAAGCGCGCCGGCATCATCCATCGTGCGATAGGTCACTAAGATTTACGTCCGAAGTGCTGTTGGAGGGCTGGGACTGCGTCAAGAATCGGGGCTCGGATGCGCGCGACTCTCATCTTGATAAGAGCGGGCGGTTGATGAGCAACCGCCCGTTCTTCTGGGAGTATAAGAGGCCCGGAGCAAACAAACAAGCGTTTTCTTTAGAAAAAACGGCTAAAGTGTATCCGGGCCCTGACGACAGATTCAGCTCTCTGCACTTATAAACGTCTAATAAAGGAGGATTTTCACGTTGCGATGACGCGCTGGGCGTCTCGCAGGCCGGGGGCATCGCCGGGTGCGACTCGGTCAATATCAGGTTCTTCCGGGCTGATTCGGATGCACGCCGCGAAGTGATTGGGCTTGATCTCGGCCAGCGGCGGGACGACCTCCCTGCAAGCCTCTATCGCATACGGGCAGCGCGTGTGAAAGCGGCAGCCCTGCGGCGGGTTGATGGGCGAAGGCACGTCGCCCTCCAGCACGACCCGACGACGCGTCGCTTCGATTTCGGGGTCCGGCACGGGCACGGCCGAGATGAGCGCCTTCGTGTAGGGCATCAACGGCTCGTCGTAAATGATCTTGGCGTCGGCGATTTCGACCAGCTTGCCGAGGTACATCACCGCCACGCGGTCCGAGACGTGACGGATGGCCCGCAGGTCATGCGAGATAAAGAGATAGGTCAGGTGCTTCTCTCTTTGCAGCTTCTCCATCAGGTTCATGATCTGGGCCTGGATGGAACCGTCGAGCGCCGAGATGGGCTCGTCCGCGACGATGAAATCCGGGTCAACGGCCAGGGCGCGGGCGATGCCGATGCGCTGGCGCTGCCCGCCGGAAAACTCGTGCGGGTAGCGTTTGATGAAGCGCTTGTTCAAGCCGACCGTTTCCATCAACTCCTGCACGCGCTCGCGTGCTTCGCGCCCGCGCGCCAGCCCGAAGGTCTCAATCGGCTCGCCGATAATCTGCCCGACCGTCATGCGCGGATTGAGGCTCGCGTAAGGGTCTTGAAAGATCATCTGGAGATATTTTCGCTGGTCGCGCATCTCCCTGTAGGAGAGGTGAGCGAGGTCTTTGCCGCGAAAGATGACCTGCCCGCCGGTCGGCTCCGTCAGGCGCAGGATGGCGCGCCCGAGCGTGGATTTACCGCAGCCGGATTCGCCGACCAGCCCGAGCGTCTCGCCCGGATAAATATCTATCGTCACGCCGTCAACTGCCTTGACGACGCGCCGGATGGGGCTCCCGCCCGCCAGCTTATCCCAGACCGTCCCGCCCCCCAGATCGAAGTGAACCTTGAGGTCGCGGATGGCCAACAGCTCGCTTCCCTTGCCGCGTTCGAGCGGCGGCGGCATCCCCTGCTCCGGCTTGTCTGTTCCCGTTTCTAAGCTCATCGAAGGTTTCCCGGTCTGCTGTTACTGTTGTTCGGCGGCCGCTTTACTGCGCACGCGCCCTTCGGCCTCGCGGCAGGAATTTGCGTAGACCTCTTCGGCAAAATGACAGAGCGAGAAGTGCTCGGCGTTAAGCTCGACGAAGGGCGGAAATTCCCGTGTGCAAATCTCTTCGGCGCGGTCGCAGCGCGGCGCGAAGGGGCAGCCCGGCGGCAGGTGCGCGACATCGGGCGGCAACCCCGGAATCTGGTAGAGCGAGCCGTGCTCGGCCGTCGGGTCAGGCACGGAGCGCAGCAACCCCTTCGTGTACGGATTGCCCGGACAACTGAACAACTCGCGCGTCGGCGATTGCTCGAAGACCTTGCCCGCGTACATCACGATGATGTGGTCTGTCATCCCGGCGACGACGCCCAGATCATGCGTGATGAGAATCACGCTCGTCCCCGTCTCCTGCTTGAGCTCTTTAATCAACTCTAGAATCTGCGCCTGGATGGTCACGTCGAGCGCCGTCGTCGGCTCGTCCGCGATGAGCAGTTCCGGCTCGCAGGAAAGCGCCATCGCAATCATCACGCGCTGGCGCATCCCGCCCGAGAATTCGTGCGGGTAACTGTCAACACGCGAGCGCGCGTCGGGGATGCCGACGGTCTCAAGCATCTTGACGGCGTGCTCGTAGGCCTGGGCCTTCGTGTAGCCCAGATGCAGCTGCGTGATCTCCATCAACTGCTTCGAGATACGCATGAACGGGTTGAGCGAGGTCATCGGGTCCTGGAAAATCATGGCGATTCGCTTGCCGCGAATCTTGCGGAGCTCTTCGATGGGCAGTGCGCGGATGTCTTCGCCGTCGAAGAGAATCTCGCCCGAGACTATCTTGCCCGGCGGCTCCGGGATCAGGCGGATGATGGAAAGGTTCGTCACCGATTTGCCCGAGCCCGATTCGCCGACGATGCCGAGCGTCTCGCCCCGCTGCAAATCGAAGCTGATGCCGTCAACGGCCTTGACCGTCCCGTCCTCGGTCTCGAAGTAGGTTCTGAGGTCTCTGACTGAGAGTATGTTTCCGTTACCGTTCATAATCAAGTGATGGGTGATAAGTGATGGGTAATAGGTAAAAGAAAAACAGTTTTCTCTTATCAGCTATCACCGCTTTCATACCTTTCGCATCTGCGGGTCGAGGGCGTCGCGCAGGCCGTCGCCGAGAAAGTTCAGGGAGAAGAGCGTCAGCGCCATCGTCACGCCCGGAAAGATCAACTGCCAGGGAAAGATGGCGATATTCTGGATACCCTCGGAGGCGAGGCTGCCCCACGAAGCGAGCGGCGGCTGCACGCCGAGCCCGAGGAAAGAGAGGAATGCTTCCTGAAGCATGACCTGCGGAATGGTCAGCGTCGCGTAGACGATGACGGGCCCGAGCGTGTTCGGGACCAGGTGTCGAAAGATAATCTTGGCCGTCGAGACGCCCGTCGAGCGCGCCGCCAGGACGAACTCCTGATTCTTGAGCGACATCACCTGCCCGCGGACGATGCGCGCCATCGTCAGCCAGGAGACCGCGCCGAGTGCGATGAAGAGCAGGACCAGTTGGCCGAGCGGAGACTTGCCGCCGAAGAAGGCCAGCAGGACGATCACGATCATCATGTACGGCAGAGAATAGAGCACGTCCACGATGCGCATCATGACGTTATCGACGCGCCCGCCGAGATAACCGGACGTGGCCCCGTAAGTGATACCGATGAGAAGAGAAACGAGCGTCGAGATGATGCCGACCATCAGCGAGATGCGACCGCCGATGAGAACGCGCGCCAGAATATCGCGGCCCGAGTTGTCCGTCCCCATCGGGTGCAGCGCAGAGAAGTTGCCGCTGGCATCGCGGAAAGGCGGGAATGCCTTGATGTTTTCGGTCTCCTTCGGAATCAGGGAATAGGTGAAGCCCGTAGTCTTTTCGATGATGAGCGGTCCGATGATGGAAGCGACCGCGATGACGGCGACGACGACCAGGCCGAAGACCGCCAGCTTGTTTTTGAGCAGCCTGCGCCAGGCGTCCTTCCAGAGCGAAGTCCCGGCGAGAGGCTCCTGGACGCCCGCTTCCGCCGTGCGGACATCGCCTTCGCCGACGATCAGCTCCGGGCCGGGGCGCGTGATGTCGCCCTGGCGCGCGTGAATGGGCGGCGCGGGCGGCGTGCCCATAGGCGTCAACGCGGGCTCGGTTCGCTCTTGTTCGGATGGTGCTGCCGGTTGATCTTCCTTCATCGTGTCAGTACCTGATCCTCGGGTCAATATAGGCGTAGGCGATGTCAACCAAGAGGTTGAAAACCAGAATCATGATCGAGATAAAAGCGACGATGCCGATAATCAGGGGCTCGTCGCGCGCGAAGTTGGCGTTGAGAAAGTAGTTGCCGAGCCCCGGGATGGCGAAGATTTGTTCGACCACTACGGTTCCCGTCACCAGGTAAGCGAGCGCCGGGCCGCTAAACGAGATGACCGGCAGGAGCCCGCCCCGCATCACGTGACGAAAGACGACGGCGCGCTCGCTGAGGCCCTTGGCGCGTGCCGTGCGGACGTAATCGGCGCGCAGGACTTCGAGCATCCCGGAGCGCGTCAGCCGCGCGATGTATGCCATGTAGAGCGCCGAAAGCGTCAGCACCGGCATCAGCATGTTCCAGCTCGGGAAGCCGCCCCAGCGCGCAGGCGGCAGCCAGTAGAGCGTCAGCGAAAAGAGGAGAATCAGGAGCGGCCCGAGCACGAAGTTCGGCAGCGAGATGCCGAGCATCGCCAGCGCCATCGAGCCGTAGTCCCATTTCGAGTTCTGTTTGAGGGCGGCAATCGTGCCCGTAGTCAGTCCGACAAACAGCGCCAGCAGGTAGGCCAGAAACCCGAGCGTCGCCGAAACGGGCAGGGCCCGCGCCAGGATGCGGTTGACCGATTGGCCCGGATAGGAGAGCGAGTCGCCGAAATCACCGTGCAGCAGCCGCCCCATCATCTTCCCGTACTGCACGTACCAGGGCTTGTCGAGCCCGTACTTTTCCCTGATATTCTTGACGATGGCCGCCGGGATTCTCTTCTCCGTCGTGTAGAAGCTGCCCGGCGCGAGTCTGATTAAGCCCCACGTCAGCGTGACGATGATGAGCACCATCGGAACGGTGACGATCAGGCGTCGAATGATAAAGCGAAGCATCGGCCTCTCCTCTGACCTGCGTTCTACTCCGTCATATCCGGCACGCCCTGATCCCATTTCGCCGGGTCGTATTCGATATAGACGTACTTCCAGGCATGCAGCGTCAGCGGGTTCGGATACATCCCCTTGACGTACGGCTTCTTCATCCAGTTGACCGCGCCCGTATCGAGCGGAATGATCGGCTGCTCGTCGAGCATGTAGGCTTCGGCCTTGGCCAGCAGCTCGAAACGCTTCTGCGGGTCCAGCGTCCGATTGGCCTCGTCGAGCATCGCGTCATACTTCGGGTCGGACCAGCCGGAGCCGTTCTCGCCGCCCGTGTAGAAGAGGTTGAGAAAGGTGAAGGGGTCCATGTAATCGCCGCCCCAGGCGTCGCGCGCGATGCCCTTATACTGCTGCTTGGCGCGCTGGCTGAGGAAGGTTCTGAACTCGACCGAGCGCAGCGGGACAGTGATGCCGAGATTCTGTTTCCACTGGGCCTGGATAAACTCCGCAATCGGCGCGTTCATCCCGTCCGGGTTATAGGTTAGCTCAACGTCCGAAGTCGGGAAGTTCTTGCAGACGAAGCGGCCCGAGCCGTCTTTGGTGACGGGAAAACCGGCTTCGGCCAGATACTGGCGCGCCCGCTCCGGGTTGAACTCGTCGCCCTTGGGCCGCGGGTAGCCGGGAAAGATTCCTTCCGGCGTGAAAGCCGTCGAGGGCTTGACGGTCTTGCGCCACTTGGCGAAGGCCACCTTGTCTATCGCCATGTTGAAAGCCTTGCGCACGCGCTTGTCGTTCATCGGCGGTTTTTTGACGTTGAAGTCATAGTAATCATTCCCGTTCTCGGGCGCGTCCATGTAGTCCTTGAGCGGGCGAATCTCGTCGAGCCAGGCGTTGGGAACCGTGTGATTGAGAAAGCCGTCAATCTCCCCTGCCTTGTAGAGATTCATGATCGTCGTCGAATCTTTGGCCGGGTAGAAGACCAGCTTTTGCAGCTTAACGCTGGCCGCGTCCCAGTAATAAGGGTTCTTTTCGGCGACGATTCTGTCGTAGGGAATCCACTCTTTGAGCAGAAAGGGGCCGCTGCCGATGTAGTGGCCGGGCGTGGCCCAGGCGTCGCCGTACTGCTTGACGGCCTTTTCCGGGACGGCGCGGAAGAACTGGTGCGCCAGCAGTCCGAGGAAGAAGGGGGCCGATTGCCTGAGCGTGATGCGAAACGTCTGATCGTTCACGGCCTCGACGCCGATGTCCTCGGCCTTGATGGGAACGAGTTCCTTGCCTTCGATGGCCGCCTTGATTTTCGGATTGGCCGCGATGGCTTCGGCGCGCTCGGTCTCTTCGCCCGAAAGGACGAGCCGCGTCGGGGAGTGAATGAAGTGATGAAACTGTGTGTCGAGGGCGTCGTTCGCGGCGGGCTGCGCCTGTTCCGGCCCCTGCTTCTGCTCGCCGAGCACTGTGACGAAGCTCTCGCCTTCGGCCGTCGAGACCTCCGGCTCTCTCTTCTCGCCCGGCTCGACATCCTTTTCGAGCACGAACTCGCCGGTCTTCGGGTCGCGGACGAAAAAGCCCTTCGAGTTGTAGCCCTGGCTGTACTTGATGTAGTAGGCGAGGTAGGCGTTACGCGAGATCAGCTCCGGCGAGAGACCGCGCCGGAAGGTGTAGACGAAATCGCGGGCCGTAATCGGGTCGCCGTTAGACCAGCGCGCGTTGGGCCGCAGGTAAAAGATGAATTCGGACGAGTCCTTGTTGACCTCGGCCCGCTCGGCGATGGCCGGAATCGGCAGCGTGTTCTTCGGCCCATACTCGACCAGCCCCTCGTAGAGCGCGCCGTAAATACGCGCTTCGGGCTGGCCCGTGCCGACCTGCGGGTCCAGAGATTCGACCTCCGAGCCGGAGACGTAGCGCAGGACCTGCCCGGCGGGCGGCGTCGTCTTGCCGAAATAGACCTCGTTTCTGGCCGACGCGGCGCAGCCCGCGACCAGCAGCGAGAGCCCCACCAGCGCGGCCCCAAAACGAATTTGAGCGGAACGTAATTTCGACATCACAATTACTCCTGATACTTAGGACGGCAGGGCGGGCCCCGGACGGTCAAACCTGCACGCGCGGCTCGCAGCCCGCAGCAGCCGCACAAACCGGCTTTGGGCATAAAGGGCCGTCTGCCTGAAACCATCTTCAAGTAACGTTTCTAACAGGGGAGAGCTTTTGTTGTCCTGGCGCGATACGGGAGCGGGCGTCAACTTATCACGCGTCTTGAGCGCAGGGCAAGAAGCAATCACTCATCTCTCGATAGCTTACGGATGCCCGGAAAGAGTCTGCGCGTTGCACGCGCCGCCGCTCAATTGCCTGCGCTATTCGCCGGACTTGAACCAGATCAGGCTGGTCTGTTTCGGCTGCTGCCAGGCGGTGTCTATCCGCACCTGCTTGAGCGACGGAGCGTCGAGCAGGTTTGAATCAAAGCCGATGACGTAGGGCTTGACCAGCGCATAGGACGAAGCGAAGTAGATCGGCATGGCCGGTAGTTCCCTGAGCGCCTGCGCTTCGGTGATGACGGGCGGAGGCTCCGCCGGGCTCGCCGCGGCCTGTGCCTGTGCGCCCTCTTTTTTGGCCTTCTCGGTCGTCTCGGCCGCGGTCTTGCCGTCTATCCCCACCGCCTGCGCAGGAGACGCGGCGGCAGCGGCAGCGCCTTCCGCGCCGGGGGCGGCCAGCGGCAGCGACGGCTCGAAAATCTCGCGCATGCAGATGGTTTCGTCTGCCGTCTGCATCACTACGCTGCGGCGCACCACGTCGTACTCGCCCGCGCGCACCGCCGCCTCATACTCCTCCCAGCCCTTGAGAATAATCTCCGTCTCGATTCCGAGGGCGCTCTGCCACATGGACGCCACTGCGAGCGCGACCTGGCGCTGCTGTTCATTGCGGTTGATGAGCAGCCTGAGCTTCGGGAAATTCTCGCCGCCCGGGTATCCGGCCTCGGCCAACAGCCTTTGCGCGCGCGTCACGTTGCGCTCGATGGGGGCCGCCGGGGCATGGGCGGCGTCGCCCGCGCCCGCCATCTCCTGCATTTGAGCCGGGAGAAATCTCTTGGCAGGTTCGGTCGCGCCGCCCATCTGGTCCTCGCTGATGCGGTCGCGGTCAACGGCGATGGCGAGCGCCTCGCGCACGCGCACGTCGTTGAAGGGAGCCTGTGCGACGTTGAAGCTGTAGTAGGTCAAAGCCCCGTAAGTGGCGCGGTGGAAATCCCTGTAGGGCGCGAGCAGTTTGAGCGCCAGCGGCTCGAACCCCGCATTGGTGACGGCGTCTATCTCGCCCGCGTGATAGGAGGCGAGCGCCGATTCGGCGTCGCGCGCGGGCATAAACTGCACGCGCTGGAGCGAGACGGCCTGGGCATCCCAGTAGCTCCGTGCGCGTTCCAGGACCACGCCGTCGCCGCCGACCTTCGATAACTGGAAAGCCCCGTTGGAGATCAGCCGCTGCGAAGCCGCCGGAGCACTCGCCGCAGCACTTCCCGCAGCATTCCCCGCAGTCGCCTCTACCGCGTCGCCCGAATCATGCACGGGCCGGAAGACCGGGTGAGCGACGAGCGCCGGGAAGCTCTGGTCCGGGCGCTGCAAACGAACGCGCAGGGTGTAGTCGTCCAGGGCGATTGCGCCGAACGCAGGCGTGGACGGCGGCGCGGCCTCGCGCTTCTCCTCTTTTTTCTTCTCTTCTCTATTTTTCGGGTTGGCTGGCGCGGGCGACTGTTCCGGCGACGCGGCGGGCGCGGCAGGAAGAACTCTCTGCGGGGCGACTCCCTCTATGTTCTCAAGCAGCCGTGCGTAAGGCGCGCGGTCGCCGAGTTGCAGAGTGCGCTGCCAGGAGCGGACGAAATCGCGCGCCGTGACGGGTTCGCCGTTCGACCAGCGGGCGTTGCGGCGCAGGTAGAATGTCCACTGGCGTCCATCGTCCGAGGACTCCCAGCGCGCGGCCACGCCTGGGATGGGGGCGAGCGTCTTCGGGTCGTTCTCGGTGAGCCCTTCAAACATGGCGCGGACGGCGTCCGTATCGGGCGGGACGGCCGCCAGCGCCGGGTCGAAGACCTGCGGCAGGCCGCCGTCGCTCCAGCGGAATTCCAGCGCGCGCGGCGGGACGGCGCGGCCGTAGTACTGCTCGACCTCGTTATCCAGAAAGCAGCCGCCCGTCAAGGAGATAGAGACGAGCAGCGAGGAGGCCACCAGCGTGCGCCACCTGGCCGCCTGCCTGCTTCGCCGCAATGTTCGCTTAATCCCCATACGCTCCTGTTGATGAAGAGCTATCTTACCATTTATCGGCGTCTGAAACGCTAAGCTCATGCAGCCGGAGGTAAACTTCCTCGGTTCGCTGCCGCGTCTCTGCGAACCCTTCGGACGTGTCAATCAGAAAATCCGCGTAGCGCATCTTCTCTGCTTGCGGCATTTGCGCGGCGATGCGGCGGGCCGCCTCCTCGCGCCCGAGTTGATTGCGCGCCATCAATCGCTCCAGTTGAATCTCCGGGCGGCAGTGCGCCACGATCAGCTTGTCAAAGCGTGTATAGCCGCCGGATTCAATCATCAGGGCCGCCTCGACGACGCCGATTCCCTGCGGGTCCAGCGTTTCCCAGGAGCGCAGCTGCTCATCCTGCGCGGCGATTATAAACGGATGGAGGATTGAATTTAAGAGCAATCTGCTCTTTTCGTCGGCGAAGACGATTGCGCCCAGCCGTGCCCTGTCGAGCGTCCCGTCGGGCCGCAGGACTTCGCCGCCGAAGGCTTCCAGCACGGCCTTTAACCCGGTTGAGCCGGGAGCGACGACCTCGCGCGCCGTCCGGTCAGCATCCAGGACATGACAGCCGAGCCCCGCCAGAACCTCGCTGACATAAGACTTTCCGACTCCAATCGAACCCGTCAGCCCAACCTTCAACATTCACAGAAGCCCGCATCAATGTCGAGAGAGTTTTCAGTTTTCAGTTTTCAGTTTTCAGTAACGATAAATGCTAATTGCTGCCAGTTCATCTGAGCTTTAACTAAAAACTGAAAACTGAAAACTGAAAACTGCCTTTAGCCCAGTGTCAGAGCCCGCGCCGCCGCCTGGCCGCCGTGACGGTATTGCGCATCAGAGCAGCGACCGTCAGCGGGCCGACGCCCCCCGGCACTGGCGTGCGCTTTGCGGCCACGCGGTCGGCCTCGGCCGGATGCACGTCGCCGACGAGCGTATAGCCGCGCCTGCTGATAATCTCCAGGCGCTTCTCTGCCTCGTCGCCGAAAAAGTCTCGCGCCGCTTGTTCGTCACTGACCTGATTGATACCGACATCAATGACGGTCGCGCCCGGGCGGATATGCTCGGCCCGGATAAAGCCCGCGCGCCCGACCGCCGCGATGAGAATCTCGGCCCGGCTGGTGACGGATGCGAGGTCACGCGTCCGCGAGTGGCAGATGGTGACGGTCGCATCGCGTTGCAGGAGAAGCTGCGCCAGCGGGCGGCCGACGATCTGGCTGCGACCGACGACGCAGGCCAGCGCCCCGCCGATGGAAATCCGGTTGCGTTCGAGCAGCTCTATAATCCCGGCCGGGGTGCACGGCGCGAGCGTCGGCTGCCCCAGCGAGAGGCGGCCGACGTTGACCGGGTGGAATCCGTCAACATCCTTCGCAGGGTCAATCGCCTCTATCACCAGCCGCTCATCAACGGCGCGCGGCAGCGGCAGCTGCACGAGTATCCCATCCACGTCGTCGCGCGCGTTGAGGCTTTCGACCACTTCTAGCAGCCGCTCCGTAGTCGTTTCCGCCGGGAGCGCATGATGCTCGGAGCGCAGCCCCAGCGCTTCGCTCGTCCGCACCTTGCTCTGGACGTAGACGGCCGACGCAGGGTCTTCGCCAACCCTCACGACGACCAGGCAGGGAACGACGCCGTGCTCGCGTCTCAAGCGCGCGACCTCTTCGGCCGCCTCTCGCTTCAGCTCTTCGGCAACGCGAGCGCCGTCGAGCATCTCCGCCCGGCGCGCACCACTTTTCGGCATTGAGACTTCCATCTTCAGATGACGCATCCTAGCACAAATCCCCGGGCATGTTTAAAAGGCCGCTTTGGCCGTCCGGCTACTGCCACGCTCTTCCGCCCGGAACCCGGCAGGGCTTTCGGCTTCTTGAGTTATCGGGCGGGACTGGATGATAATCCAGCCATGCCGAAATTTTCAGCCCGTCTTCTCTGCTCGACTCTCTTACTCGCAGGCATCTTCGCTCAGGGCATCCGGGCGCAAACGCTCACAGAGCGTCACGCGCGGATACGCTCGGCCGTCGAGAGCGGCGATGTCAATGGCGCTCTGGCAGACCTTCAGGCCATGCGCGCAGCAGAGCCGGGCGCGTACACGCTCAACAACTACGATTACCTGCTCGGGCGGCTGGCGGAAGGACGCGGCGACCTGGCGACGGCCGCGTCCAGTTACCGGACGGTGGCGGCGCGCGGTTCCCTGCTCTCGCAGTATGCGCTCTGGCATCTGGCGCGGCTGGCGCGGGCGACGGGTAATCTGCCCCTTGAGCGCGAGCAGTTGCGCCGCTTACTGGTGACAACGCCGTCGAGCCTGCTGCGCGATGCGGCCCAGGCCAGGCTCGGCGAGAGTTTCTACGAGAGCGCAGATTACACGGCGGCTGTTCAAACGCTGCGCCCGAGGGGGTCTGCGAGGGGCAATTCGTCGGCGCGCGAAGCCCTCGCGCTGGTCGGGCAGGCTTACCTGCAAAGCGGCCAGAAGGATGCCGCGCGCGCCGCTTTCTCAAGCCTGGTCTCAACGCTTCCCAACCCGTCGCAGCCTGACGATTTCGCGCTCGCCGGAGTGCGCGGCCTGGACATAATGGACGCTGGCGGCGAGGCCGCAGCCGAAAAGAGTGCGGCGCAGCTTCCCGAGAGCGAGCACCTGCGCCGCGCACAGGTCTATACCTTCAACCGCGATTTCGCGGGCGCGCGCCGCCATTACTTGGCCATAGTCGAGCGTTATGCGCAGAGCGCGAGCGTCCCCGAAGCGCTCTACCTGACGGGCCGCGGCTTCTTTCAAGAGGGAAACTATCAGGAGGCCGTCAACTATTTCCAGCGCGTCACGTCGCAGTATCCAGACAACGCGAACGCACGCGATGCCCTGACCTACACGGCTGGAGCCTATTCACGCCTCAAGCGCTTTGACGAAGCCGTCGCCGCCTACCAACGCTTCATCGAGCGTTATGACAACGCTTCCGGGTCGGACCGCGCCTATCTCAATATAGTTGACATCCTGCGCGACGCCGGACGCGACCAGGACGCGCTCTCCTGGGTCGAGCGCACGCGCACACGTTTCAAGGGGCAGGGCGCGGCGACGCTGGCCCTCTTCTCGCAGGCGCGGATTCATCTCTCGCAGGGCGACTGGCAGGCGGCGCTCGCCGATTTAGAGGCTCTGCGCGCCGAACCCGTCCCGCCGAGCACGGCTACGTCCGGCAGCACCAGCCAGACCGAAATCTCTTTCATGCGCGCCTACACGCTCGAACAACTCGGGCGGACGGAGCAGGCCCTGGCCGCTTACATGGAGATGCCCGAAGGGCGCGGAGAGTATTACGGTGGCCGCGCGACCAGGCGCATGCGTGCTCTGGCCGTCGAGGCCAGGACGCGCGGCCTGGTCGCAACGCGCGCCGATTCATTGCGCGCCGAAGCGCAAAGGGCGCTGGCCGCCGGGCAGTTCGAGGACGCGCGGCGCGCGGCCCAGAGCGCGCTTCGACTGACGGAGGATGCGAACGCCAGGAGCGAGCTATTAGAGTTGGCGCGACGCGCCTACGCTGCGCTTCCCGCTTACAATAACGTTCCTTCCGGGAGGCTGCTCACGGTCGGGAGGCAGAACGTCATCAGCGGCGGGCAGCCCCGCGCCGACGCCGTGCCGACCCATCAGGCCCTGGCCGATGAGCTTCTCTTCCTCGGGCTCTACGATGAAGGCGCGGCAGAGCTGGCGGTCGCCGAGAATGCTTTTGCAGAGACGGCCTCGCCCGCGGCCGGTAACCCGTCAGAGGGTCAGGACGCGCCCGGCGGCGCTCGGAATGAGGCGACAGGCGCGGCTCAAGCGCCGCCAGCGCCGCCCCCGTCGAAGAATCTCTCGCGCGACGCGGCCTATACGCTCGCTGTGCTTTTCAAGCGCGGCGACAATGCCAATCATGCCATACGTTTCGCCGAGCCGCTCTGGAAGAAGGTTCCGGGCGATTACCTGCTTGAGCTTGCGCCGCGCGAGATGGTCGAGCTGCTCTACCCGGCCCCGTACCAGGACGCGCTGCGGGAGTACGCGCCGCCGCGCGGTGTTGACCCGCGCTTCATCCTCTCGATCATGCGGCAGGAATCGCGCTTTCGTCCCGAAGCCAAATCCGTCGCGGCGGCGCGCGGCCTGCTGCAATTCATTCCTTCGACTGCGAGCACGATGGCGACGCAGCTCGGCCTGCGCAATTTCCGCCAGGACGAGCTTTATAACCCGCGCGTCGCAGTGCTCTTCGGCGCACAGTACATGGGCAATCTCTTCAAGCTCTTTCCCGAGATGCCGCAGGCCGTCGCCGCTTCGTACAACGGCGGCGAGGATAACGTGGCGCGCTGGGTCGCCCGCGCCCGCTCCAACGACCCCGACCGCTACGTCATCGAGATCGGTTTTTCCCAATCGAAGGACTACGTCTTCAAAGTTCTCGCCAACTACTGGGTCTACCAGTCGCTCTATAACGAACAGCTCGGACGCCGCTGACCGCCGCAGGCTGCAAGAGAAATGAACCTTCAATTAATGCACAAGAGAACCCGGCTGGCACTGCTATTCTGCCTGCTCTCAATGCTCGCGTCGTGCCAGCCGAAGCCCGCCGCCAGGCTGGACGGAAAGCGTTACGAGTTGAAGGGCGAGGTCGTCTCGGTTGACAGGGAGAAGGGGCGCGTCACCATCTCACACGAAGAGATCAAGGGCTACATGGATGCGATGACGATGCCCTTTGAATTGAAAGACCCCTGGCCGCTCGACGTGATGAAACCGGGCGATGAAGTCCAGGCAACACTGGTCGTGACGAACGATGCGCACTGGCTCGAAGAGGTCGTCGTAATTCAAAAGGAGGCCCGGCAGGCGGGCGCTCCCGCCACCGCAAGCATTCCGCAGCCGGGCGTTGAAGTGCCGGATTTCCGGCTCGTCAACCAGGACGGTAAAACCGTGAGTTTAAAGGACTTTCGCGGCCGGGTGCTGCTCCTGACCTTCATCTACACGCGCTGCCCGCTACCCGATTACTGCACCCTGATGAGCACGAATTTCGCAGAGCTGGACCAGGAGCTGCGCCAGGATTCAGGGCTTTACGCGAAGACGCACCTGCTCAGCATCAGCTTCGATCCGGAGTACGATACGCCGCAGGTTCTGCGCAGCTACGGCGCGGCCCATACGGGCAGATTCCAGCAGGAGAAGTTCGAGCACTGGGAGTTCGCTTCCGGCGACGCACAGGAGATAAAAAGGCTGGCGCAGTTCTTCGGCCTGACCTACATTGCCGAAAAGGACCAGATCATCCACTCGCTGCAAACCGCCCTGATTGCGCCCGATGGCAGGCTCTACAAGCTCTACTCCGGCAATGAGTGGAAACCGGCCGATATTCTGGCCGACATCCGCACGCTCCTGAATGCCGGGCCAAACTGAGCCGGGAGAGTCCAGCGCGGGCTCGAAGCATTTGAAGGGCAACAAGTCTTCATCTGAGGAAAGCAGTGAGGGGCTTGCGCAACTCGGATTGCGCAAGCCCCTCACTGTTTTCGATAAGACCGCTAAGATTTCAGCTTCTTGATCTCTTCGGTCAAAACGGGGACGGCCTCGAACAGGTCGCCGACGATGCCGTAATCCGCAATGTCGAAGATGGGCGCTTCGGCGTCTTTATTGATGGCGACGATAGTGCCTGCGTTTTTCATGCCGACGAGATGCTGAATCGCACCCGAAATGCCGAGCGCGATGTAGAGCTTGGGCGCAACCGTCTGGCCCGAAGAGCCTATCTGGCGATCAATCGGCAGCCACTCGGCATCGCAGATCGGGCGCGAGGCAGCGATGTCGCCGCCGAGCGCCTCGGCCAGTCTTTCCGCCAGCGCCAGGTTATCCTTACTCTTGATGCCGCGCCCGACCGCGACGATGATGTCCGCCTTCGTCAGGTCAACAGCCTGCTTCACTTCCTGGAATGCCGGCTCGGGCTTCATGCGAATCTCACCGACTTCGACGGCCATCGTCTCGACCCCCGTGCCACTCCCCTTTGCTGCCTGCTCGGCGCGATATGCGCCGGACTGGAAAGTGGCGAAGACCGGCGGCTCGCCGTCCGAGACGACATCGGCGTCAATCTTGCCGAGGAAGATGCGCCTGGAAAAGGTGACGCTGCCGCCGTCGGCTCTGGCGCGGATACAATCGCTGATGACGCTCTTGCCGAAACGCGCCGCCAGCTTCGGCGAGAAATCGCGCACGAGGTAGGTATGCGGCATGATGACGTACTGCGGAGCGCGCTCGCGGATGACGCGCTCCATCGCATCCGTGTAGCCGTCGGGCGTGTACTCGGCCAGCTTCTCGTTGTCGGCGTAAATCACGCCGCCCAGGTCATAGGCCGCTATCTCCCCGGCCAGCTCGCTCATCCCGGAGCCGAGCACGACGGCTGTGACGGGCAACTGCAAATCTCGCCCGAGGCTCTGCGCCGCCGCGATAGCCTCGAATGAAGTCTTGTTAAAAGCACCGGCCCGGTGCTCTGCGAAAACCAGAATCCCATTGCTCATCATTAATGTCTCCGTCTGGTCAATGGTTAATGGTTAATGGTCAATGGATAAGAGAAAAAACCGTGCTTCTATTCACCATTTACCATTTACTATTTACTATTGACTGACTATTGACCACTAAATCACTCTTGCTTCCGTGCGGAGTTTCTCGGCCAGCTCGGTCGCGCCGGTCTTGGCATCGCCGTTGCCGAGGAATTGCGTCTGCTTTGTTTTCTCCGGCAGGTAAACCCGCTCGATGTGCTGGTGCGAGGGGCGCGCGGCCGCGTCTTGGGAAGGCGTGACTTCCCTGATCTCTTTTTTCTTCGCGGCCATGATGCCCTTGAGCGTCGCGTAGCGAATCTGGCTGATGCCGGACTGAATCGTCAGCAACGCTGGACGCGGCATCGCGTACCATTGATACCATCCGCTCTCCAACTCGCGCTTGACCCGCAGCTGCTCGCCGGAGGCGTCCACTTCGATGACAATCGTCGCGTGCGGCAGCCCGAGCAGCTCGGCCATGATGACGCCCGTCTGTGCGTAGCCGTTATCGTCCGACTGCAATCCCGTCAGGACCAGGTCGGGCGCTTCGCCGCGAATGGCTTCGGCCAGGATGCTCGCCGCCGCGAAGGGTGAGAGGTGTTGCAGATTATCGCCGACGATGTGAATGGCGCGGTCAGCGCCGCGCGCCAGCGCATCCTTAATGACCGTCTTGACGCGCTGCGGACCCATCGAGCAGACGACGACCTCACCGCCGCCGACCTTCTCCTTCAGGCGCAGCGCCTCTTCCAGCGCATAGCCGTCCGACTCGTTGACTTCGTAAGAGAGATCGCCCTCTTCAATCCAGGTCTGGTCCCTGTTGATACGCAGAATCGCATCCTTGTTGGCGACCTGCTTCATCAAAACAATGGTTTTCATAAGAACTTTTCCAGTTTCCAGTTTTCAGTTTTCAGTTTTAAGTAGGAACAAGGGTTCGTCTGCTGAAAACTGGAAACTGAAAACTGAAAACTCTCTTTACTCCTCATACTGTTTGAAAAGCAGGGCCGCGTTTGTGCCGCCGAAGCCGAAGCTGTTCGAGAGCGCGTAGCGGACAGCCATCTCGCGCGGCTCGTTGGGGACGTAATCCAGATCACAGTCCGGGTCAGGATTTAGGTAGTTGATGGTCGGCGGCACTATCCGGTGATGAAGGGCGAGGACGGAGAAGACGGCCTCGATGCCTCCGGCAGCGCCGAGCAGGTGGCCCGTCATGGATTTCGTCGAGCTGACGGCCAGCTTGTAAGCGTGCTCGCCGAAAGTCTGCTTGATGGCCATCGTCTCGAACTTGTCGTTGTAGGGTGTGGAGGTCCCGTGCGCGTTGATGTAGTTGACCTCTTCGGGCGGGACGCCCGCGTCCTTGAGGGCTTTCTGCATGACGCGAATCGCGCCCGAGCCCGTTTCGTCAGGCATCGTGATGTGGAAGGCGTCGGCCGTCATGCCGTAGCCGACGAGCTCCGCGTAGATGCGCGCGCCGCGCCGCCGGGCGCTCTCCAGCTCTTCGAGAATAACCAGGCCCGCGCCCTCGCCGATGACGAAGCCCTCGCGGTCTCGCTCGAAGGGACGCGAGGCGTGCTGCGGGTCGTCGTTGCGTGTCGAGAGAGCGCGCATCGCTGCAAACCCGGCGACGCTCATCGGCGTGATGGCCGATTCGGCCCCGCCGCAAATCATGGTGTCGGCGTCGCCGCGCTGGATGATTTTGAAGCTGTCGCCGATGGCGTGTGCCCCGGCGGCGCAGGCCGTGGCGGTCGCGGAGTTCGGCCCCTTCGCGCCGTGACGGATGGAGACCTGCCCGGCCGCGAGGTTGACGATGGCCGACGGGATGAAGAAGGGCGAGACGCGGCCCGGCCCGTCTTTCAAGAGCTTGGAGTGCTCGCGCTCGATGGCCCAGAAGTCGCCGATGCCGCTGCTGATGTAGGTCCCGACCTGCTCGGAATTTTCGTCCGTGATGGAGAGGCCGCTGTCCTTGATGGCCTCGTCGGAGGCGGCGATGGCGTAATGGATAAAGGCCCCCATCTTGCGCGCCTCCTTCTTCTCGACGAAGGCGAGCGGGTCAAAATCTTTGACCTCGGCGGCGAAACGGACGGGGAACTTCTCCACGTCGAACTTCTTGATGTAGTCCACGCCGCTGCGGCCCGCCATCAGAGCGGACCAAGTGCTCTCGACCGAATTGCCGACAGGCGTAACCAGGCCAAGTCCTGTGACCACGACGCGACGTTTCAACTTAATTACTCCTTTGAGCACTGTAATGAGTGATGAGTGAGAGGTGTTGGGAGAAACGCTTTCTGCCTCTCACCTCTCGCTGCTCACCGCTCACAGCTCCTATTTCTCTTTGTGCTGCTCGATGTAGTTATAGGCATCGCGCACGCTCTGAATCTTCTCCGCATCCTCGTCCGGGATTTCGATGCCGAACTCCTCTTCAAAGCGCATCACGAGTTCGACCGTATCGAGTGAGTCCGCGCCTAGATCATCAATGAAGCGGGCGTTAGGCGTCACTTCATTCTCGTCAACCCCAAGCTCGTCAACGATGATCTGCTTCACTTTATTTTCGATCTCTTGATCGGGCATAACAAATTCGCTCCTCTATGATTGATGGAAAATCGGTGAAACTTTCAAGAGCTTGCCAGCGCGCCCTGCGTTGCCTCCAGGCTCGCCGGATTCTCGACGTTCAGGCAACGGGCGCTGCGTTCGATCTGCCGCACCAGCCCGGACAAGACTTTGCCGGGCCCGACCTCGACGATGGTCTCGACACCTTGCTGAATCAATAGCTCGACGGACTCCAGCCAGCGGACCGGCGAAGAGACCTGCCGGACGAGCGCGTCCTGCGCATCCTTACCGCTCTCGATGACGGCCGCATCCACGTTGGTCACCAGCGGGACGCGCAGGTCATCAAACTCCAGGCTCTCAAGCTCCTCCGCGAGCCTCTCCTGCGCGGGCATCATCAGGGCACAGTGAAACGGTGCGCTGACGTTGAGCTTGATGGCGCGTTTCGCTCCGCGCTCCTTGAGCAGCCCCGTGGCCCTGTCAACTGCCGACGCGTGGCCCGCGATGACGACCTGGTTCGGCGCATTGATATTCGCGGGCGTACAGACATCGCCCTCCTGGGCCTCCGTGCAGGCTTCCATCACGGTCTTCAGCTCGGCTCCCATGATGGCGGCCATCGCGCCCGAGCCGACGGGTACGGCCTCCTGCATGAAGCGGCCGCGCGCGCGCACGGTCCGAACGGCATCCGCGAGCGATAAGGAACCGGCGGCGACGAGCGCCGAATATTCTCCGAGGCTATGACCCGCGACGAACGCAGGCGGCGGAAACCCTTCGGCCTCCATCGCGCGCAGGACGGCCACGGAAGTCGTGAGAATCGCGGGCTGCGTATTCTCCGTCAATTGCAGCTCTTCGGGCGTTCCCTCGAAACAGAGCCGCGAGATGGAGAACCCGAGCGCCTCGTCGGCCTCTTCAAAGACCCGGCGCGCAGCCTGATGCCGCTCGGCCAGTTCCCTTCCCATCCCGGCATACTGCGAGCCCTGGCCGGGGAAAATGTATGCCAGGCGGTTCGTCATCTACCCTCACGCGGCTGCAAAGAGAAGACGACACGCTCCATTTTCTCTTCGACCGTGACCTCTCTCTTCTGCGCCTCGTAGCCCTCGACCTTGACGACGACGCGGTACTTGGCCGCCGTCGCCCCCTTGAGCTTCACCCTGCCCCTGGCATCAGCTTTGCGAAAGAGAATCTCGCCCTCCTTCGGGACGAAGGTCACGCAGGCATCCCTTAACGGCTGCCCGTTCGTGTCCGTCACTTCCACTAGCAGCCAGCCGCGGCTCTCGCTCTGCGCCGCAACCGGCGCGCCGCCGCCGATGAGCAGCAGCGACAAAACGGCGGCAGCGAGATAACTTTTAGTCAGCATCTTTCGCATCTTACCAGCGCACCAGCACGCCGCCCCAGGTCACGCCGCCGCCAAAGGAGGCCATCAGCACCAGGTCGTTCTCCTTGATGCGCCCGGCTTCGACACATTCATCGAGCGCGATCGGAATCGAAGCCGAAGAGGTATTTCCGTGCATCGAGATATTCGAGTAAACGCGCGCTTCTTCGACTTCGAGCTTGCTGGCGACCGCATCCGTGATGCGCTGGTTGGCCTGGTGCGGAATAAAGAGCTTCACATCCTCTGCGCTGTAGCCGCCTTCGTCCAGGACCTCGCGCGAGATGTCCGTCATTGAGCGCACCGCGACCTTGAAAAGCTCGTTGCCCTTCATCTTGAAGAAATGCTCGCCCGCGGCAATCGTCTCGGCCGTCGAGCCGCGTTTGGTCCCGCCGCCCGGCGCGTAGAGATGCTCTGCAAAGCGCCCGTCGGAGCGAATCCGCGCGGCCAGAATCCCGCGCTCCTTCTCGACCGGCCCGAGCACGGCCGCGCCCGCTCCGTCGCCGAAGATGACGCAGGTTGAGCGGTCAGTGTAATCAACGTACTGCGTCAGGACTTCCGCGCCGATGACCAGGGCATAGCGCGCCTGCCCCGTAGTAATCATCGTATTGGCCAGCGTTAGCCCGTAAAGAAAGCCGGAGCAGGCGGCGGCCAGGTCAAAGGCTGCGGCGCGATTCGCTCCCAGCTCGGCCTGAATCAGGCAGCCGGTCGAAGGCAGAATCTGATCGGGCGTGACGGTGGCGCAAATGACCAGGTCCAGCTCGGCCGGATCAATCCGCGAACGCTCGATGGCCTGGCGGGCGGCGCGGACGGCAAACAGCGAGGTGTATTCGCCCGGAGCCGCCTTGCGACGCTGCTTGATGCCCGTCCGCGAGGTAATCCACTGGTCGGAAGTCTCGACCATCTTTTCCAGGTCGGCATTCGTCAGGATGCCTTCCGGGTAGGCGTGGCCCGTGCCCAGCACGCCAGCATTTGCATTTGCCATTTCTGTCCTCAAAAGTGAAGGGTGAATAGTAAATAGTAAATGGTGAAAAGACAACCGCCAAAGTTGTCCCTTCACCACTCGAAGATCAGCTATTTACCAGCTGGGCGTCCTGCCGCGCGTTGGTTTCGGCGATTCCGCGTTCGATGCGCTCACTGGCTCGATGTTCGGAAAATTCCTTGACACTGCGGATGGCGTTACGGATTGCGCGGGCGTTGGAGCTGCCGTGCCCGACCATCACGATTTTCCTCACACCCAGAAGCGGCGCGCCGCCGTACTCGGCATAGTCGAGCCGCTTCTTGATGTTGCGAAAAGCGGGCTTGGCCAGCATCGCCCCGGCCTTGGTCCTGGCCGAAGCCGTCAGCTCTCGCTTAATCATCGAGAGCATCGCGTCGGTCAGCCCCTCGGACAGCTTGAGCATCACGTTGCCAGTGAAGCCGTCCGTCACGATCACATCAACGTTGCCCGTGAAGACATCTCGCCCCTCGACGTTGCCGACGAAATTGAGGCTCTCCAAATCCCGCAGCAGCGGGAAGGCCTCTTTGGTCAGGTCGTTGCCCTTGGCCTCCTCTTC